>NZ_JBXAYL010000008.1:0-172798 GCF_056783195.1 Salicola sp. AFF1
GCGTATTCTACAGCCTCAGCCGATGGCGTCAACAAGTGATTTCAAACCCGTTTCCGCCGTTAACGCATCCCCGCTTCCTTGCGACTCTGCCGGGACTTACCAAGCGGGACCGCCGCAGCTTGTCGCCGCCGCCGGACCCCTTTGCCCCGAAAGAGATGCGCATAATACACCCTCAGCGCATGGCGTCAACAGGGCCCATAACGGACAGACACAATTCTTCGGTTTTCCCTTACAATCAAGCCGCCTCACCCATGCTCGCTGGCTCCAAACGCCGCCTTCAGCGTATTGCGATAACGTTCGGCATTCGCCACATAGTGCTCCGCCCCCTCCCTGAGCCTGGACTGCTGCTGTTCATCGAGAGTGCGCTTGATGGTGGCAGGAGCCCCCACAACCAGAGAGCCGTCTGGGATCTCCATACCTTCCGGAACCAGTGCATTGGCCCCGATCAGGCAATGTCTCCCGATACGGGCACCGTTCAGCACCACTGAATTGATGCCGATCAGGCTGTAATCGCCCACCTCACAACCATGCAGCATGGCCTGGTGCCCGACGGTCACCCCACGCCCCAGCGTCAGCTGTAACCCGGGATCGGTATGCAGCACGGCCCCATCCTGAATATTGCTGCCCTCACCAATCGTCATCAGGTCGTTATCGCCGCGGATGACCGCGTTGAACCAGACGCTGCTGCTCGCCTCCAACACCACAGAGCCAATAATGGTGGCGTTATCGGCAATGAAGTGGCCTTCTCCCCGGAACTCGGGCCGGCGGTCCTCCAGTTCGTAGATCATGCTCCTCCCTTGTGAGGTGGTTTTGTTAAGTCAATGGCGGCATCAAAGGCCATGTTCAGGCACTCCACCAATATGATCGCGGACAACCCCCAGATGTCGTGCTCCTGCCAGCGGTAACACGGCACGTAAAAACGCCAATCATGGAAATGGATCTCGTCGGTCCGGCTCCGCTGATCGTCCAGCAACCAACGCACCGGCACCTGGAAAACCGTTTCCACTTCCCCGGGCTCAGCGCGATAGGGATAAGTCTGGGGAACAAGCCCAACATAGGGCGTCACCAGGATGCCATGACGGGATACCACCTGGCTCAACTCCCCCAGTAGCTCTACCCGCTGCGGGGGGAGCCCGACTTCTTCATGGGTTTCACGCAGGGCAGTGGCTTCAGGTCCCGCATCCGCCTGGCTGGCCATGCCGCCAGGAAAAGCCACTTGACCGCTATGGGGACCATTGCGAGCGGCACGGCGCGTCAGCACAATTTCCGGCTCCCGCGCATGCGTAATCGGGACCAGCACGCTGGCACGCGGATAGGCCAGCGGTACTTCCCTGGGCTGGTACTGACTGAATCGTTGCAGCAGATCCTTTCTCAAAGGTGTGACCCCGCATCCCCGTTCGTATTCGAGATTATGAAATAATACAGATGGCAGCAATGGCCGCCGAGTCAACCAGCGGCGACGGCCAGCCGTACAGCAGCGCAAACAGGATCCACAGGAGACAGGTCATGCAGTATTGCAGTAGCTGCGGAGCAGGCGTGGAACTCCGGATACCGGAGGGCGATGACCGCAAGCGCCACGTGTGCCAGGACTGCGGCACCATTCACTACATCAACCCCCGCATCGTGGCGGGCACCATACCGGTGTGGGAAGACCGTGTCCTGCTGTGTCGGCGCGCGATCGAACCCCGCCATGGATTCTGGACACTACCTGCGGGATTTATGGAGAACGGGGAAACCACGACAGAAGCCGCGCTCCGGGAAACGCTAGAGGAAGCGGAAGCACGGGTGGCGCTTGAGGGCCTCTATGCCGTCTTCAACGTGCCACACATCGACCAGGTCCACATGTATTTCCGGGCCCGGCTGACAGACGGTCAATACGGCGCTGGCCCGGAATCACTCGAAACAGCCTTGTTCCGGGAAAACAAGATTCCGTGGGGAGAACTCGCCTTCCCCACGGTTACCGAGACACTGGAGCGCTACTTCCGCGACCGCAACACTGGACACCCCCGGTATGAGGTCGTCGTGGACGACATCCGCCAACGCTTGGGCCGGAACCGCTAAGCGCTCAGAAGTCCTCCATCCGATAGACCTCATAGGCCGGCTCCTCGTACGGATGGCCTGCCTTGAGCGCCCGGATCACGGCCCGGACCAGATCATCCTCGCAGACCAGCTCAACGCGATACTCCGGAACCGTTTCCACTTGCCCCTGCTGGCCAATGAACGGCTGACTGCCGTCCATTGGCCGGAACTGGCCCTGCCCCTTCGTCTGCCAACAGCAGCTGTCGTAATTGCCGATATGGCCTCCACCAGCTGCGAATATAGCCGTCTTGGTTTGCTCCAGATAATCCTCCGGAACAAAGACGCAGATCTTGTACATAAGCGCCTCCCGAGAGCTTTCAAAATTAACCACAGAATCTGTGGAAAACTCTGTGAACAATTTATGGGAACAGGCTCTGAACCCGCTCAGTGACGGGATTACCCTCTCATTGATGAGATTTTCAACGAAACAACGAATCTCTTGAAAATCAAATAGTTACAGACATTGAACAAATGTTCAACGCTTTTGTTCAGTTTCCGAGCGAAAACGCCCTGTCTCGACAAGCCAATGTGAACAAAAACTTCATGTCAAGACCTCAGCCGACCCATTTTCGGGCATTACGGAACAATCTGAGCCAGGCGCCGTCCTCGCCCCAATCATCCGGGGACCAACTGCATTGAACGCTTCGGAAAACCCGCTCGGGATGCGGCATCATGATGGTGGTACGACCGTCTTCGGAGCACAGGCCGGTGACCCCCTCCGGCGAACCATTAGGGTTATGCGGATAGTTTTCCGCAACCTGACCGTAATGGTCCACATACCTCAACGCCACCTGGCTGCCCTGCTGAAGGCGTCGCAGGTCGGTCCCATTACGGAACTCGGCCATACCTTCACCATGTGCCACCGCAATGGGGACACGCGAGCCCGCCATGCCATGGAAAAAGGCGGACTGGGATTCCGGCACTTCCACCATCACTGTACGCGCCTCGAACTGCTCGGAGCGGTTACGGACAAAACGGGGCCAGTGATCGGTACCCGGAATCAGCTCACGCAGTTCCGCAAGCATCTGGCACCCATTGCACACGCCCAGTGACAGGGTGTCCTGACGCTCAAAGAATGCCTGGAACTGGGCGCGAGCGCGCTGATTGAAGAGGATGGATTTCGCCCATCCCCCGCCAGCACCCAGCACATCCCCGAAGGAAAAACCGCCACAGGCGACCATCACATGGAACTCATCCAGGGTCATCCGACCCGACAGGATGTCACTCATGTGCACGTCCACTGTGTCAAAGCCAGCCCGATCAAAGGCCGCAGCCATCTCAACCTGGCCGTTAACCCCCTGCTCACGCAGCACCGCTACTGATGGCCGCGCTCCCGTGTTCACCAGTGGTGCTGTAATATCCTCGCCAGGGTCGAAGCTCAGCCGGGCATGCAGCCCCGGATCAGCGTCATCGGCCAATGCCCCGAACTCTTCCTCGGCACAATCACTGTTGTCACGCATGGCCTGCATGCGATAGCTGGTTTCAGCCCACTTCTGATGCAGCTCCGCACGCCCCCGATCAATGAGCACCTCATTATTGAAACTGAAGCGCAGGCGCTGGTCGTCCCCAGGCTCCCCGATCATCGCCACATGCCCAGACAGTCCGCCTTCCTCAATGACATCGAGCACCGGATTGACCTTATCCCGTGCTACCTGAATCACAGCACCGAGCTCCTCGTTGAACAGCTCGCGTACCAGGTGGCTGCTGTCTTCAAGCAGTGAGTCCAACGAGACCCTAAGACCAGTCCGTCCTGCAAAAGCCATCTCGCAGAGGGTTGTGAACAGCCCGCCATCAGAACGGTCATGATAGGCCAACAGCAGCCCCCGACGGTTCAGGGTCTGGATGGTTTCGAAAAAGCTCCTGAGCTGTTCTGGCTTGTCGACATCCGGTGCTATGGCACCCGCGGCACCATAGGCCTGGGCCAGCGCCGAACCGCCCAGGCGGTTCCGGCCCTCACCCAGATCGATCAGAATCAACTCAGTAGGCCCTTGATCCGTGCGAAGCTCCGGCGTCAACGTCCGGCGGACATCGTCCACAGGGGCAAAGCCGGTGGTTACCAGCGATAGCGGGGACGTCACACTGCACGATTCCCCTTCCTGGGACCAGACCGTCTTCATGGAAAGCGAATCCTTGCCAACCGGAATCGTGATGCCCAGCTTCGGGCAAAGATCCATCCCGACGGCCCTTACGGTCTCGTAAAGGTTCTCATCCTCGCCGGGATGCCCGGCTGCCGCCATCCAGTTGGCGGACAGGCTGATCCGGGTAATATCCCCAATGGGGGCGGCCGCGAGATTGGTGAGCGTCTCCCCCACCGCCAGGCGCCCGGATGCTGGCGCATTGATACAGGCCACCGGTGGCCGTTCGCCCATGGCCATAGCCTCACCGGTATATCCCTCAAAGCTGCTTGCGGTCACCGCCACATCCGCCACCGGAACCTGCCAGGGCCCGACCATTTGATCGCGGGCCACCTGACCGGTAATGGAACGGTCACCGATGGTGATTAGGAAGCTCTTGGACGCCACCGACGGAATCCGCAGCACCCGCTCAATCGCTTCATCCGGATTCAGGGCCTCGCTGTTGAACACCTGCTTGGTGAAGCTGGCCCGCCGAACCTCCCGATGCAGGCGCGGAGGCTTACCGAAAAGGACCTGCATCGGAAGATCCACGGCATGGTTATCGAAGTAGGCATCATGCACGGCCAGGTGGGGCTCCTCGACGGCATCCCCGACCACCGCATAAGGGCAACGCTCGCGGCGACATATGGCATCAAACCGGTCCAGATCCGCCGCTGCCACGGCCAGCACATACCGCTCCTGGGCCTCATTGCACCAGATGGCCAGCGGCGACATGCCAGGCTCGGCGTTTGGCACTTCCCGCAGATCAAAACGCCCACCGCAGCCGCCGTCCTTCACCAGCTCCGGCAGGGCATTGGAGAGCCCGCCCGCACCCACATCATGGATGAAGGCGATGGGATTGCCTTCCCCCATCTGCCAGCAGCGATCGATCACTTCCTGGCAGCGGCGCTGCATTTCCGGGTTGTCCCGCTGGACGGATGCAAAGTCCAGATCCTCCGCGCTGGCGCCGGAGTCCATGGAGGAGGCCGCCCCGCCTCCCAGACCGATCAGCATCGAGGGCCCACCCATGACGATCAGGTGGGAGCCGGATTCAATGCCCCCCTTATGGACATGATCCTTGCGGATGTTGCCCATGCCCCCCGCAATCATGATCGGCTTGTGATAACCACGGTACTCCACGCCGTTCACACCCGGCACTTTCTGCTCGAAGGTCCGGAAGTAACCGGTCAGGTTGGGCCGCCCGAATTCGTTGTTGAACGCCGCGCCGCCGATGGGGCCATCAAGCATGATCGAAAGCGGCGATGCCATGCGTGCCGGCGCTCCAGGGGTATCCTCCCAGGGTTGCTCAAAGCCTGGGATACGCAGATTCGAGGTCGTGAAGCCGGTCAGCCCTGCTTTCGGTTTGCCGCCCAGACCGGTTGCTCCCTCGTCCCGGATTTCGCCCCCGGAGCCCGTGGCGGCCCCTGGATGCGGCGAAATGGCCGTGGGATGATTATGGGTTTCCACCTTGGCGAGGATATGGATGCGCTCACTGTGATAACGGTATCGCTGTGAGGAGGGGTCGGGATAGAACCGTTGGCCACGTGCGCCCTCGATGACCGCCGCGTTGTCACGGTAGGCAGAGAGCACGCCCTGGCCACCGATCTCATGGGTGTTGCGGATCATGTCAAACAGCGAATGATCCTGCTCTACTCCGTCAATGGACCAGGACGCATTAAAGATCTTGTGGCGGCAATGCTCCGAGTTTGCCTGCGCGAACATCATCAGCTCCACATCCGTGGGATCGCGCTCGAGACCGGCAAAGGCATCCGCCAGGTAATCAATCTCGTCTTCCGCCAGGGCCAGGCCCAGCCGCCCGTTGGCTTCCGCCAGCGCCGCACGGCCCTGGGCCTGGACCGGCACCACCTCAAGTGGCTGGGGAGCCTCCTCATTGAACAGGAGTTCCGCGCCTGCCATTTCATGGAAAACGCGCTCAGTCATCCGGTCGTGCAGCAGCGCGGCCAGCGCCTCGCGCTCGGCCAGCTCAAGCTTGCGACCAGAACGCAGGTAATACGCAATGCCACGCTCCACCCGCCGGACTCTCGTCAGACCGCAGTTATGTACAATATCCGTTGCCTTGCTGGACCAGGGCGAAATGGTCCCCGGTCGTGGAACCACCAGGAACAACACACCGTCCATAGACTCAGCCTGGCCCCTTGGGCCATAGGCCAGCAGACGGTTCAGTACATCAAGGCTATTGCTATCGAGTTCACCTTCCAGGTCAACAAAATGCATGAATTCAGCGTAAAGCGACTCGATGGCGGGACATGTCGCCTGTATCCGCTGCATCAACCGCTCTCTTCGAAAAGCGGAAAGGGCCGGAGCGCCACGAAGTTCCAGCATGGGTCTATAAGCCTCGTTGATGGGCCGGGATTCGGGTAGGTTTTGCGGAGAGCGCATGATACTCAATTCGGCGGACGGGATACAGGGGAAACTGACGGAAGATCGCCTGTGACACGACCATCAGACCATATCCGTTTTTTTAACGTAGAATAGGTCATATTGCCACCTCTGCCGGACGGGATAATGCACAGCAGTCAAACCAAGTGCCCCGGGATACACCCTGGCCTGGCAGCTTCCCTGGCGGTGCCGGTTATCCTGGTACTGCTCCTTACAGCCTGCTCTCAGCCCACTACGCTGGACCGCATCAATCAGGAAGGGGTGCTCCATGTGGTGATGCCACCAGCCTCAACGGTCTACTACGAGGAAAAGGGGGAGCCCTCGGGGTTCGAATACGAGCTGGTACAGCGTTTTGCCGACTCGCTCGGCGTGGAGCTGCGCGTGGAAGTGGTGGATAATCTCCCGGAGCTTTACCAGCGCCTGGACGAACACCACACCCATATTGCTGCCGCAGGTCTGCCATTAACACCAGCTCTCCGCCGCCGGTACCGCCACGGCCCGGTGTATGACCGGAGCCGCCCGGTTGTTGTCTACAACGCCAGCGTTGAGCGCCCGCAGGAACCGGCGGCTCTCACCAAACTTGACCTTGCGGTGCGCGCCGGCAGCGCCGCCGAACAGCAGCTGGAACGAATCCAGGAAACCCTGCCGGAACTAAGCTGGACGGCGAAAAACCGCCAGGACCCGACCGAGCTTCTGCACCGGGTAGACAAGGGAGAGCTGGACGCCACCGTGGTCAACAGCCGCGAACTGGAAAATAACAGGGTTTTCTTCGCCAATATCCGCGAAGGTTTTGCACTGAGCAACCCGCGCCCTGTGGGCTGGCTTTTCCCGCCCTCTGGCGACGGCTCACTCATGCAGGCAGCACGGGACTATTTCCGGTCCGCGCGGAGTGACGACACCCTGGCGCAGCTGCAGGAGCGCTTTTTTGGCCACCTGGAACACCTGGACTACGTGGGCGCCCAAACCTTCACCCGCCACCTGAAAAACCGACTTCCACAATACCGTGATACATTCATTGCCGCCGCCCACGCCCATGATCTCGACTGGCGCCTGCTGGCAGCCATTGGGTATCAGGAATCCCACTGGGAGCCCCACGCTGTCTCGCCAACAGGGGTACGGGGGCTGATGATGCTTACCCAGGACACAGCGGCCCATGTCGGTGTCACAAACCGGGTGGATCCGGATGCCTCCATCTGGGGCGGCGCCCGCTTCTTCCGACGCCTCCACGACCGGATCCCGGACAGCATTACAGAGCCAGACCGGACCTGGTTCGCCCTGGCGGCCTACAACGTCGGCTATGGTCACCTCCAGGACGCCCGCCGACTGGCCCGCCAGGACAATCAGGATCCGGACCGCTGGCTGGACGTCAAGGAATACCTACCGCTACTGGCTCAGCGCCAATACTACACCCAAACCCGGTATGGATATGCCCGTGGCTATGAGCCGGTCCTCTACACGCAGAACATCCGTCGCTATTACGACGTCCTGAAGTGGATGTTTCCTGAGGAGGACGCCGCCATGGCCTTCACGGAAAACGGGATTGAATCCCCCCTCGAAGATACCGAAGGACAATCACCCAAACTCCGGAACACACTTGATGCCTCCTCCGCCGAACAACGCCAGTCATTGCGTCCGGCGTCGCCCCTGTTTTAATCGATCACCCCCCCCGGAAACCTCCTCATCAGGGGCCACAACCAGCGCTTTTTCAACCTGTGAGCGGCTGAACCCCCGCTGGGCCAGGAAGCGCCCCTGACGCCCACGCTCCTTGCGATCAGCCGGCTCTTCCTCCCCAAAACGGCGTTGGCGCTGTGCCCTGGCCATACTCACCCAGTCATCCTCCACCAAAGCCGTCAGCGCCTGACTGTGGCCCTTGACACCCCGCTGCTCGAGCTCCGAACGAATCCGTAATGGTCCGTAACCCGCTTCGATACGCTGACGGCTGAACGACTCCGCAAACCGTTCGTCACTCTGCCAGCCTTCGGCAACCAGCTCGTCCAACACCTCCTCCACCAGCTCCGTGTTCCCGCCGGATCTGTCCAGCTTGCGCCCGAGCTCGAACCGGCTGTGCTCACGCCGGGCCAGAAGTTTCAGGGCCCGGTCCTTTACCGATCGCCTGTCATCACTCATCTCTACCCCCACCCGCCAATAGGCTGACGCCATTCCTGTGTGCTAATTTTAATGACCTGATTCCATTCACCTACCCGGAACAGCGGGTAAGGTTCTTCGGCACAAAGGACAACCATCATGGCCGGCTTTCTGAAACAATTTTTCAAACCCAGACAACCCGCAAGCAGCACTGAACCCCCGGCGCCAGAGGCCAAGC
This sequence comes from Salicola sp. AFF1, assembly GCF_056783195.1. Taxonomy (NCBI): domain Bacteria; kingdom Pseudomonadati; phylum Pseudomonadota; class Gammaproteobacteria; order Oceanospirillales; family Halomonadaceae; genus Salicola; species Salicola sp. AFF1. Next base: position 8,917 of record NZ_JBXAYL010000008.1, read on the forward strand.
CTGCCAAACCGCAACGCCCTGCTCCCGACCCAAATGTGGTCGCCAACGCAACCACTACCGCGGAACTGGAAGCGCTCGCCACCCAGGGCGAAACAGCTGCCATCCGTCGGGAGGCAATCCAGCGCCTGGAGGACGTTGATGCCCTTGAGCGGGCCAGCCGAGCCCTTAAGGGCCGTGACAAGGGCGCGTTCCAGGCGGCCAGACGCAAGCTGCGCGAACACCGCGAGCAAGCCGAAGCGGAACAGGCCCGCCAGGCAGAGATTGAGCGTATTCTGGAAGACATTGAGGTACTTGCCGCCACCCAGGACACCAAGCTCTACCAAGCCCGGCTTGATGCCATCATCAGCCGCTGGAACAGCATCAGCAACCATGCCGACAGTGCCCAGAAAGAGCGCTACGATACCAGTCTGGCACGCTGTCGCGAACGGGCTGACACCATTGCCGAGGAGGAAGCACGGATCCGCGCTGAACGGGAAAAGGCGGACGAACAGCAAGGGGCAGTGGAAACCCTGGCCGCAACCGTTGAACAGCTCGCCTCGGCCTGGCCCGAGGAAGGCGCCAGCCTCTCCTCACTGGATGCCATCATGACGACCCAGAACAACCGCTGGGAACAGGCCACCGCTGATCAGGCGCCCCATGCGGAACTGAAGGCCCGTTTCAAACGATTGATGGAACAACTCGAGGCCTACCGACAAGCGCTCAGTACCTGGCAACAGTATGAAGCACAGCTCGAACAGGCCCTGAACAGCGAGGATACGGAAGCCATCTCCGCCACCCTGGCGGCCCTCGATTGGCCAGACGGCTTTGCTGCCCCGCCAACGCTGCTCAGGGCGCGCAAACAACTCAAAGACCGAACAAACACCCAGGCGGAACCGCCCCACGGGCCCCAGGCCGAGGATACCGGCGAGCTTGCCCGCACACTGGATGCCCTGGAGCAGAGCCTGGATCAACACCACCTTAAGCCCTCACGGGAATACTTCCGCAAAGCTCAGAAACTCCAGGACAAGCTCCCCGACAAGGAAGCTCGCCAATACCAGGCGCGAATCACCCGGCTCGGGCGCCAGCTTCAGGAGTTACGTGACTGGTTGGGATTCGCCGCCAGACCCAAACTGGAAGCCCTGTGCGAACAGATGGAGTACCTGGCCGATCAGCCCATGGAGCCCGAAGCCAAGGCCGAACACATCCACGAACTCCAGCAGGAATGGTATAACCTGGGTGGCACGCCGGACCAGCAACTCTGGCAACGTTTTAAGGAGGCCACGGACAGAGCCTACGAACCCTGCCACCAGTATTTTTCCGAAAAGAAGCGCCTCAAGAGCGCTAACCTGGAGAAGCGTGAATACATCGTTGAACAGTTGCAGGAGTTCGTGGATAACCTCGACTGGTCCAGCTGCGACTACAAGGCTGTCGACCGCATCCAGCGCACTGCAAGGCGTGAGTGGAGTGATGCCAAGCCGGTGGACTACCGCGCCAACCGCCCTCTCCAGAAGCAGTTCGACCGACTGATCAAGACCTTGAACGCCAGTCTTGAGGAAGAACGTGAACGCAATGACGCCCTCAAGCGCGACATTGTCGAGCGCGCAGAAGCCCTGGTTGACCACGAGCCATTACGCGAGGCAACGGAAGGCGCCAAGGCACTCCAGAAAGAATGGGAAGCCATCGGGATCACCCACCAACAGGAAGACCGCCGGCTCTGGAAAGCCTTCCGCGACGCCTGCGACCGGATCTTTGGGCGCTTGAGCGAGCAGCGCGAAGCCCGCGAACAGGCTTTCAGCGCCGCCGCCCAGCAAGCAGAGGACCTGATTCACCAGCTTCAGGACGTCAATCCGACAGAGGTCAGTGCCAGCGAACTGGAACAATTCCGCACGGCGTTCCAGGCTCTGGAGCTTCCACGGGACCGGGCCAGTGCCCTGGCGGACCGCTTCAATAAGGCCATGGATGGCATTCAGGAGCAACAAATGAGCGCCCTCCGGGCCCAGCGTTACCAGCAGTGGCTCGCGGCCCTGGATCAGCATCAATCAGGCGAGACGCCCGGCCCTGAAAGCTTCCGCCACCCGCCCATGCCGCTGGAGCAGGCGACCCAGGAGACCGATACGCCCAGCCAGGCCCGGGCACTGTGTATCCGTGTGGAGATCGTTGCTGGCGCCGCTACCCCACCGGAAGACCAGGCGCAGCGTATGGCGCTGCAGGTGAGCCGGCTCAACGAGGGGATGAAAAGCGAGCAGAGTCTGGAATCCCAGGAGGATGAACTGGACAGTCTTCTGGCGAGCTGGTGTGAGTTGGATCCAGAGGACGGCCTCACCCCGGAACACTACCAGCGCCTGCGCGAGGCCCTGAAGCACTGGTTCCTGCGCAGTGGCGGCGACGAGGCCACGCAGGAGGCCTGAGCGCATCCGCCAATGGTTTTGACAGGTGGTGCCATTAACCCCGGAAGGGTGCGCCGCTATCGTGCCCTTGGACTATGACACAAGCATGAGAGTGGATTGCTGGGTGAGAGGTGGGGAGCTTCCCTCCAAGCACTCCCCACCTCTCACCCTCCAGCTTTACAGCTGAATCAACCCCCAACAGCACAGAGACTCTGAAATGACGGAAGAAGCGTACATCTATGACGCGGTCAGAACACCGCGCGGCCGGGGTAAAGCCGATGGTGCCCTGCACGAGGTCAAGCCGGTGACCCTGCTCGGCCAGACCCTGACAGCACTCCAGCAGAGAACCGACCTGGACACCAGCCTGGTGGATGACATCGTCATGGGCTGTGTTACGCCTGTTGGCGACCAAGGGGCCGACATTGCCAAGACCGCTGCCCTGGCGGTGGACTGGGATGAATGCGTTGCTGGCGTCCAGCTCAACCGCTTCTGCGCCTCCGGGCTGGAGGCGGTAAACCTGGCCGCTATGAAAGTACGCTCCGGGTTTGAGGATCTGGTTGTTGCCGGCGGCGTGGAATCCATGTCGCGCGTGCCCATGGGATCAGATGGCGGGGCCTGGGCCACGGATCCAGAGACCAACCTGCACACCGGCTTCATGCCGCAGGGTATTGGCGCTGACCTGATTGCCACTATCGAAGGCTTTTCGCGCCAGGATGTGGACCATTTCGCAGCTGAATCCCAGCGAAAGGCCGCAGAGGCCTGGGCACAGGGCTACTTCAGCAAGTCCGTCGTACCAGTGACGGATCAGAACGGGCTGGTGATTCTGGATCAGGACCAGCACGTTCGCCCCGGCACCACCGCCGAGGCCCTGGGCCAGCTCAAGCCTTCGTTCCAACAGATGGGCGAAATGGGCTTCGATGGCGTGGCGCGTGAGAAGTACCACTACGTGGAGGCGATCAACCATGTCCACACCCCGGGTAACTCTTCCGGCATCGTGGACGGCGCCACTGCCATGCTGATCGGCGGCGATGCCATGGGCAAAAAGCTCGGATTGACCCCACGTGCCCGGATCGTGGCCACGGCGGTGACCAGCACCGACCCCACCATCATGCTCACCGGCCCGGCGCCGGCCTCGCGCAAAGCGCTGGACAAAGCGGGCATGACACCGGATCAGATTGACCTGTTCGAGGTGAACGAGGCCTTCGCCGCCGTGGTGATGCGCTTCCAGCGCGAGCTCAACGTCCCCGACGAGAAAGTGAACGTGAACGGTGGGGCCATCGCCATGGGTCATCCGCTGGGCGCCACTGGTGCCATGATCCTGGGCACCCTGCTTGACGAACTCGAGCGTCGGGATCAGCGCTTCGGCCTCGCCACGCTCTGCGTCGGCGGCGGCATGGGCATCGCCACCATCATTGAACGGGTTTAAAGGGCAGGACGAACACCATGACGGCAATTCAATACCAGATCGACAACGACGGCATCCTGACCCTGACCATCGACATGCCGGGGCAGTCCGCCAACACCATGAACGCCGCCTTCCGTGAGGCACTGACCGAAACCGTCCAGAAGGTTGAAGGTGACGCGGAAACGATCAGCGGCATCGTCATCACCTCCGCCAAGGACACCTTTTTTGCCGGCGGCGACCTCAACGAACTGATCCAGGTCACCAACAACAACTCTGAGGACTTCTTTAACACCATCCTGTCGCTCAAGGCCCAGATGCGTAAGTTGGAGACCCTGGGCAAACCGGTGGTCGCGGCCATGAACGGCACTGCTCTGGGCGGCGGCTACGAACTCTGCCTCGCCAGCCACCGGCGCATTGTGCTGGACGACGCCAGCATCAAGATCGGCCTGCCGGAAGTCACACTCGGGCTGCTGCCCGGCGGCGGTGCCTGTGTGCGCTTGCCACGGGTTCTGGGCCTGGAAAAGGCCTTCCCCTATCTGATGGAAGGCAAACAGATCGACCCGCAGACCGCCCTGAAAGAAGGCATGGTTGATGAGCTGGCCTCCTCTCAACAAGAGCTGCTGCACAAGGCGCGCGAGTGGATCAAGGCCAACCCGGAGAGTCGGCAGCCCTGGGATCAGAAAGGCTTCAAGATCCCAGGCGGCGGCCCCAATCACCCGACTATGGCGCAACGCCTGGCCATTGCCCCGGCCATGCTCAAGGAGAAAACCAAGGGCTGCTACCCGGCGCCCGAGCGGATCATGGCAGCGGCCGTGGAGGGCGCCAGCGTGGATGTGGATACGGCCGACCGCATCGAGGCCCGCTACTTCACCGAGATCACCTGCAGCCAGATCGCCAAGAACATGATCAACACCTTCTGGTTCGGCCTCAACGCCATCAAGGCGGGCGGCAGCCGCCCCCAGGCACCCGCAAAGTCCAAGGTGAAGAAGGTCGGTGTCCTGGGTGCCGGCATGATGGGCGCTGGCATCGCCTACGTCAGCGCTAACCGGGGCATCGACGTGGTGCTGAAAGACACCTCCGACGAAAACGCCGAAAAAGGCAAGGCCTATTCGGACAAGCTCCTCGCCAAGAAGGTCTCGCGGGGCCAGCTGGATGACACCGGCAAGCAAAAGGTTCTGGACCGCATCAGTGCCACTGCCAGCGCGGACGAGCTGGCCGGCTGTGACCTCATTATCGAAGCGGTATTTGAGGACAGCGACCTCAAGGCCAAGGTCACCCAGGAAGCGGAGCCGCACCTGGCCGATAACGGCATCTTCGCCTCCAACACCTCCACCATCCCGATCACCCAGCTGGCAAAAGCCTCTGCCAATCCGGAGAAGTTCATCGGCCTGCACTTCTTTTCCCCCGTGGACAAAATGCCGCTGGTTGAAATCATCAAGGGCGAGCAGACCGACGACGAGACCCTTGCCAAGGCGTTCGACTACGTCATGCAGATCAACAAGACGCCGATTGTGGTCAACGACAGCCGTGGTTTCTTCACCTCGCGGGTGTTCGGCACCTTCGTCAACGAGGGCATCACCCTGCTGTCGGAAGGCTTCCACCCCGCATCCGTCGAGAATGCCGCGCTGCTTGCCGGCATGCCCGTGGGACCGCTGGCCATCTGTGACGAGGTGAGCCTGACACTGACCCAGCACATCCGGGACCAGTCGAAGAAGGATACCGAAGCGGCGGGCGGCACCTGGGATCCGCACCCGGCCGAGGCCGTGATCGACGCCATGGTCGACCAGCACGGCCGCAAGGGCAAGGCCGCTGGCGCCGGCTTCTACGAGTACCCGGACAACGGGAAGAAATACCTCTGGCCGGAACTGGAGAACCTGTACGTGGACCAGGACAAGGCCCGCAACGCGGAACTGACTCTGCTCAAGGAGCGGCTCCTGTTCATCCAGGCCATCGAGACAGTGCGCTGCCTGGAGGAAAACGTGCTGATGGAGGTGCGCGACGCCAACATCGGCTCCATCTTCGGAATCGGTTTTGCCGCCTGGAGCGGCGGTGCGCTGCAGTACATCAACCAGTACGGGTTGCAGGCGTTCACCGAACGCGCGGACGAGCTGGCGGGTCGCTTCGGCGAACGATACCGGCCACCGGAACTGCTGCGCGAGCACGCAACGAAACAGCAGTTTTTCGAATAGACCTCACACCGGCCAGTCCCGGCTGGCCGGCCTTGATTCCGTCCCCTACACTTAAAGGTTGAGGCATAGTATGGTGACTCAGACTACCTGATCAGGAGCAAAGGCAACCTTGCGTACCCAAATCTTTCCCACTCTGTTCCTGGCACTCGCGCTTGTGTTTACAAGTGCAGCACAGGCCAACCTTGAAACCGGGCGCGACTACCAGCCGGTGGAACCCACGGCCGACCAGGCCCGCGCCAATATCCTGATAGCGCGCCAGCTCCAGTTTGGCCATTTCAAGGAAAAGGACATTGATGACGCGCTGGCGTCGGAAACGCTGGACGCTTATCTCGACCAGCTAGACAGTCAGCGTCTGTATTTCACCCAGGGCGACGTCAGCAACTTCAATGCCTATCGCGACTCGATGAAGCGTGCCCTGACCGGCGGTGATCTCGAGCCCGCCTTCCGCATTTACAACCACTTCCAGCAACGCCGCATCCGGAGGCTGGAATACGCCCTCTCCCTTCTCGACGAAGGCATCAGCAGCTTCGACTTCAGCGGCGATGACCGCTATCGGCTTGATCGCAGCGAGGCGGACTGGGCGCAGGATACCAGCGAGCTCGACAAGCTCTGGCGTGATCGCATCCGCAACGCCGTACTCAGCATGCGCCTGGACGGGCAGCCGGACGAAGCCATCAAGGAAACGTTGACCCGGCGCTATGAAAGCCAGCTGGACCGGGCCTATGACGCCCGCAGCGAGGACGCGTTCCAGCAATGGATGAATGCCTTTGCCGGGCTCTGGGATCCCCACACCCAATATCTGTCGCCCCGCACTTCTGAAAACTTCGACATCAATATGAGCCTGTCCCTCGAAGGCATTGGTGCCGTTCTGCAGTCGAAAGACGGCTACACCAAGGTTTCCCGCATTGTGCCGGGCGGCCCCGCGGCCGAGGAGGGCTCGCTGGGCGCGGCGGACCGGATCGTCGGCGTGGCGCAGGGCGATGATCCCATGGAGAACGTCATCGGATGGCGCCTGAGCGAGGTGGTTGACCTGATCCGCGGGCCGAAGGGCTCCAAGGTCCGCCTGGAGGTGATCCCCGCCGGTACCCAGAACGACATGAACACCCACGAGATCACCATCGTCCGGGATGAGGTTGAGCTGGAGGAACAATCCGCCCAGAGCGACATGCTGGAGATGGATCAAGGGGGCAAGCCCTGGCAGCTGGGCGTCATCGACATCCCCACGTTCTACGCGGACCTCAAGGCGGCGCGCCAGGGCGACGAAAACTACCGCAGCACCACCCGGGACGTACGTGGCCTGATCAATGAGCTCAAGGGCAACGGCATGGACGGCCTCGTGATTGACCTGCGCGGCAACGGTGGCGGAGCGCTTTCTGAAGCCAATAAACTGGTGGGCCTGTTCATCGAAAAGGGGCCCACGGTCCAGGTACGCGGGCCTGACGGTTCTGTGCAGGTATTCAAGGATAACGACAACAACGTCGCATGGGATGGCCCCGTGGTGGTACTGGTCAACAACCTGAGCGCCTCCGCCTCCGAGATCTTCGCCGGCGCCATGCAGGACTATGGCCGCGGACTGATTGTCGGCTCCCAGACCTTTGGCAAGGGCACCGTGCAGGCCATAAGGCCGCTGAACCATGGCCAGCTCAAGATCACCCAGTCCAAGTTCTACCGGGTTTCAGGGGCCAGTACCCAGAACCGTGGCGTGGTTCCGGATATCCGGATCAAAGACCGGATTGAGCGGGACAATGTCGCCGAGGCCGCTCTGGACGGGGCCCTGTCCTGGGACGAAATCGATACACTCGACTACCAGCGCTACTTCACGTTCGACGACATCCTGGAGACGATCACCAAGCAGCACGAAGCCCGATTCTCCCAGATTCCCGAGTACAAGCTGCGTAAGCGCGAGCTGGAGCTGCTCAACGAACGCCGGGACCGCACCTGGGTCAGCCTCAACGCCGAACAGCGTAAGAAAGACCAGAAAACCTTCCGGGAAAAGCAGCTCAGCATCGTAAACCAGCGGCGCAAGCTCGAGGACAAAGAGCCCTTTGACTCCTGGCAGGCCTACGAAGAAGACGCGGAATCCCGGCCTGCCATGGCCAGGCGCAGCGAGCTGGCGGAAGAGGGGCCGGATTTCGTGGTGCGCGAAGCCGGTGCCATTCTTACCGACCTGCTGGCCCAGAGCGAGCACTACGCCAGCATCTACCACGAAACCCCTGAAAAGGGCGCAGTAGCGGGCGAATAGGACGGAGCAATAGCGCCATGGCCAGCGATGACGAGAAATCGGAAGCACTGGAAACCTTCCTGAAGGACTCGCTGCACGCTTTGGAGTCACTGGAAAAGGTTCAGGAGCTGGAAGACGAAGACCAGGGTGAATCCAGCTCCCAAACCGCCATGCAAGGGGAGGACGAGGGGAAGGACGCCGGCGCGGATCAAAGGGGCGCCGCCAACGGGGACGAACCCAACCTCCTGGACCGCCTGGCCGATTATACCGGCTCCGCGTACCGGATTGCCCGGCGCACCACTGGCACCTCGCTCAAGGTCGGCAAAAAGCTCATGGGCAACCAGGACCAGCTGCGCATGATGCTGTCTGCCGGTGAATCCCTTCGCGATCTGCGCGAGGTAGCCGGTCTCACGGTCAACGACCTGGCCCAATCCCTCAACCTCAAGGACAAGAGCCTTCTGGAAGCGGTCGAGGATGGAACCGCCGCCCTGCCCTTTGAACTGATCCTGCGCCTGGCGGCCGTGCTCGCGCGCAATGACCCGGTTCCATTCATCCTCAAGTACACACGCGCCTACAGCCCGGAAACATGGCGGGTACTCAACGATTGGGGCGTGGGCCGCCTTCCCCTGCATTTTGAGCGCGAACGCGAGTTCATCAACATCTACCGGGGACATGACGAAGCACGGGAGCTATCGGACGAAGGATTCAAGCGGGTTCTGGAATTCACCCGCAAATCCTTCGAGATGTCACTGCACTTCGTGGCCGAAGAAGAAGAGCGCCTCAACGAAGCACTGAATAACCTAGATGCTGAGCGCGGCCAAAACAGCCAGCAACCAAACAATAACGACGCATCAGGCCAGTGACTCCAGTGGCGCCCGTTGGTTCCCCGGCGCCTCACAGACGCCGTTTTCCGTCACGATCACATCCACCAGCGATGCCGGCGTTACATCAAACACCGGATTGAAGACCGCAACTGAATTCGGCGCCAACCAACGCCTTCCCGAACGCCGCAATTCCGTGCCATCGCGCTCCTCAATCTCAATGCGATCGCCACTGCTGGTCCCCGAATCAAGCGTTGACGACGGCGCCACCACCATCATCCCCACGCCATAATGCCGGGCCAGTATCGCCAGCGGCAGGGTACCGATCTTGTTCGCCACATCCCCGTTGGCCGTAATCCGGTCCGAACCGACCACAACCCAATCCACCTCGCCCTGGGCCATCAGGGTTGCGGCCGCACCATCCACGTTCAACGAACACGGCATGCCCTCGCGCTCACACTCCCAGGCCGTCAGCCGCGCCCCCTGAAGCCAGGGCCGGGTCTCATCCATGTGCACGCACCCAAGGGCATCCCGGTTAAACAGCTCCCGAACCACACCCAACGCCGTACCCTGGCCTCCCGTAGCCAAGGCCCCGGTGTTGCAATGCGTCAGAATCCGCACGGGCGCCTCGCCTCCGGCCAGGATCCGATCCGCCCCAAGCTTGCCCATGGCATGGTTCGCGTCCGCATCCTCCTCATGAATGCGCAACGCCTCCGTCTCCATGACGCGGACCAGTTCCGGCGAATCCGCCACCTGTTCCAGACAGTCCCGCATGCGCTCCAGCGCCCAGACCAGATTCACCGCCGTGGGCCGGGCCTGGGCCAGCCAGTCAATGGTGCTCCCCAGCCGCGAATACCAATCCGAGGCCTGCGTACAGCCCCGCGCCGCCAGCACCACCCCATAGGCCGCCGCAATCCCGATCGCCGGCGCCCCGCGCACCTGCATCTCATGAATCGCCTGGTACACCCCCTCGGCATCGGAATACGACCGCCAGACCTCCTCGGCCGGCAGCAACCGCTGATCCAAAACCTCGAGCACATCGCCATGCCATCTGAAGGGGGTTACCTGACCCTGTGTCATCCAGAACAATCCTCGCTGAGTTAAAAAACCAAGACGCACATGGCGTAACCAAGGCGCTCAGAGCCGGGAATGGGGGAGTGCTTTCCGGGAAGCTCGATCGCCAGGGATGGCGATCGCGCAGCGTCCAAGGATGGATTCATAGCGATTCCCGGAAAGCACTCCCCCATTCCCGGCCTCCCACAACGCTCCAAGCCTAGTGACGGACCATGGATCTGGCGATAACCCGACCATGGGCCCCAGAGCCACCATCCGTTATACTTCCGAGTCTGAAGCCACAGGGCACCACTCACAAGTCCCTGAAAGCCGAGACCCGAAACCAGCAGCCGAGCACTCCATGAGCCAGATGCAACCAATCGACCAACTCATCAGCGCCCGCTGGCTCCTGCCCATGACCGACCGGCAGGTCCTTGAACACCACAGCATCGCCATCCAGGGCAACCGCATCCACGACATCTGCCCCACGGACACTGCCCTGGAACGGTACCGCCCCAGCGAACACCGGAACCTGGGCGACCAGCTGCTGATGCCCGGACTCATCAACGCCCACGGCCACGCGCCCATGACCCTGCTGCGCGGCCTCGGCAACGACCTGCCCCTCAGGGAATGGCTCCAGGACCACATCTGGCCCGCCGAAGGCCGCTTCGTGGATGAAGCCTTCGTAGCCGATGGTACCCAGCTCGCCATCGCCGAAATGCTGCGAACCGGCACCACCTGCTTCTCGGACATGTACTTCTTCCCCGAGACCATTGTGGAAACCGCCCAGCAGCATGGCATGCGCGTCCAGTCCGCGTTCCCGATCCTGGACTTTCCCACCCAGTGGGGCAGCGGCCCGGAAGAATACATCCAGAAAGGGCTCGCCCTCCACGACCGCGTGCGCAACAGCAACCTGGCCACCATCGCCTTCGGCCCACACGCGCCCTACACCATCTCGGACGAGCCGCTCAAACGCATCGCCACCCTGGCCGAGGAAGTGGATCTCCCCATCCAGATCCACCTGCACGAAACGGCGGGGGAAGTCGACGACAGCATCCAGACCCATGGCCTCCGCCCCACCCGCCGGCTGGCGAACCTCGGCCTGATCTCGCCCCGCACCCAGTGCGTGCACATGACCCAGGTCGATGAGCACGACCTGAAACTGCTCCAGCAAAGCAGCGCTCATGTGCTCCACTGTCCGGAAGCCAACATGAAACTCGCCAGCGGCGCCTGCCCCGTCCAACGCCTGCTGGACGCTGGTGTGAATGTGGCCCTGGGGACCGATGGGGCCGCCAGCAACAACAACCTGGACATGTTCGGCGAGATGCAGACCGCCGCCCTTCTGGGCAAACTCAACACCCTGGAAGCCGGTGCCACGGACGCCTACAGCGTCCTGCGCATGGCCACCATCAACGGGGCCCGCGCCCTTGGCATAGACAACCGCGTGGGCACGCTCGAGCCGGGCAAGCAAGCGGACATGATCGCCGTGGATCTGGGCGACATCCTCGCCCAGCCGGTCTATGACCCACTGCCGCACCTTGTCTACAACACCAACGGTCGCCAGGTCACCCACACCTGGGTCGCCGGCGAGCCACGGCTGGTTGACGGCGAGCTCCAGCGCATGGACCTCCATGGCCTGCGCGAGCGGGTCAAGCAGTGGCAACACCACATCGCCGAAGCCGATAAACACTGAGGAAGCTGCCATGACCCCGAACGTTGACCAGAAAGAAATCGCCAAATTCGACGCCATGGCCCAGCGCTGGTGGGACCCGGAAGGCGAATGCAAGCCACTGCACGAGATCAACCCCTTGCGGCTGGGCTACATCGAGCAGCACACCGGCAACCTCAACGGGCAGACGGTTCTGGACGTGGGGTGCGGTGGCGGACTGCTCAGCGAGGCCATGGCCCGGCGTGGCGCCACCGTTACCGGTATCGACCTGAGCCGGGAAGCAGTGGGCGTGGCGGACCTGCACGCACTGGAGGCCGAAGTCACCGTGGACTACCGTATTGAGGATGTTGAAGTCCTCGCCCAGCAGGAACCCGGCCACTATGACACCGTGACCTGCCTGGAGGTCCTGGAACACGTACCGGACCCGGCCGCCACCGTCGCCGCCTGCGCGCGGCTGCTGCGCCCCGGTGGCAGCCTGGTCGTCTCAACCATCAACCGCAACGCTAAATCCTGGCTCTTTGCCAAAGTGGGGGCCGAATACGTGCTCAACCTGCTGCCCCGGGGAACGCACGAATGGAAGCGCTTCATCCGGCCCTCGGAAATGGACCGCCATTTCCGCCACGCCGGCATTGAAACCCGGGACACCACGGGTCTGACCTACAACCCGGTCACCGGCCATTACCGGCTGGGGCAGGACATTGACGTCAACTACTTCATCCACGGCGTCAAACCGGAGGCCAGCGAGTGAGCCGTTTCAGCGCCATCCTGTTCGACCTGGACGGCACCCTTCTGGATACCGCGCCGGATTTCATCTGGTGCCTCAATACCCAGCGTTCCCGCCACAACCTCCAGCCAATGGACGAGCACAGCATACGGCGAGTGGTTTCCAACGGCGCCCGCGGGCTCGTTCAGCTCGGCTTTGGACTGCGTCCGGAGGATGAGGGCTACGATCAACACCATGCGGAACTGCTGGCACTCTACACCGACCACATAGCCGTCCACACCCGGCTCTTTCCGGGGCTTGCCGAGGTGCTTGCCCACCTGGACGCCCAAGGCGTTCCCTGGGGCGTGGTCACCAACAAGGCCAGTCAATACACGCTGAAACTGCTTGCGGCAATGGACCTACTGCAACGCTGCGCCAGCGTCGTCTGTCCCGATCACGTTACCCACACCAAGCCGGATCCCGAGCCGGTCCAATTGGCCGCGCAACAGATTGGCGTGATGCCTGAGCACTGCCTCTACGCCGGCGACCATCGGCGCGACATCGAATCCGGCCAGGCCGCCGGTATGACCACCGTGGCCGCGCGTTACGGCTACCTGGGCGCGGACGAAACGGTGACGGACTGGCGCGCCGACCACATCATCGACCATGGCCGCGAGCTTTTTTCCATTATCGACACCCACAAACCCGAAACGGATCCCGCATGAGCGCACAGACCGTCGAGAACTATCAGCCCTCACCCGAGCTCCTGAACGACCGCATCATCATGGTCACCGGCGCCGGCGACGGCATTGGCCGCGCCGCCGCCAAAACCTACGCCGCCCATGGCGCCACGGTTATACTGGTCGGGCGCACCATCAAGAAACTGGAAAAGGTCTACGACGAGATTGAAGCGGCCGGCCATCCGGCACCGCTGATCCTGCCCCTGGATATCGAAGGCGCCAGGGCCGAAGACTACGAACAGGTGGTAACCCGACTTCAGGAAGACTTTGGACGACTGGACGGCCTGCTGCATAACGCCAGTCGCCTGGGCGACCGTACGCCACTGGAATATTACAACCCGGACGAGTGGGAGCGGGTCATGCGTACCAACGTCACCGGCGCTTTCCTGCTCAGCCAAGCCATGATCCCGCTGCTGCGCGCTGCCCCGGATGCGTCGGTGATTGTCACTTCATCCAGCGTGGGCCGAAAGGGGCGAGCCAACTGGGGCGCCTACGCCATCTCCAAGTTCGCCACCGAAGGTCTGATGGAAACCCTGGCTGACGAGCTGGACGACGCACGCACCGCCGTGCGCGTGAACAGCCTCAACCCCGGCGCCACACGCACGCACATGCGCCACCTTGCCTACCCGGCGGAAGACCCCGGCAGCAACCCCGAACCGGACGCCATCATGGACGCCTACCTCTACCTGATGGGCCCGGACTCAAAAGGCGTGACCGGGCAACAATTCGATGCCCAGATCAAGCGCTGAGCGCAGAACGATCCTCGCCACCAAACGCCTCCAGGAGCGCCGGCACCAGCCGTTCCAGCTCCAGGGCCATCAGGCTGAAGGCGGCATCAAAACGGGCGACGCGGTCATCGCCAGCCTCGTCGTCCAGCTTCTCCTTCAGATCATCCCCAAAACGCAACCGCCGCAGCGTAAGCTCATCATCCAGCACCAGTGAGAGCTGATCCTCCCAATCAAGCGCCAGCCGGGTCACGCTCATGCCGTTGTCCAGATGGCTGCGTACGTCATCGCCACCCAGATCCACACCCTTGATGCGGACGACGCCCCCCTGCTCCTCATCATCCCGGAGCTCGCACTCATCCGCAGGCACCAGCCCCGCGGGCGGATGCGCCTCGCCTCGCAACCACTGCGTCATCGTATAGGCCGGGGACTGATGCACCGCTGGCGGACGAACCGGCATGGATCCCAGCGTCTCGCGCAACTCGGAAAGCAGGGTCTCCGCCGCGCTACTGGCAGCCGAATCCACCACGACCAGCTCCTGGGAAGGCGCGATGTAGGCATGGATGAACCGGGACTTGGTGAACGCCCGGGGCAGGAGCTCCAGCGTAACCTGTTCCTTGATCTCCGTTTTCTCCTTGCGCCTCAGGGGCTCACCACGCTCCTGCTCGGCTGCCGCCACGCGCTCATCCACCTCCTCGCGGACCACCGCCGGCGGCAGCACCTTCTCCTCCCGCCGCAGGCAAACCAGATGACACTCCCCGGACGTAAACACCAGCTCATCGCCATCGCGGCCAAGGGGCGACACCCACCCCATCCGCTCCGTATCCTGGGGACCACAGGGCTGGAAAGCACGCTTCGCCAGCGCCTCCTCCAGGGCCTCGGCGGACCACTCAAAGGCTTTGGTGATACGATAAAGACGCGCGTTACGAAACCACATGAACCAGATCCCCGGCATTGACCAAACAAGGCCGGGATTATCCGGGGGAACCCAATACCATGTCCACAGGCACCAGCCTCTATTTCTACGTTACCGACAACTGCGAACTCTGCGAACAGGCCGAGCAGATCCTGGTCCACACCCCACTCGACACGCCCATGCCGGTTGACGTCGTCGACATCAGTGAGTCCGAAGAGCTGGTCCAGAAGTACGGCGAGCGCATTCCCGTGCTGCGCATGGAACCCGAAGGCAAGGAACTGGATTGGCCGTTTACAGCGGAGAATGTGATCGCGTTCCTGGGGAACCACTGAGGAAAGCTTCCCCCACTCTCTACCCGGCAACCATGTTAGAATAAAACTAAGCCAACCCACGGGAGGATAGAAAATGTTAATGGTCGTCTCACCCGCCAAGAAACTCGATTACGACAGCAAACTGCCCACCAGCAGCCACTCGCAACCCCAGTTCCTGGAACACAGCCGGGAACTGATCGACGACCTCAAAGAGCTCGAACCCCACCAGGTCAGCAACCTCATGGGCATCAGCCAACAGCTCGGCGAACTCAACGCCCAGCGCTACCAGCAATGGCACACCCCTTTCACGCCGGACAACGCACGCCCCGCCGTGCTCGCCTTCAAGGGCGACGTCTACGAAGGCATGGCACCGGACCGGTTCAGCGAGAACGACTTCGACTTCGCCCAGCACCACCTGCGGATCCTGTCAGGGCTCTACGGCGTGCTGCGGCCCCTCGACCTGATGCAGCCCTACCGGCTGGAAATGGGGACAAAGTTCCCAAACGCCCGGGGCAAGGACCTGTATGCCTTCTGGAAGCAGCCCATCACCGACCACCTGAAGCAGGAACTGGAACAGGATGATGGCGTGCTGATCAACCTTGCCTCCAACGAGTACTTCAAGGCCGTGGATCACAAACAGCTGGGCGCCCGCATCATCACGCCCCAGTTCAAGGACTGGAAGAACGGCCAGTACAAGATGATCAGCTTCTACGCCAAGAAGGCCCGCGGCATGATGGCCGCCTACATCATCCGCAACCGCTTGACCAACCCCGAGCAGGTGAAGAACTTCGATACGGACGGCTACGCGTTCAACGAGGAACTGTCCAGCGGCGATAACTGGGTGTTCACACGCGGCTGACCCATCAGGCAACCCGGCGGGGAGGAGGT
The DNA here is from genome assembly GCF_056783195.1 of Salicola sp. AFF1. Taxonomy (NCBI): domain Bacteria; kingdom Pseudomonadati; phylum Pseudomonadota; class Gammaproteobacteria; order Oceanospirillales; family Halomonadaceae; genus Salicola; species Salicola sp. AFF1. The sequence goes on from NZ_JBXAYL010000008.1 coordinate 24,924, forward strand.
CAGATGGGCGGCATCTCCCCGTCCAGCCGGTCCAGGTGCCAATCCTCCGTGGGCTTGTTCAGCGCCAGCTTGAGCGCGACCACATCCTCCTCCCGATCGTAGCTCACGGAGAACCCGAGCGACCTGGCCAATCCGGCCATGGCCTCGTTGCCGGGCAGCACATGGCCCACCATCTCCAGGGTGCCACGGGATTTGCAATAACGGATCATCTTCTCCATCAGGATCCGGCCCAGGCCCTCACCGCGAAGGTCATCCCGGACCATGACGGCGAACTCACACTGGATGTTGTCCGCATCCGTCCATACACGCACCGTCCCCAGTGTCCGCTCGGTGCCGTCCTGCAGCCACTCCGTGGCAATGAACACCATCTCCCGGTCATAGTCGATCTGCACCATCCGGGCGATGTCGTTATGGGTAAAGCGACTGCGGTACTGGAAAAACCGGTACCGGATGGTTTCAGGCGACTGGCTCTCATGGAATTCAAGATGCCCCGGCTCATCCTCGGCGCGGATGGGCCGGACCAGAACGCGACGGCCGGAATTCAGCGTGACCCACTCTTCCAGCTCCCTGGGATAGGGCTTGATCACCGGCTTCACCGGTTCGCCCAGATCAATCGCCACATCACAGGCCACACCACCATCCGGGCTGAACAGTAATGGCAGGATCTCCAGGCCCCGGATCTCCGGGACATCACTGTTAATCTGCGACAGCGTCACCAACGTCTGGCACAGGGTTCGGGTGTCTTCTTCCGGCTGGGTGCTGTATTCACGCAGGAGCCGGTACGCATAACTGCGGGCCAGAAGCTCGTGCGCCAGGTTCATGTTCAACGGCGGCAAGGCCACCCGACGGTCGGTCATGATGTTGACCCGGGCGCCGGCGGAGCCGCAGACGATCAGGGGGCCGAAGACAGCGTCACGGGTGATCCCGAGGCTGAAGCCGATGCCCCCCAGCCCGGCATCCGTCTGATGCATGGCAAAGCCCAGAAAACCGCTCTTCGGGAAATGCTTGCGGTACTGCTCCAGCAGGGTCCGGCAGGCATTGGCAACAGCCGCCTCGTCATTGAGCCGGCGGATCGTGTGCCGGTAACGGCCCCGGCCGGAGGTCTCCTCCATAAAGGGATGACAGGCCCGCTCGTGCAAAAGCGTGATATTGACGGGACCACCCCACTCACGAAACGCCTCCACGGCCTCTTCCTCATCGTCGCAGTACGCGGTGTCCAGCGTCTGGATGCCATAGGCACCCACCAGTTGCCGGGCCTCGCGGTTGGTCAGGTGGTTGCGGCGGCTGCGGATGACCTTCTGGACCATCTCACGGGCCTGCTGCCGGTCCACCTCCGGCTCGGGCCAGGATTCCGGCGTCTCCGCCAGCAACCGCTGGCCACGCTGATGCTTCACAAAGTGCATGAAGGCGCGGATGGCTTTTTCGGGGGAAAAGAAGGTGGGCACGCCCGACTCGTAAAACGCATCCCGGGCGTCCAGCACCGTACTCTGGCCCAGCCAGCAGGTGAACACGTTCAGTCGCTGGCCCCGGGCCACCTGCATCACCGAATCCGCGATGTGGAGGGTATCCTCCAGAAGGGTTGGCGTGTACATCACCAGCACATTGGCAATGCCCGGATCCTGACCCAGGATCCTGAGCACATCGGCGTAGAGTTGGGGGGAGGCGTCAAACCCAAGGTCAAGTGGGTTACGCACACTCAGATAGCCCGGTAGCCGCTGCTCCAGCTTGGCCACTGTCTCCTCGGAGAACTGCGCCAGCTCCCCGCCCTGGTAGATCAACCTGTCAACGGCCAGCACCCCGGGGCCCACACCGTTACACAGCACCACCAGCTCCTCTCGCCGCACACGCCGCATCCGCGAGAGGCTTTCCAGGCCATCGAACATCTGATCCAGGCCATTAACCCTCAGCACACCAGCACGCTGCAGGGCCGCATCATAGATGGGATCGGTCTGGGTAATGCCGTCGGGCAGCGAATGCGGCAGATATTCGGATTCCGGATAACGGCCACTCTTCACCGCGATCACCGGCTTCGAGCGTGACGCCGCGCGCACGGACGAAATGAAACGGCGCGGGTTTGGGATGTGCTCGATGTGCAGCAGTATCGCCCCGGTTTTAGGGTCTTCGGCCAGATAGTCGATGAGATCATCATGGGCAATGTCCATGCCATCACCCAAGGTCAGCAGTCGCGAAAAGCCAACGCCCCGGGCGAATGCCCAGTCGATCACCGCACTGGCCACGGTCCCGGACTGACCCACAAACCCGATCTTGCCCGGCAATACGCCCATGTGGGCGTAGGTTGCGTTCAGTTGCGTATCCGGGGACATGATGCCGATGGTGTTCGGACCCAGCACCCGGATGCCGGCCTTTTTAGCCGCATCACGCACGGCGTACATCAACGGCTCCCCGTTGCGGCTGTACGAGCGGGACATACCACCGGTCATGACCATGGCGGTGCGCACGCCGCGTTCACCCAGCTGGCGGACGAGCTTGGGAACCGTCTCCGGTGGTGTACAGATGATCGCCAGATCCGGCACCCAGGGCATGTGCTTGACGCGGCGCTCACAGCGGATGCCGTGAACCTTGTCGTAGCCATGACGGTTCACCACCAGCAGCTGCCCCGGGTAATCCCCACCCATGAGGTTGCGCAGCACCATACCGCCAAGGCTGGTCGCCCTTTCAGACGCCCCTATGACCGCGATGGAGCTTGGATTGAACAACGCATTAAGATGCCGGGTGGACATAAAGCCCCTCTTACCGATCCGATCAGAACCCTGCCTGCCTTGCCACGCACGCCCGCGCGGCCCACAATCCCAGATTCAAGTTTAACCCGCATGGCGAGGCGCGACGATGGCAACAGCGTACTTTCATCATCCGGATTGCGAAAAGCATGACATGGGCGACGACCATCCGGAGAGCCCCCGGCGTCTCACCGCCATCCGGGAACACCTGCAGGAGACCGGCCTCTGGGACCAGCTGAGCCTCAACGAAGCGGAAGAAGCCTCGCACGATGAACTGCGCCGGGCCCACCCAGACAATTACATCAACCAGCTGGAACAGATGACGCCGGATCAGGGGCGTATCATGGCCGATCCGGACACCGCCATGAACCGCCACACCTTCCGTTCCGCCAAACTGGCGGCAGGCTCCGGCATCCAGGCGGTTAACCAGGTACTCACCAACCAGGCCCGAAACGCCTTCTGCGCCATCCGCCCCCCCGGCCACCATGCCGAGCGCAACCGGACCATGGGGTTCAGCTTTTTCAACAACATCGCGATTGCCGCGCTGCACGCCCTCAGCTTCCACCACCTGGAGCGGGTCGCCATCCTCGATTTCGACGTGCACCAGGGTAATGGCACCGTGGACATCTTCTGCCACGACCAGCGGGTGCTGCTGTGCTCAAGCTTCCAGCATCCCTTCTACCCCTTCAAACACAGCCACGGCATGCCGGGGCACATCCTCAACGTGCCGCTGGATCCAGGCACGGACAGTGCCACCTTCCGTCAGGCAGTCAGTGATGGCTGGTTCGACGAACTCGCCGCCTTCCAGCCCCAGCTCATCCTGGTCTCGGCCGGCTTTGATGCCCACCGCCTCGACCCCCTTGCGGAAGTGTGCCTGAAAACCGATGACTACGCCTGGCTCACCGGAGAGATCACCCGCCTTGCCGGCCAGCTGTGCCGGGGGCGGGTCGTCTCCATGCTGGAAGGGGGGTACCACCTCCAGTCCCTGACCCAAGGGGTGGAAGCGCACATCCGGGGGCTGCTGGCAGCCGGGAGCTGATCAGTCCCGAGCACGATCTCCTTCGTAGCGATTACTGAACAGCCGCTCCATTGTGCCGTCCTCATGCATGGCCTCAACGGCGGCCGAAATGGCCTTGGCAGCTTCATCCCGGCCTGACTTGTTCGACATATAGAGCTTACCCTTGAGGGTGGCCAGGGGAAGCAGCACACGCACGCGCGTATCGGCTTGTTGTGGATCATAGCCCGCCGGAATAGCGACCTCTGACGCCACCACCGCTTTCAGCCGGTGACGCTGCAGGAGCTCAAGTCCATGCGCAACATTGTTGACCGGTACCTTTTGGAGTGCCTCATTGGCAGCAAAAGCCTGGCCGTACCAGGTCCCGCTGAGATAGCCTATGTTTTCACCGTTGAGGTCACTCAGCGAGTCAACGGGCTCTTCGCCCGCACGTCCCAGAACGAACACCTCGACTTCCAGAAGGTCGGCCACAGGCTTGCCAATCTCATTGATGCCTGGTGTCTCAAAGGTCGGCACAAAATCCGTGTGGCCTTCTTCCATTTCCAGAACAGCGCGGCTATGGGGGCGGATCTGGTATTCAATGGGGATTTCCGTACGCTTACGCAGTTCCTCCACCAGCTTGACCAGCAGCCCTTGCTTCTTTCCTTCCTCTGTACGCTCGGCCCAAGGGTCAATGGCGGCCAGGCTGAAAGTAACCGGTTCCCGTGGATTGGCGTGGACCTGTTGAACAGTCGCCACAACCACAACCAAGCTCAGGAAAAAACCGTACAACAGAGCACGCAGCATAGAGGGCTCCCATCCTCAGTCTTATCCTTAAGTAAAGCACAGGAGCCGAAAGCCGTCAGCCCCTTTACCCCGCGTCGCGCTGGCGCAGGAACTCCAGTGCTTCTTCGCGGATGCCTTCCCAGCCCTCCTTGACGGTGCGCAGAAGGCCGGCAATCTCCTCAAGCTTTTCCACGTCATTGCGCACGCTCGCTTCCAGCAGCCCACGCTCCATATAATCGTAGAGCGCTTCCAGATTAGCGGCCAGCTCACCGCCCTGCTCAAAGTCCAGGGCCCCCCGCAGGCCACCAATGATCTCCATGGCTTTACTGATCAGGTTTCCCTTGCCAGCGTAATCCTTCGCCTCAATCCGGTTCTTGGCCATATTGATCCGTTCAAGCGCACCGTCCAGCAACAGCTGGATCAGCTTGTGCGGGTCCGCATCGGTAATACTGGTCTGGGTGTTCACCTGCTGGTAAGCCTGCAGTGCGTTCATGATTCTACCCCTGTTGCGTTTTTTGATTGTTCGCCATCAAACGTTAACGGTTAACCACCAAGGCCACCGCCACTTGAACCACCGAGCTGCTGGCTGAGGAACTGCTGGGTGCTGTTGAACTGGGCAATGCGCGAATCGGCTGCGGTAAACCGGCTGGTAAGCCGCTCCCGGTAGGACTGGATGCGGTCGTTCAGGTCTTGCCGCTGGTCGGCTATATCATCCAGTTCGTTGTTCAGCGCTTCAGTTGTCGACCCCAGAGCCCCGTTTGAACCAACAATATTCGAAACCCGATCGGTCAGGCGCTCGCTAACACCCTGGATAAAGTTGACACTACCGCGATCCCCCGTCTCACTGCCATTAACCTCGACTTGAAGGCCATTGGCGGGGTTGTCGCTGTTTGCCAGAAACAGAATCTTACCATCGCCTTCCGCCGTGGCCCCGTTGATCGTGCCCTGAACGTCCTGCCCGGCGGTTCCGGTCTCTGTCGTCAGCCCCAGCTCGGACGCAGTATTGGTGTCAACGCTGGTAATGGCCACGTTGGAATCACTGCCATAGCGGCTGGAGGTAAAGGTGAGACTACCGCTGCCATCAACCCCCACGTTCACCTGCTTATCAGCCGAGTCAAGCGCATCATTGGCATCCAGCTGGGTCTGGATCTCGGTAGCCAGTTCCTGGCGAGTGTAATCCCCGGTCGTCAATTCAATGCTGGCCGACGTATCCCCATCCACTTCGAAGGTCAGGTTGTTATTGTCGGCGTCCACGGTCACGTTTGAGGGCGTCTGGGAACTCGACACCAACTGCCCCTGCTGGGCTGCCTGAGTCACGTTAATGGCATAATCGCCCGGTTCAGTGTCGGAACCACTGCGCACAAACGATACTTGGGAGTCCGTCGTGCGACCCTGCTCCGCAAACAGGGCCGTCACATCATCCGGATTGGCCTTGAGCTGCTCCTTGAACTTCTGGGCATCAAATTCCAGTTTCCCATTTTCAAAATTCGTGGATATGCCCACATCAGACAGGCTGCGAACACTGGCGTTTTCCAGCCCTGGCACAACCTGATTCAGCTCGTTCTTGATCTGATTCTCGATATTGCGGATCGTGGCATCGCCCGTCAGCAGGCTGCCGCCATCCTCCTGACTGTAAGCGGTGAGATCGTTCACAGTGCTTTTAAAGGCATTGAACTTATCCACGAAGGCCTGGACCTTGTCCGCCACCGCCCCCGTATCCTGAGACACATCCACGGAGGTGGTCCCCGTATCCTGGAGCTGGAAGGTCAGCCCATCCACCACGCCTTCAACACTGTTCGAGGAACGGGTTACATCAATACCATTGACCGATAACCTGGCATCCTGAGCGGCAACCGTTTCGTCCAGATTCTTGGCATTGCTATTAAACGCAAACTGGGACAGACCGGCATTGTCCGTGTTGTTGCCATCGGCGTCGGACACCGAGACCGTGGCGCCATTCGCCGTGCCGCTCTGATTGGCTGAAAGCGTGAGCCGGTAGCCACTGCCGGTATCCACGATACCGGCGGAAACACCCGCATCGGACTCGTTGATGCTGTTCGCAAGCCCCTGGAGCGTGTCGTTGCTGCCGTCCACATCAATGGTGGTGCTCTGGTCACCGGTCTGGATCGTCAGACTGCCCTGGCCAACGCTTGTTGAGTCGGTGTCCGAAAAGGTTCCAGATGCCAGGGACTGGCTCTGAGCCAGCTGCTGCACGTCCAGGCTGTAACTTCCCGAGCTGGCATTGGCACTATCCACTGAAACAGAAACGCTGCTGCCGCTGGTATCGGCGGAGAAGGCACGCATGGCATCCGGTGATCCAAGCTCACTCATGGGCTGACGCAGGTCTGTCACGGCACTGCGCACTTTGCCGAACGCCGAAATCATCGCCTCGGTTTCTTTCTTTTCCTGACTCAACCGGTTCTCGGCAGGCGCGCGCTTAGCACTCACCAACCTGTCGACCAGGTCCGAGTTCAGAACACCGGATCCAACACCCAGCGATGATATACCACCCATGACAGCTCCCCCCCTGACGGTCTGATTGCCATCTATTCCGTTTAACGGCCAGCTCCGGCAAAACTTTGCCTTTTTTTGCCGGTGTTCAGTTACTGACTGTAAACAGGCACCGATTTTGCCGCTTCACAAGTGCCCACATTGGCCCGTGCACACCCTGTGCCACTCCATATACCCAGCACCCAACAAAAAAACCGCCATTCCCCGGGAGAAAGGCGGCATGCCATGAAACAAGACCGGGAGCTTTCAAACGCGGATGTTAAGCAGCGTTATAGGCTCCTCCTGCTGCAGGTTCTCCGCCATCTTCAACGCCAGCTCATCCGGAATCTGGCGGATAACCTGGTCGGTTTCCGGGTCAATCACCTTGACCACTGTCTCACCCGTCTCATCATGCACTTCAAATGCCAGGTCACGCTGCACGGACTGAACGAAGTCGTTGAGCCGTGAAACCGCATTATCCAGTTCATCGCGCATGCGCTGGTTTGTCATGTCCTTGCGCGCCTCCTGAGCCAAGGCATTGCCGAACCGCTCATTATCACGACCGTTGGCCTCACCAGTGGCATTTTCAGCGCTCCGTGGTGAGGCTGCCCGATCCGGCTCCTGCCTACCATCAGGCCGATGATTCGGCACCAGGCCATTCATGCTCCCTTCGCTCATACCACACCTCGCCTGCCATCAAGCAGCTTGGCCGCCATCCCTGCAGAATGGCGGCCGACCTGACGAGCCGTTTACTGCAGCAGCGAGAGGGCCTGCTGAGGCTGCTGGTTCGCCTGGGACAACACCGAGATACCCGCCTGCTGCAGCACCTGGGCCTGGGACAGCTTGGCCGACTCGGCGGCAAAGTCAGCGTCCCGGATCCGGCTGTTGGCAGCGGACAGATTCTCGGACGTGGTTTCCAGATTCGAAATGGTGGAGTCAAACCGGTTCTGGGTGGCACCCAGTTCCGAACGGATGTCATTCACCTGATCCAACGCCCGGTCCGCCTGGTCAATAGCCTTGTTAGCACCACTGATGGTTGAGACATCAATATTGCTGACCGCATTATCAGTTGAGATCTTTTCCGTTCCGTCTGTGAAGGTCTGGGCGTCAGTAGCCGCAGCATTGGCGGTAAAGCTGACGTCAATGTCTGAGTCGCTATTCAGGGTTACAGTACCTGTGGTTACCTCATCCGCGGCAGCACTGAGGTCCTGATTCCCCAAGGTAGCGGCATCGCCGGTGCCGTCTGTCGCAACCTGAATGTTGCGGCCGTCCTGTGCTGTCAGCTCAAGCTCATTACTACCGTTTAACGACGCTGTAACGCCGGTCTGGTTGCTCACACCATTGATGGCATCACGCAGCTTGCCATCCGCGTCACCCGACTGAATCCCATCGCCACCAGTGCCAGCAGTAATTTCAACGCCATTGATCGACAGCTCGCCAGAGGTAATACCATCAGCATCCGCCGAAATCTGCCCAAGATTCTCAACGGCCTCATTGACTTCGGCACTCACGCCTGTCGTCGTCGTTTTATCATTAATGGCATTAGCGTACGCGGCTGCGGACTTGTCAGCATCAGTTGTTGAGAGCCCGTCACCCGTTTTCCCTGCCAGAATATCCTGGCCATTCAGTTCAAATGTAGTGGCATCCGTCAAACTGCCGGACGTTACGCCGGTTTGCCCTGTGGAATCCTGGGTCGCGTTGGCAGCCAGACGATCGGCACTGGCGTCGGAGATGGAAACCTCAATGGTCTGACCCCTATTAGCCCCCACCTGGAACTGCTTGCCGTCAAAGCTACCGTCCAGAACGTTCTGGCCGTTGAACTGAGTGGTATCTGCAACCCGCTGGATTTCAGAAGTCAGCTCACTCACCTCATTCTGCAGTGATGCCCGGTCGGAATCAGTGTTGGTACCGTTGGCAGCCTGTACGGCGAGTTCCCGCACCCGCTGCAGCGAGTTGGTGGTTTCCTCAAGCGCGCCTTCGGCCGTCTGGGCCAGCGAAATGCCGTCATTGGCGTTACGGCTTGCCTGATCCAGGCCGCTGATCTGGGCCTCAAAACGGGTTGAGATGGCAAGGCCGGCAGCGTCATCCTTAGCGGAGTTGATCCGCAGACCGGACGACAGCCGCTCCAGCGCCTGGTTGGTTTGATCTTTTGATTCGGCCAGCTGGTTCTGTGCGTTGAGTGATGCAACGTTGGTGTTAATACCGAGTGCCATAACCGTTTCTCCTGCCTGTTACCGGTTTGGTTGTGGTCAGAGGCTCAGTCACCGGTAGGGCCCGGTACTCTTGCCTTCTGGGTTGCTTAACGGCGATGCCCTCGGAACCTTTAGGGGATTTTATGGAGAGTTTGTAAACGAGTGTTACAGGTGCATTAGGGATCGCAGGACTTGCTCTAAGCCGAACCATTACCCATGACTGGGAGGGCGAGTGGCATCGCTGGGAGTCAATGGCCGTTACAGTCTTTCCGCCTCGTGCACGGCCCTCCTTACTGACTTCATCGACAGCGCCGTTGCGCTGTCAGATAATCATCCCATACAGCCCGAGGCACGTAATGGTTTGCGCGATCGTCAAGGGCGACGGCGCAAGGCTGCCAATGCGATCAACACAGGATCTGACAACACATGGGACGGACGGATGAGGGACGAGCAGACGGATGTGCGCTGGCTGCAGCGCCTGAACAACTTCCGTAAAGCCCTGGCCCGGCTTAACGATGCTGTGGAAACGGCACAGGCGCGCGCCCTTTCTGAACTGGAAAAACAGGGCGTCATTCAGGCGTTTGAGTACACCTACGAACTGAGCTGGAAGCTGCTTCAGGACTATCTGCGCTGGCAGGGTTACGAGCACCTCACCGGCTCTCGGGACGTTACCCGGGAGGCGTTTGCTGCAGGGCTGATCACCCAGGGTGAAACCTGGATGCGGATGCTGCAGGACCGCAACCTCACCTCCCACTCCTACAACGAGGCAACCGCTAACGCCATACTGGCCAACGTCCAGAGCCACTACCATGAGCTGCTGAACGGACTGAACCATACAATGTCTCTGGAGGCGCAGCGTCATGGCTTCAGCGGCTGAAGCGAGTAACGGGTTCGGGCTGCCTTCCCGTGCGCTGGAGCAGCTGAAAGCCTGCCTGGCACGCTACCCGGTAGAACGCGCCATTATTTACGGGTCCCGCGCCAAGGGGACCCACCGTTACGCCTCGGACATTGACCTCACCCTCATTGCCCCGGCAATGAGCCACTGGCAGCTGCTGGAACTGGAGCAGGCGATTGATGACCTTCTGCTGCCCTGGAAGGTGGACCTTTCCCTGTACCATCACATTGATAACGAGGCGCTGAAAGCGCACGTCGACAGGGTTGGGCAGCCACTACGCTTAAACGGCACTGAGCCTACCTGAATGCGAATCGCCCTCTTCGGCTACTCCCATTTCACCCGCCACTGCCTCCAGGCCCTGCAGCAACTGGGGCACCGGATTGAGCTGTTCTGCCTGAGAGAAGACGAGGCGTTTCTGACCCATTACGGGCTCACAGCGCTTGATCTGCCGATTCACTGGTTTGAAACCATCGCAGCGCCGGCATTGCAGGAGGCGCTGATTGCGTTTGAGCCGGACCTGGTTCTATCCATCATCTTCAATCACCGGCTTCCGGAATCCGTTACGCAACAGGCCCGCGTTGCCGCGCTCAACGTCCACCCTGCGCCACTACCTGCCGTAAGAACGGCGGCGGTCTGGTACTGGCCCCTGCGGCTGGGGCTGACGCAGTCGGAGGTGTGCGTGCACCACCTCACCCCAGCGATGGACCAGGGCCCTGTCGTGCTGCGCTTCCCCTTCCGCCTGCAGAAGGCGGAGACCCAGGGCACCCTCACCCGGCGACTGAATGCGCTCGCCCCCAAGGTAATGCACACTCTTAACGGCCTGCTGGCAAGCGGCGCCATTCCGCAAGGCGAGCCCCAGGGCCCCGGCACCACCTACCCGCCCCTTCGGGAAGCGGATCTCTGGATTGATTGCCGCGAACCCACGGACTCAGTCCGCAATCAGGTGCGTGCCTGCACCCCTTACCATCCCGCCCAGGCGGTATTCAGGGGGGATGTAATCGCAATCCATGAAGTGGGTGACGAATCTGCGCCTTTACCCTCGGGGTATTCACCCGGCGAGCTGCGCCCCAGTGACGCCCTCTGGGTGTGCTGCGGTGATGGCATGGCACCGGTTACGATCCTGGCGGTACCCGGGGAGGGCGTTTTCAGCGGCAAGCGGTTTGCAGCACTGTTTGGTGTGGAAAACGGCGAATCGCTGGCAGCGCAGTAGCGCCCGCAAGCTCACCCCAGCAACCGCCTCAGCTCCAGCGACGGCCTGGGCTCAGGCACCACCGCCTGTTCAATCAGACTCTGGCTGCCATCATCCCACCGCTTGAATGGGTCAAGATAAGCATGCCCCTGGGGATTGGCGACACAGATCAACGCCAGTGGCCGCTCCCCGATCGCGCGCTTCGCGATCACCGCGACTTCACCATTCTTGAGCTGCACCAAGGTGCCGGGAGGACGGATGGTGAGCGTATTGTAAAGGGCTCGGTAATGGGCTTTATCGGGGTCACGCCGCGCAAGGTCCAGCAGATGACGAAGGGCATCCTCCGTTCGGTAGCGCTCACGGTAGGCGCGGCGCGTAATCAGAGCCACATACCGCTCCACCAGGGCCAGCACCCGCGCGTTCCGGCTGATATCCCGGTTCTGTAGTCCATCCGGGTAGCCACTGCCGTCCCACTCCTCATGGTGCTGGCGGATGGCATTGATAATCGGCTCGTCTGTAACGCCAGCAGCCGCCACCACTTCGGCGCCACGGCGTGGGTGCCGGCTTATGATGGCGCGCTGCTGTTCGGTGAGGCCGGACCGCGAGGCGTTCAGGCGCTCCTGAAACGGCATGAGCGCAATGTTGGCACTCAGGGCCGCCGCAATGAGCTGTTGCACCGCCTCCTCCCCGCATCCCAGTTCCGTGCCCACAAACCAGCACAACAGCGCATAGAACAGCGTCTGCTCATGCACACTGGGGCGAGCAGCGTACACGTGGACCAACGCCAGACAGGCTTCCGGGTAACTCATGCAGGCCAGCCGCACCCGCTGGACCAGATCCATCAACCGCGCCCGCGCCTCCTTCTCCCCCCGCGCCAGCGCATCCAGTGCCCGCTCCAGCTGGACCAGCAGGAAGCCGTATTCAGCGAACGGATCAATCGGGCTGAGTGAATCCAACGCCGCCGCCTCGGCGATGAAGTGCTCCTCCAGGCGCTCGGGCGGATGGTAATAGCCCTGCGACCGGAGCCGCTCACACTCGCCTTCTGTCTGGATCACATGGCCCTGCGGCGCCAGCAGCGTGCGAGTGGGGCTGTACAGCGGCCACAGCAGCGGGCGGCCCACCTCCAAAAGATCCGGCGCGACCTGAACAGGCTGGCTCGTCAAAACAGAATCCTTGTCCATCCTCCCCGATTGGCGGGGTGGATCCTAGCGCATAAACGTCTCACAGGGCCACCCTGCAAGAGCGGCAAAAAACTGCCATCGGTTCGCCACATTGATGGCGCCTGTCCTGATCCAGACCGCTCAGATTAATCGCTTATTCCTTTCTAAACAGATGCCTGCAACTGTACTGCAAGAATTGGCATACCCTTCGCTTAACCCAGCTCAGACGAACAATCTTTGATCGAAACAGGACCGGACCCGGCAACCCCCGGCCGGCGGAACGAGGACGGAGGAAAAAGCCATGCCTCAGATCATCAACACCAATATCGCGTCCCTCAACGCGCAAAGGAACCTGGACCGGAGTCAGGAGCAGGGTGACACAGCCCTGGAGCGTCTTTCCTCCGGCCTTCGGATTAACAGCGCGGCGGACGACGCAGCGGGGCTGGCCATTTCAACCCGGTTTGAGTCCCAGACCCAGGGGCTGGAAGTGGGGATCCGTAATGCCAATGACGGTATCTCACTGGCCCAGACCGCTGAAGGGGCTCTCGGCTCAATGACAGAGAACCTGCAGCGCATCCGGGAGCTGTCCCTGCAGTCGGCCAATGCGACCAACAGCACTCAGGACCGGGAATCGCTGAACCAGGAAGTGCAGGAGTTGAAAGCCGAAATCGACCGGGTTTCAAGACAGACCAACTTCAACGGCACCACGCTCCTGGATGGTTCTTTTGAGGGCGCCACCTTCCAGATTGGGGCCAACCGGGGGGAAACCGTATCCGTCAACGTCTCCGGTGCCACGCCTGATGAACTCGGCGCCGCCAAGACCGATGGCATCACCTCTTCCCCTTCATCCAATGCAATGCAAGGCGGTGACCTGGTCATTAATGGGTTTTCGATTCCCGCATCGGAAGCCGGAAGCGATAACACATCTTCGAACGGCAATAGCGCCAGCGCCATCGCCAAAGCGGCCGCCGTCAATGAACGCACGGACAAAACCGGCGTTAAGGCCGTGGTCAATGAAACGTCCGTCACGGGAACGGACGTCACAGGCAGTGTGCAAACCAGTTCAGGGGACATCACCCTTAACGGTGTTGATATCACGCTTCCCCCTGGGACAGCCGGTGATGAAGAAGGTTTCCTGAACGCGGTTACGAGCAAGATCAATGAGAATTCTGGACAAACAGGGGTCAAGGCGAGTTTCAACGGTGATCCATCCGTCGGCATCGAGCTCACCGCCGAGGACGGACGGAACATTCAACTGAAAAACGACGGTGCCGCCCCGTCCGACTATGGGCTCGCGAGCGCTGACACCTACACAGGCACTTACACCCTGATTTCCGAAGACGGAAGCGACATCGATCTGACCAGTGATGGCGATATCAGCCGGGCGGGCTTTCAGGTTGGTAGTTTCAGTGGCACCAACAGTGGCGCGGCAGGCCAGATCGTGGGCTCAAACGCCATGGCCAGTGGTGACATCACCATCAACGGGGTGCCGATTGGCAAGAGCGTTGAGTCGACGGATACCGCTTCGCCGGGGGGCACAACCCCGGCATCCAGCGCCATTGCCAAGGCCGCTGCCATCAACGACTCATCAGAGGCCACCGGAGTAACGGCCAGCGCCAACCAAACGCTCTATACCGGTGGCACGATCTCGGATGATGTGGATGCAACGTTTGACGTTAATGGCGCTCAGGTTTCGGTGAGTATTCCCTCGGGAGCGGACACCTCGGAACGTCAAACAACGGTTGTCGATGCCATCAACGCCAAATCCGGCCAGACCGGGGTCAAAGCCGAGGCGTTCACCGACGATTCCGGCAACGACACCTTCCGACTGGTTGCCGAAGACGGTCGGAACATTCAGGTCGATAATTTTACGTTTAATACCGGTAGCTCGGGCGACCTTGGCTTCGGCGGAGCTGTGACGCAACGCGCCTCGGTATCACTTGAGTCCGCCGGGCAGATCGAGATTGGCACCCTGACCGGCAATAACGATTCAGTGGGCTTTGAAGTCGGCAACTACGGTTCCAATGAGTCCGGGCAGCTTCTCCGGGATGTGGACATTTCAACGGTGGAAGGTGCCAACAAAGCAATCACCGCCATTGATAACGCCCTCGACCAGGTCAACCGCCAACGCGCCAATTTCGGCGCGGTTCAGAACCGTTTCGAATCAACCATCGAAAACCAGCAGGTGGCCAACGAAAACCTGACCGCCGCCAATTCCCGGATCCGGGACGCGGACTTCGCCAAACAGAGCGCCGAACTGTCCCGAACCCAGACGCTCCAGCAGGCTGGCATCTCGGTGCTGAGCCAGGCCAACCAGCGGCCGCAGCAGGTGCTGCAGCTGCTCCAGGGTTAACCGAACAACGACTGAACCAATAAGGGGGCAACATGCAGGCGCAGACCCAACTGAAAGAGGTAACCCGCGAACAGGAAGCGGCCCTGGCTCGACGCCTGCTGCAGGCGAACGAGCTCTACCGCTTCGCCAACAGCCCGGATACGGAGCCAGGCATGCGCGGGCACGCCCGCCAGCAGGTGCGTGAGGCACTCGATGTCGTTCTGACTGCGCAGCCAGAACACCCTGAGGCGTTGAACCTGTTGGGTCGCGTTGCCATGGATGAGGGCCAGCTCGCCCAGGCGGCTGAGTTGCTGGAGCGCGCCCGCGTTGCGGCGCCAGCCTCGGGCCAGGTGTTGGCCAACCTCGGGTATCTGGCCCTGCTTCGGGAAGAGCCTGAGCAGGCCGAGGCGCTGTTCGATAAAGCGCTCACCCAGGACCGCCAGTCCGCCCCCGCCTTCGCCGGCAAGGCCCACGCTCTGCGTCAGCAGCAACGGTTTGACCAGGCCTACCTTCACTATCGCTGCCTGCTGGATTGCAACCGCAACTGGGACTCGGTCTACGCCGGCATGCTTGAATGCGCCCGTCACCTGGATATCCAGAGGGCCGATTCAGCCCTGGCACACGACGCCATCCGCCTCCTTTCCCATCCGGGACTGCCCCACCAGGAGCTGAGCCGTTTCGTCACCCGCCTGTTACGCCAGCAATATGCGGCGGATATAGAAGCCGGAGACTGGTTGCTGGATACCATCTGCACGGATGAGCTTCTGCTGCTGGCGCTGGAAACCACCCTGCTGGTGGACCCGGACCTGGAAAAACTGATTACCCGCGCCCGCCACGCCCTTCTGATGGAGGTGCGGGACACCGGCGAGCTCTACGAATCGCGCCAGCGCCTGGCCATGGCGCTGAGCCGTTACGCCAACCGTACCGGCTTTGCGCAAATGGTCACGGAGGAAGAAGAGGCTTTTTTACGAGAGCTGGATGCCAATCTCAAGGTGGAACTCCGTGACCCGTTCCAGCCGGAAGAGGTCGCTGCCGGGCTGATCCTGCGCAGCCTCTACGGCGCGCTTTTCCATCAGCCTTACGCCCAGCACATCGGCCGGTTCACGCTAGAGGACTGGCCGCAAGGCATGCAGCCCCTGATGGCGGAAAGCTACTACCACAAGGCGGAAGAAGAAGCCTACAAGCAGCAGTTCCAGGAGAAACAGGACGAGCTGGCGCTGGCCCGCGAAGACCTGCCTCATGCCTGGCCCTGCTGGCATAACCTGCGTCTTCACCATGCCCAGCCGCTCAAGCAGGAACTGGCGCAAAGCCTTGGCATCGATACCAGTACCTGGCCGGAGACCGTACGCATCCTGGTGATCGGCGCCGGTTCGGGCCAGCATGCCATGGAGCTGGCGCACTACTTCACGGACGTGGAAGTGGTTGCGGTGGACGAGAACCTGGCCGGATTGGCTCACGGCAACCGCCTTGCGCGGGAGAAAGACCTGCAGAACATGGTCTTCTGGCCCTACTCACTAGCCACCCGCTTCATCCAGGACGGCAATCAGGTGCAGATGGTGGAGATCCGCCAGCTGCCCTCGGAAACCCACGAAGGCACACCGATCAAGACACTTGCCCAACAAGCGCTGGACAGCGGCGGGCTGTTGCACATCCATACCGGCGAGCATGGTGCCAGCCGCGTGGACGTGGCCCTGCGGCGCATGATGGAACGGCATAAGCTGCAACCGACGACGGAAACGTTACGCCGCCTTCGCCGGATGATCCTGAACAACCCGAAACATCAAGCGTATCAGGAGCTCCTCAACGAGCCGGATTTCTACGCCACCGCCGGCTGCCGCAAGCGCTGGTTCTTCCCGGAAGACATCAGCCAGCTGGATGCGCTGATGGACAACCTGAGCAGCGAGGTGGACTGGAAGCTGTTGCGCGCCCGGGATACGGACGGCGCCAACCTGGCCACTGCCCCCGTGGTCAAACAACTCCAGGCCCAGGCCTTCGGCACGGGGGCCCAGAGCCTGGTGGGCCAGGGGCTGAGCCTTTACTTTCAGCGCAGGCGCTGAAAGCGGGTCCAGTCCTCGGGTTCGTCAACATCCCACAACGCCTCCAGGCACACCACCTGGAGGCCTTTCTGGTTAAGGGCCTCAAGGGACTGCTCCAACGCCTGCTCACTGCCCCAGGCAGGCCCATCCAGCATGCCCGGGACCGTCCGCCGGGCACCAATGAGGACAAAACCGCCATCATCAGAGGGACCGAGCACCACATCGGCTGTCTCCAATGCCTGTGCCGCCCTGTGAACGTAATCCGGCGTTACCGCTGGGCAATCACTGCCCACCACCAGGCCTGCGCCCACGGTCGTAATGGCTTCGTCCAGAGCGTGGGTCATGCGTTCGCCCAGATCGGCGCCTTGCTGAACCCGTTGCGGGATTCCGCCTTTGCGCAGGCGCAACAGGATGCCCTCGGCCTCAGTGGGTGTTTCCGTCATCTCCCTGTCCCACCAGAACGTCAACGGATAACCGCTATCCATCAGGTTCCGGAGCACAGTATCAGTCAGCACTAGATGGGCCTCCAGTGCCTTATGTTCGCCCAGCTCAGCAGCAAGCCGTGTTTTGACCTGCCCTTTACGGGGCCATTTGGCAAACTGAATCAACGCGGGCGGATACTGCATTACTGTCATTCCCTGTCCTGTTCCAGATATCAGCGGCGGTAATGCCGCGCCAGCACTGCCGGAGATTCCCCCCGCCAGTAGGCCCAGCGCAGCCGCCACATCAGAACGATCGTCCGCCAGGCCCCATTCACCTCCCAACGCCGGCTGTCAGTAACGACCGGCGCCGGTATGCAAAAGGGTCGGCCATGACGCCGCAGGCTCTTGCACAGCGCCACATCCTCCATCAGCGGAATAGGCGCATACCCGCCCACCTGCTCAAAGAGGCTCCGGCGCACAAAAAGGGCCTGATCCCCCGTGGCCACACCGGTAAGCCTGGAACGGCGGTTCATGAACCAGCCAATCACCCGGAAGAGAGGCCGTTGCCCGGACAGACGCACATCGAACCATCCCCAAAGCCGCTCACTGGCGGCAAACCGCTCAAGCCATGGCAGCGCCTTGCCAGGCAGCCGGGTATCCGCGTGCAGGAAAAGCAGCAGATCGCCGGCTGCCGCCGCCGCGCCGGCATTCATCTGGTTTGCCCGCCCCGCTGGGGCATCAAGCCACTGGTCGTACAGCGCACCAGCCGCTTGCCGGGTACCATCCGAACTGCCCCCGTCTGCCAGGACCACGTCGCACCCGGCGCGACGCAATGGCTGCAAAGCTTCCAGCGTTGCTGTAATGCCTGCCGCTTCGTTCAACACCGGTATGATGATGGAAAGCCGCAACCACACCCCCAGTACCGAGGAAAGACCAGCAGTCTAAGCCGGCCCAGAGGTCTGGAACAACAACCGGATTTGATGCCGGCGGCAGAGCCCGCTACCATACGCCCTTCTCCGCCCCTGTAGCTCAGTCGGATAGAGCATCCGCCTCCTAAGCGGAAGGTCGCAGGTTCGAATCCTGCCAGGGGCACCATCCAATCGGAAGGCCACAACAACCCAACGACGCAACCGCCTCGGGGCTCGCCTACGCGGTTCATCCGTTGCCGGCCATCAGACGCAAAGAGAGTGGCAGTCGCTTCAATCTTTGAGGTAGCATCCGTTGAGATGACATTCTTTTGTGCTGGAGCAGACCGGACTGACTGCATAATCAGAGCCCTGCCCCAGCAAAGCGAGTGACAAGATGGATATGACTTCCACAGCGCCAGTGCCTGCAACCATTTCCGCACTGGTTGACGGCAACGCATGCCTGCTGGTGCGTCGAGCCAATCCCCCGGACGCAGGGCGCTGGGGCTTCCCTGGGGGCAAAATCGAGCCGGGAGAAAGCATCCATGACGCCGCAGTACGGGAACTGCGCGAGGAGACTGGCTTGAGCGCACGCGCAGGCCAGGTTTTTTCGGCCGTCGACGTGTTTGATCATGATGAACAGGGGGCGCTGCGCCGTCATTTCGTCTTGATTGCTGTCTTATGCCATGACGCTAATGGGACCCTGGCCGCGGGTGGCGACGCGCTGGAAGCACGCTGGTTCGACCTCGCCGAGCTAGACGCAGCCGCACTGGCCACCAGCTTCGGCGTCGCGGATGTCGCGCGCCGTGCAACTCAACTCTCGGCCACAACGGAAGGAGAATAACCAACCATGGTCGCCAACGTGCTCAGCATTGCCGGAACCGACCCCTCGGGCGGGGCTGGCCTGCAAGCTGATATAAAGACCTTCTCCGCCCTCGGTACTTACGGTATGGGCGTTGTCACCGCCGTTGTGGCGCAAAACACCCAGGGCGTGCGGGGGTTCCAGCCACTGGACCCGGATTTCGTGGGCCAGCAGCTGGATGCGGTAATGGACGATGTGCGGGTGGATGCCGTCAAGATCGGGATGGTGGCCAATGCCGGCATCATCCGGGCCCTGGCCGAGCGCATCGACCGCTACTCAATCCGCAACGTTGTTCTGGACCCGGTAATGGCCGCCAAGAGTGGCGATACACTGCTGGCTGCGGATGCGATCAATGCCGTAAGGAACGAACTGGTCCCACGCGCAACCATCATCACGCCCAACCTGCCAGAGGCCGACCTGCTGCTTGATTGCACGCCCGCGGGCACGCATGAACAGATGGCCGAGCGGGCTGTTGAACTGCATGCGCTGGGCCCTTCCTGGGTGCTTCTCAAGGGCGGGCATATGGCCGGTGCCGACAGCGTGGACTTCCTCTACGGCGGCCATGAAGCGCCACAGCGCCTGGCCGCGCCGCGTGTTGATACGCACAATGATCATGGCACAGGCTGCACATTATCCTCGGCGATTGCCGCACTGCTGCCGAGCCTGTCAGTGCCCGACGCCACCGCTCGCGCCAAGCACTACCTCTCACAGGCGCTGACGGCCTCGGACACACTGGACGTCGGCCATGGTCACGGCCCCGTGCACCACTTCCATCAGCTCTGGCCCCGGGAAGCGTAAGCCGCAACGCCGCCGGGGCTGCTCCCGCCCGCGCCTCGGGCAGGGTTACCTTGATCATGGCCCGAATCCTGCATCCCTCCCCCTGAACGACGGAAAACCGGCAAACCTCTGCCAGGAGTGAACCGATCATGGGTATTCTGGATGCGGCGCTGAACTTCGGTGCCCGTGCCATTCAGGGCACGGAGACCAACGGCTCGCGGGATAAGGCCACCCAGCAGCCCCCCGGGAATGAGCCCGCTGCCCGTAAGACGGCTACCTCCATTGCCGACGAGCGCGTAACCCTGGAAAAACAGGGCGGCAGCAGCGTCAGCCTGGCGGACCTGCCCATGCAGGAGTTCAAGAACGCTGTGGCGCGGGACAGTGGCTTCGTGAAGGAAACCATCGGCACCAAGCTGCAGGAACTGCAGGTGGATCTGGGGACCCGCATGGCAGTGCGGCGCAATAACCTGGGTGATATTGAGATGGACGCCCAGATCCCCCCGGAAACCCGTGAGCGCATCGAAAACGACCTCAACCAGAACCGCGCCTTCAAGGCCGCCTTCAACCGACTGAGCACGAACCAGCCCACGGTGGAATACCTGGAGAACGTCTCACGCATCTCCCAGGCTTACGGGGAGGGCAATTCCATGCTGGAGAGCCTTGTCAGCGACACCCCGGAAAACAATCGACTGCAGGACATTGCCCACCGCTACCAGGAGCTGCGCAAGCAGGTGATGAGCGATGAGGCCAATGCCGGTCAGGATCCCGCTTCAGGCTTTGAAATCCGCTTCAACCAGCCGGGCTGACCCGGCTCATTCCTGCTGGAACGGAGTCGGGTCGCCCTTGCCCTCGCGCAGCAGCTGAGGCACTTCCCCACACAGATCCACCACAGTGGTAGGCTCCCGGCCACAGTAGCCGCCCTCGATCACCAGATCCACATGGTGCTCCAGGCGCTCGCGGATCTCTTCCGCGTCGCTCATCGGCCATTCATCGTCTGGCATCAGAAGAGTGGAGCTCATAATGGGTTCGCCCATTTCCGCCACCAGCGCCTCCACGATGCGGTTATCCGGCACCCGGATGCCGATCTGACGGCGCTTGGGATGCAGCAGGCGCCGTGGAACCTCGCTGGTGGCGTCCATAATCCAGGTATAGGGCCCCGGTGTATGGGACTTGAGAAGGCGGAACTGAACATTGTCCACCTTGGCGTAAGGGCCGATATCGGAAAGATCCTTACACACCAGCGTGAAGTTGTGCTTGTCATCCAGATTCCGCAGCCACTTGATGCGCTCAGCCGCTTTCTTCTGGTCCAGTGCACACCCCAGCGCATAGGCGGAATCCGTGGGATAGGCGATGACACCGCCCTGCTTCAGGATCTCCACCGCCTGGCGCACCAGCCGGGGCTGCGGGGTCTCCGGGTGGATCTGGAAGAACTGGCTCATATCCGCCTCCTCATCCGGCCTTGGATCCGCCCATACAGGGCGGGGATTGCGGCGCCCCGCTCTCGCGGGCCTGCCATTCGTCCGGCGTGTACAGGTGCAGCGTCAGGGCGTGCACCCCCTGTTTCAACGGTTCATCCAGCGCACTGTAGACCGCCTGGTGACGGCCCACGCGACGCTTACCCTCAAACGCGTCCGCCACCATCACCACCTTGAAGTGCGTCTCAGCATTGCGTGGCACCGCATGCTGGTGGCTTTCGTTCTCCACCGATAGCACTTCCGGACTGAAATGCTCCTGGAGAAGGGATTCGATCTGGGAATGCAGCGACATGCCACCTCCGGCGTCCGCAGATTCGTTACAATGGTGAACCGAGTCTAGCACAGCGTCCGGCAGGAGCCCGAATGCGTCTCTATATTGCGGAGAAGCCATCGCTTGCCCGCGCCATTGCCACAGCCTTCACTAACAGCCCCCAGCGTCGGCAGGGCTATCTGGACTGTGGCGGTAGCGTGCGCGTGAGCTGGTGTATCGGCCACCTACTGGAGCCCATTGAGCCCGGCGATTACCGACCGGAATGGCGACGTTGGCGCATGGAGCTGCTGCCATTGATTCCGGAGCAATGGCAGCGCCGCCCCAAGGAAGACGTGCGTGACCAGTTGACGGTCCTTGAAAGGCTCAGTGCTGAAGCGCACGAGATCATCCACGCCGGCGACCCGGACCGGGAGGGCCAACTGCTCGTGGATGAAGTGCTGGAATGGTGCAACATCTGCGTGCCGGTGCGGCGGGTCCTGATCAACGACCTCAACCCGCCAGCCGTACGCCAGGCCCTGGAGGCGGAAACCAGTAACCGGCGTTTTGCCCCGCTCAAGGCCTCGGCCGAAGCCCGCCAGCGCGCGGACTGGCTCTACGGCATCAACCTGAGTCGGGCCTACACCCTCCACCATCAGCAGCAGGGCAAGGAAGGCGTGTTTTCCGTCGGGCGGGTGCAGACGCCAGTCCTGGGACTCGTCGTCGCCAGAGACCGGGCGATCGAAAACTTTGAGCCCACGCCCTGGTTCCAGCTGGACGCAGCCCTGGCCCCACCGGGCAACACGGACGCCCTCTTCCGGGCACGCTGGCAGCCCGGGGAAGCGCATTCCGCCGATATCGACGAAGAAGGCCGACTCCTGAAACGCCGGCCCGCTGAGGAGGTAAAAGCCCGAATCACGGGCCAAGACGGCGAGATTACGGACGCCCGCTTCAGCGAACGCCATGAAACACCCCCATTGCCGCTGTCGCTATCAGCGCTGCAGATCACGGCTGCCAAACGCCACGGACTGGGCGCTGAACAGGTGCTGGCGGCGGCCCAGTCGCTCTACGAGCAACACCGGCTGATCACTTACCCGCGCTCGGACTGCCGTTACCTGCCTGAGGCGCACTGGGAAGACCGGCATGAACTGCTCGAAGCGATCAAGCGCAACCTGCCAGACCTGGCCCCCGCCGGCGTTCCGGAAGACCCAAGCCGCCGCGGCCGCGCCTGGGATGACCGCCGTGTAGGCGCCCACCACGCCATCATTCCAACCCGCCGGGCAATGGACCTGAAAAAACTGGGCACCAACGAGCGGGCTGTCTATGACCTGGTGGCGCGCTTCTACCTGATGCAATTTGAAGACGACGCCGTTCACCGCGAAGGCCACCTGAGCGCGCGCATTGCGGGAGAGCATTTCCGGGCGCGGGAAACAGGCCTGCTGCATGCCGGCTGGAAACGCCTGGAACCGGTACGCCGCCGCGAGGAGCAAGACAAACCCAAGGCGCCGCTACCCAGACTGGATCCCGGAACCCCGGTCCACTGCCATGAAGCACGGTGTCTGGAGAAAACCACCCGTGCCCCGATGCCATTCACGGATGCGTCCCTGCTCTCGGCCATGACCGGCATTGCGCGGTTCGTTCAGGATGAGGCACTGCGCCGGACCCTGCGCGAGACCGACGGCCTGGGCACGGAAGCCACCCGGGCGGCGATCATCCAGACACTGTTCAACCGGGACTTCCTCCACCGCGAGGGGCGATCCATCCACGCCACGACCAAGGGACGCGCCCTGATTGATGGCCTGCCGGCAGACGCAACGACCCCGGACCGGACGGCCGTATGGGAATCCAGGCTGGAAGCGATCCGCCAGGGCGAGGGGCAGACGGAAGACTTCCTGGCCCAGCTCACGGAAGACATCCGCAGCCTGATCGAGCCGGCCCGCAGCGCCTTCGTACTCCCTGAGCCGGAACAGACCGGGATCCACTGCCCCCGTTGCCGTGCCCCAATGCGCCGGCGCAGCGGCCCTTATGGCGAGTTCTGGTCCTGTTCGCGTTTCCCCCAGTGCAAGGGCACCCGGCGTATTGCGGAGGAGCCGGAAACCCCACCAGAACCGAGCGACGATGGCATGGACCAGCCCCCGGTTCCCTGCCCCCACTGTTACGCGCCGCTGGTGCGCCGAAACGGGCCCAAGGGGCCTTTCTGGGGCTGCAGCCGCTATCCGGGGTGCCGCACCACAGTGCCGGACAATAACGGCGCCCCCAACACCAAGGCTGTTTAACACGGTTTCAGAAAATCACGCTACCGCCTTGAGACAGCAGACAGGTTGTTCCATGTTACCCTTTACAACATTTCAACAACTGCACCACGGGGTTGACCTGTGGAACGCTGTTCAGTAACCGACCTTGCAACGGGGCTGCAGCAGCGTCTGGATCACTGAAAGAGCCGGAGGCCCCAATGCGTATTGCATTGCTGGAGGATGAACAAGAACAGGCGGAAAGCATCGCGGAACTGCTCGCGGAAGATGAGAAACAGTGTGACTGCTTCGCCACCGGACAAGCGTTTCTCAGCGCCGTCAACCACAAGAGTTATGACCTGCTGATTCTTGACTGGCAGATTCCCGACATCGACGGGATTGAAGTCCTCCGGCAGGTCCGGCTCAATCTGGACTGGCCCATTCCGGTACTGTTTGTCACACAACGGGACAGTGAGCAGGACATCATCCAGGCACTGGACGCCGGTGCGGACGACTACCTCGCCAAACCGCTGCGCCCAGGTGAGCTCATGGCCCGCGTGCGGGCACTGCTGCGCCGTGTGCATCCGGAAGTGGAGAAAGAGGAGCTGGTCTTTGGGCCCTTTGTCATCGACACCACCAAACGCTCCATCCACTGCCATGGTGAGCTGATCGAGCTGACGGACAAGGATTTCGACCTGACCCTGTTTCTGTTCCAGAACCAGGGCCGGCTGCTGACGCGGGAAATGCTCCTGGAGCGTGTCTGGGGCGTATCCAGTGATATCAACACACGGACCGTGGACACACACATGAGCCGCCTGCGACGGCGGCTGGGCATCAAGCCTGAAAATGGTTACCGCATCAAGACGATCTACCAGCGCGGTTATCGCCTGGAAGCGGTCAACCAGGAGGCTGAAAGCGCCTGAAGGCGGGTCGGAATTCATGGTAAACCGGACGGAATCCATCATACCAGCACATCGCACAGAGCGCCTGAGTGCATTGCTCATAGCAGCGCTGATTGGGTCCATGATGCCGGTTAATGCCGATGTGGCACGAGGCTCGGAAAGCGCAGAACTCAGCCTGGCCCCGGCCCCTGCCGAGTCCGAGGGCGACTGGACCTACACGATCAGCCCGGATGATACCCCTGCGTCCATTGCCAAGCGCATCCTCTCTCAACGCCATAGCGCCAGCGAGCTGATGAACTACAACGGTCGGCCCAGGGACGCCTCCCTGGAACCCGGGGAAACGCTTCAGGTACCGGTGCAGTGGCTGGACAAGCGGCCCCGGCCAGCCGAGGCCATCGCCGTGCGTGGTACCGCCTGGCGAACCAACCACCCGGAAGGGACGAGAAGCCGGCTGGCCAAGGGCGACAGGCTGAACGTTGGCGATGGCGTACGCACTGCCGGCAATGGGTTTGCACGCATTGAACTGGCCAATGGCGCCCTCCTGTCCGTTGAGCCGGACTCACGGCTGCGGTTTAACCGGCTTACCCAGTACGGCCGCGGCGCCATGGCCGATACCCGCATGAACCTGAAAGAAGGCCGCATTGAAACCCGAGTCCCTGCCATGGAGGACAACGGCTCACGCTTTGAGATCCATACCCCCTCTGCCGTAGCCGCCGTCCGCGGCACCCGCTTCGGCCTGGAAAGCGGGGAGGATGGAACACTGCTGGAAGTGCGTGAGGGAGAGGTCTGGTTCGGCACGCCCCAGCAGGCCGAACCGATCCGCGAAGGCTACTCCGCACGCCTTTCGCCCGGCTCCGGCTCGGCCCCCATCATCAAGCCACTCCCGCCAGCGCCACGGATCACCTCGGCCACGGAGTCAGTCCATCAGTTGCCCATGAACGTTGCCTGGGAAGCACCAGCAAAAGTGGAACGCTTCCGCCTTGATCTTTACAGCCGCAACGGCGACTGGATCAAAAGTGAGACCGTTACCGGAAACAGCCAAGCGCTGTCCGGACTGGACAATGGCGATTACCAGCTCCGTCTTGCCAGCCTGAGCAATGGCCGCAAGGGCGGCACCGACACGCTCGAATTTGAGGTGGGTCTGCAGGCACGACCAGCACTGCTTCGAAAGCCAGCCCACGAGGCGACTGTGGAACAGGACCAGGCCCGCTTCGAGTGGACGCTGCAGGGCGACTCCGAGCAGGCCCGTGTGGAAGTCGCCCCTTCCCCCAAATTTGAGGAAACCGTTGCCGCCAGCAGCTGGGAAACAAGCGAAAGCGCCCGCCTGAGCGAGCCACTGGCGCCCGGGCGTTACTGCTGGCGCGTGGTTACCCGGGCCGGTGGTGACAGTACGGCCACCAGCGCCGTCAGCTGCTTCCAGCGCGCTGGCGAGCTGGACGCAACGCGGGTCATCAGCGCCAACACCATTGATGACCGCGTCACCCTCTATTGGCAAAGCGTGGAACAGGCCGAGGGCTACCGGCTCCAGCTCGCTGAGGACAGTCACTTCGAGCGGGTTGTTCAGGACCGCCAGCTCAGCGATACCCAAATCCAGATGCGCCTGACCCCGGGAGAACGCTATTATGTGCGGGTCAAGGGCCTGGCTCCGGACCCCATGCGCAGTAACTGGGGAGAGGTTCGCGAGATCGCCGTGGAATGAACCCCGAACCGTAAGGGACTTCCGTTAGTATGGAATCCGCCCAGCTGCTGCCCTCCCAACGCCTTGCCCGCTGGCACCTGGCTCTGCCGCTATTCGTTGTGCTGCTCCTGTTGCTCAGCACCAGCGCCAGCCAACGACTTGATTTGTGGCTCCACGATGCCTTCATCCAACGGATGCCCGTAACGCCTCCGGATGAGCTGGCCATCATCGCCATCGACGAGAAGAGCCTGGAAGCACTCGGCCGCTGGCCCTGGCCACGCCACCGTCATGCCACCCTTATCGAGCGGTTGGATAGCGCGGGGGCCGGCCCGATCGCCCTGGACATCCTGTTCACCGAACCCTCAAGCAACGGCCACGACGACCGTCGACTGGCCGAAGCCATGAGCCATCATGGCAACGTCATTCTCCCCCTGCACATCTACCCGGGGGACAACCAGAGACCCTTGAGAGAATTTCTTCCCACCGCCCGGCTAACACAGGCGGCAGCGGGACTCGGTCACGTGCATGCGGAGCTGGACAACGACGGCATCGCCAGAACCCTGTTCCGTCGCCAGGGCCTGGGCGAGGCCAAATGGCCCAGCCTGGCGGATGCCGTGGCCACCCAGGCCGGAATCCAGCCCAAGGCACCACAGGGCACGGAACAGGCCGCTCCCTATGTGAACGTGCGCAGTCATCGTGTGCATATCCCGTTTACGCAGCCAGGTGCCATTCCCCGCTTTTCCTATATTGATGTGCTCGAAGGGCGCATACCGGATGACAAGCTCACTGGCCGAACCCTTTTTGTTGGCCACACGGCGGCCGGCTTCGGGGATGTACTGCCTTCCCCCATCTCCGGCGGAGGTAATCCGCTGACGGGAGTGGAATTCCATGCCAATGCCTATGCAGCCATTGCACGGGATCGGCTCATCCACCCGGCAGCCCAGTGGCTGGCCCCCACGATCAGCATTGGGCTCATCCTGGTGATCACGCTGGCTTTCCCACGCATGCGCCCGGCACGCACCCTGTTTCTGGGCGCGACCCTGACTGTGTTCCCAATGCTGCTCAGCGCCCTGGCAATGCGCTGGCTCCAAACCTGGCTACCACCTGCCACACCGGCACTGGTAGCCGCACTCGCCTTCCCTCTCTGGACCACAGAACGCCTGGCGTTGATGAACCACTTCCTCAACCGCCAACTGGACGCCCTCGGCCCTTATGAACGCAGCGTACCCACCAGCGAGCTGGCGGATAAGGCCCCCGCCCGCCTTCTGGAGCACCTCCAGGAGCTGCTTGATGCCCGCGAGGGGTGGCTGATCACCGAGGGCCAGTGTGTGCGAGGCCACCCGTCCGTCAACACGGCATACCTGCAGCAGCCCGGCAAGTGGCAGCATGAGGCCTGTACCAGCCGCATCCAGTTCCAGCGCAATGGCGCCTGGCATGAACTGGGTTTCCTGTGGCCTGCCAGCGGGGTGGACGATGCCCGGCGCGCCTATCTGGACCGGCTTCCCCTGCATGCCGGCTTGGCCAGACCCACCATCAAGACCAGCCGGGAACGACTCTCACGCCGCATCCAGCGTGTCCATTCCGCGGCCCTGAATCTGGCTGGCGTGCGCCGTTTTATTGGGGCCGGCTTCGAGAGCATGCCCGATGGGGTCATCGTGACCGACGCCGTTGGCGTGATCGAGTTCGTCAACGGCCGGATCGCCAACTGGTTTGATACCCCCCGAGCAAGCCTGATCGGAATGCCCCTGGCCCGATTGCTCGCCGGTTCAGCGCCCGAGCCGGATACACCTGCAGCAAGCGGAGGCTGGCGCAGCCGGATTCTGTCGGTACTCACCGGGAACGGCCCGCTAACGGCGGAACTCTCCCTCAACGGGCGCACACTGCTCCTACACCTCATGCCATTCCAGCAGAACCGGTGGCGCCAACCGGGACTGATTGCCAACTTCTCCGACATCACGGACCTGCGGGAGCGCCAGCGCCAGTACCGGGAAGCCGTGGATTTCATTTCCCATGACATGCGTTCGCCGCTTGTGTCACAGCTGGCGCTGCTTGACCAGCTCCAGCGCGAAAAGCGTCATGCTGACCCGGAGACCCTGGCCCAGGTTGCCCGGCTGGCCAGGCGCAGCTACGAACTGGCGGAGGAATTCGTGCAACTCGCACGAGCCGAAGACCTGACGGCAAAACGCTTCTACGAATGCGAACTGCTCACAATTGCCGAAAATGCCGTAGACGCGGTCCAGCAACAGGCCAGGAGCCGCGACATCCACATCCGGCTGAATGGGGAAGAGGACCTGTGGCTGTTGGGCAATGCGGAACTGCTGGAGCGGGCGGTGATCAACCTGCTGACCAACGCTCTGCAATACAGCCCCGAAGCCACGGAAGTCACCGTATCGGTGGAAAAAGCTGGTGGTTATGGCATCGTCGCCGTGGCGGACCAGGGACCGGGCATCCCCCCGGAGGATCAGCCGTTGGTGTTCCAGCGCTTCCGCCGGCAACAGGACCAGGAGCTGGCTGGGACTCATGGAGCAGGCCTGGGACTGGCGTTCGTGCACACGGTGGCCGAACGCCATAGTGGCACCGTTGATCTGGCCAGCACTCCGGGCCGCGGGGCCACCTTCCGCCTCTATCTGCCACTGCGAGCGTAAAACACAGAATCGTCCGACCATGCCCCATAACGCCATCCGTTACCGGCGCCTGCGACCGGAAATGAATACCTCTTCGTTGCTGGCCCTGTACCGGCGCAGCATCGCCTCGGTGGATGATCGCCTGTACTCGCCCAGCCAGCGCCATGCCTGGGCGCAATGGGCAACGGACCCGGCGAGCGCGGATGCCCAGCTGCGCCGGGGACTAACCATAATGGCCCTGGTGGATGGCAGTGCCGTGGGCTTTGCCCAGCTCTACCCGGCGGACCTGGTGAACATGCTGTATGTGGATGACGGCTGGCAGAAACGGGGAATCGGTACCACACTGGTGACCCAGCTGGAAACAATCGCTCGCCGGCAGGGCGTTGCAACCCTGGCGACAAGGGCCAGTGACGCCTCACTGCCCCTGTTCCAGCGCCTTGGCTTTATGCCGGCCCAGCGCGAGCAAGTGGTGGCAGGCAATGGCGTTACTCTGATGCGCACTCTGATGCGGAAGCCACAGATCTGGAACATCACCACGGATGATCCTTGATTCAGCGCACAGTCCGCAGGATCGGTTGCCGGCTCCCCCTCACACCCCTGAGCAAAATGGGCTAGAGTTTGTGAGCAGCGGTTTCGGGAACACTTGGATGATCAGACAGCAAAGGCAAGTGGCGGCTAACCATTGGGGGTAGCCGGCGAATAGTGGGAGGCAAGACAGCGTGCTGCTCAAATCTCTCTGGCAACGGAGCAGACCGCAATCCGGGAAGCAAGGGTTCCGGTTGCGGGACCATACGACCTACACCGGCGACTATCATCTGGAACGCCTGAGTAAGCTGCTGCAGCTTCGCTACCAACGCCAGTTCCCCTGGAACAGTGACGACAGCATCCGGGACATGATCCACTTCGCTTCCCGAGTCCAGGACCAGGACATTCAACGGGAACTCCTTCTGTTTTACCTGAACTGCTCTCCCACCGTGCAGGAATACCTTAAAAGCGGCGGCATTGTTGACGCCGCGCATTACATCCACAATTCCAACCCCAATGGGGACGGTTCCGACTGAGTCCCACCACCACTCTTGCAACAGGAGGCATCCCATGGAATACCTGCACACCATGGTCCGCGTTAGTCACCTCGACCAATCCCTGCACTTCTACTGCGACCTGCTGGGCCTGGAGGAGGTGAGCCGGCGTGACAGCGAACGGGGCCGATTTACCCTGGTGTTCCTGTGCGCTCCCGGCGATCGGGAATCCGCGCACGCCAACCAGGCTCCCATGCTGGAGCTGACCTGGAACTGGGACCCAGAGGAATACACCGGCGGACGCAACTTCGGGCACCTGGCCTACCGGGTCGAGAACATCTACAAGCTTTGCCAGTTCCTCCAGGACAACGGCGTCACCATCAACCGCCCGCCACGCGATGGCCGCATGGCCTTTGTCCGTTCGCCGGACGGCATTTCCATTGAACTGCTGCAGAAAGGCGAGGCACTGGCCCCCCAGGAGCCCTGGGCCTCCATGGAGAACACGGGCACCTGGTGATCAATCCAGCGCCCTGATGGCCTCCATCGCAAGCTGTTCAAGCCCGGGCCAGTCCCGGGCCGCAATCCGTTGTTCCGGAACCAGCCAGGTGCCCCCGATGGCAGCCACGTTCGGCTCCGCGAGCCAGGCGGGCGCCTCCTCGCCCTTTATGCCGCCAGTGGGCACCAACCAGGCCTCGGAAAAAGGGCCCAAAAGCGAGCGCACCATGGGCAGTCCACCACCAGCTACCGCGGGAAACAGCTTGAACCCTCGGTAGCCAAGCTCAAATCCATTCAACAGTTCCGTGGGGGTGGCAATACCGGGCAACAACGGGATGCTGGCTGTCACACCGTAATGCAGGAGCGTTGACGAGGCGCCGGGGGAAACGGCGAAGTCGGCCCCGGCATCAACAGCGCCGTGGTAGTCCCCAATGGAGCGCACCGTGCCAGCGGCCAGAACCAGCTCCGGGAAGCGGCGGCGCAAACGCTGGATTGCCGGCAGGCCAGCGGCGGTCCGCAACGTGACTTCCAGGCACCGGATGCCGCCACTGACAAGGGCATCCGCCACCGGCTCCGCATCCGTCTCCTCATCCAGAGTCAGGATCGGCACTACCCGGGCACGGCGCAGCCAGCGCTCAAGATCGTGCTGGTGGTGGCTGGCGCCGTCACTATACATGTCAGGGGCTCCACAAAACGTTGAGAGAGGCCGAAAGCAATCGCAACCACGGGGTATTGTCGCCAATTCGCGACGTCCGCCTCAATCCGTTCCAGCAAAATCCACTCCCAATCCAGCGCACACCGGGCAAGCCATGCAACCCCCAAAGTCACCGGGTCACCACGCAGGTGCTACCAGGGCATGTCTCGATTGTGGATCAAGGTTTTGCGCCCTGCTGCCATTCCAGCCAGACTATTGTCCTCACCATCGCACACAACAGGCTTTGATACCATGGAAAACAAGCCCGAGATACTGGATACCCGGCTGGTGGCTCGAAGCCGCCTTTTCGGGATTGAGGCAGTACACCTGCGTTTCAGTAATGGCACCGAATGCCAGTTCGAACGCCTGCGCACCCCACCCATCGCCGGCGTGATGTGCGTGCCATTGCTGGACGACGACACCGTGGTGCTGATCCGCGAATACGGCGCGGGTACGGAGGAATATCACATCACCCTGCCCAAAGGGGGCTGCGAACATGCCGAGGACTGGCGTGAGACCGCTAACCGCGAGCTTCAGGAGGAAGCCGGCTATCGCGCGGAACACCTTGCCCGACTCAAGGACATGACCCTTTCACCAGGCTACATGGGGCATCACATCCGGGTGATCTTGGCTGAAGGGCTTACCGGGTCCAGCCTCCCCGGCGATGAGCCGGAGCCACTGGAGGTGTTCACCTGGAACCTGTCCCGTCTGGACGAGCTCGTCGCCCGTGAAGACATGAACGAGGCCCGGGTGATCGCGGCCCTGTACATGGTCAAGGACCTGAAACAGGGCGGCAGCCCGGTTCAACAGGCGTAAGCGTACTCGCCGCCCGCCTCCAGCGCCCGGCGATAGGCGGGGCGTTGCTGGTACTGAGCCACATGCCGGGCAATGTTGGGGTAGCGCCGACCCGCCAACCCGGAAGCCACAATCGCCTCAAGCGGAAAGCTCATCTGGATGTCTGCCGCGGTCAGGCGTTCCTCAACAAACCACTCGTGGCGCGCCAGATGATCCTCCACGAAATCCAGGTGCGAAGCAATCAACGGGCCCAGGAACATCCTGTGGGTTTTGTCCGCAATGCGTTTAGCCACCGGCCGGGCGAAAAACGGCATGGGCCCGGTACGCACCTTTTCAAACACCAGCCGCATGACCAGTGGCGGCATGAGCGAGCCTTCCGCATAATGCATCCAGAAGGTCCAGTCCAGGAAGCCCGCGCTTCCTTCTTCCACCAATAGACGCCGCTGCGGATCCTTGCGGGCCAGGTAATCAACAATGGCCCCGGATTCCGCAATCACCCTTCCATCATCTTCAATCACCGGCGACTTACCCAGCGAATGAACCCGTTTAAGGCTCTCCGGAGCCAGACTGGTTTTGGGGTCCCGTTGGTGATGCTCAATCCGGTAATCCATACCCAGCTCCTCCAGCATCCAGAGGATTCGTTGGGATCTCGAGTTATTGAGGTGATGCAGAGTGATCATGGTGCTTCCTGATTGCAGACGATTGATGCCCGGACTTACGAACACCACAAAACGCCGGATCAACGGATTCCGACCAACGTCTAATTGCGGCCATCCCTTACGCGACGCAGGCTCACCTGTAACGGAACCCGCAGCCGTGGTTCCGGAACGAGCCGTGCAAACGCTCTGCCTCAAAGGAGACATCATAAGCAACGGCGAGATGCACAGGCTGCAGTTCACCGCCCAGCTTGGGTTCTGAGCCAGCGCCCGTTCACCCTTGCTCTGCTGGGCCGCCACCTTCTGTGGCGGCCCTTTTGATGGTATCCAGCGGCGTCAGCGTATTGTGGATACGAGCACGCTGGCGAGCATTCAACGCCACCAGTCGGTCAACCAAGGCCCGCGAAAGCTGACGTTTCAGATCCTGTTGCACGTCATCCAGCCCAGCCCTTAGGCGCCGCTCCAGCTTGCCCCGGTTGGCCCACTCACCCGCCTCAATCATGGCCCAATCGATACTGATCCAGGCAACGGTTCCGGTCACAAGACCACACCCCACTGCTACCGGGCCAGAGACACTGCACACACCTGCTCCCGCCAGAGCAGCCGATCCCGCCCTTGAGGCCAAACGGCCCGCTCCCCGGGCAGCCGCAACACGGCCACCGGACGCCACCGCCGCCCGGGTCGCCGCACGCCATACCAACGTCCCTGTCGCCACACCACCCATACTGCTCAACGCAAGGCGATTCCCAAGCCTGCGCCTTTCCCCCGCCACGGCGACCTGCGACAACGCCGCCTGGTCGAGCACCCGCTCGTTCTCCTCGTCACGATGGCGCAAAGGGGGTGGCACTTCGTAGTCCCGCAGCGCTACCCTCATCATACGTCGCCATCCCCCCTGGGTCCGTCGCGCCCACCGGCCAGCATCCACCGCAAGCTTACGTTCAAGCGCGCCAAGGCGGTGACGGAAGTTCGTGGCTTCAAACAACAACGCTTGCGTCTTGGCCGCCACGCGCCGGCGAGTCTCAAGCCCCAACGTTGCCAGCGCCCAGCCTCCCAGACGCGTGTATTCGCCACGCAGGCTGTAATACCAGTCCAGGAATGCCGGAACCCGGGCCTCCACGGGGCGGAAAAGCCCGTCTACCCCCTCCTCCAGACGCCGACCAAGCGCCGCCTGTGCCAACTCCGCACCCTGGCGGAACCAGATGTCCGAACGGGCATGGAGCTCAGGCAGCCGGGAAGCCGGCACACGATAGTGAGAGCCCTCCAGTTCCAGATGAACCCGGGGCTCAGGCGGGGCCTGGCGCTGCTGAAACGTGCCAAAGCAGTACCAGCCAGTGACCAGCAGGGCAAAAGCTAACAGCGTACTCAGGACTTCTTTCATACGTTTACCGCTGCCCATCATGGAGACTCCCCGCCAGGACACCATTAAACACCACAAGCAGCGACATCACGAACAGGCTCTGGCGCACCAGTACCGACAACCATACCCCGCCCCGGACCCAGTGTGACAGCTCCAGCGCCGAGACTTGGTGCGCCGCCCACTGTTCAAGGCCATGCCAGAGCGCAAGCCACTGGGCTGCTCGTTCAACAACAGCACTTACGGCCACCTCCTGATCGGCAGCATGCCAGAGCGCCTGCTCAAGACTTGCATCACGGAAATCCGGTTGGGGCTGCACCAGTGCCCAGGCCACCAGGCACGGGACCAGTACGGCCGCCGTCCACAATTGCCCCAGCCGTGCCACCAGTTCCGGCCGGTAGCCCGGCGCCACATGCCACCAGACCACCTGCTCCGTTTTCATGCGGCCCCATACGAACAGCAATACAGCCACCAGCATGAGTCGCCAGAACACGGGCTCGCCCCCAACGCGTACAACGCTCGCCAGCAGAACCGCCGATAAGACACCAGCCTTCACCAGCTGGCTGAAAAATAGCAAGGGGCCACCCCGCAACCACTGGTTCCAGGGACTCTCCGGATCAAGATAGGCATGGCGCCAGGCACGGCGCCGGATCCGCGCCCGCCGGAACAGGCCGCGGGCCATCACCAACGCTACCCCGGCCCAAACTGCGACGACCCATACATCGCCAAGCACCCGGCCCAGACGCATAAACCACCATAGGGCAAACAAGCCGCCAAGCAGCATCACCATATGGCCCGCGATTCGGCGTCGCTCCGGGGCTACCGGCCATGGGGAATGTACGGTCACCTTCATAACCGCATTCTGGCACAGCCTGAACGGATTCAGCTTGAACATTTTCTGACCAGGTCGTACCTTGAAGGAACAGACCCCGAAGCACAGCGGTCTCGGAGCCTGTTCATCTGATTCAGAGCAGGAGGTGCCGTATGAAACGTCTTTTCTATCTTGTCGACCAAATGGACAACGTCGAGGCCATTTCGGAGGATCTGCACGACGAAGGCATCACGGACTGGCGGTTCCATATCCTGAGCCGGGACGATGCGGGCCTGTTCACCCGGCGGCTGCACAGCGCCACCCTGTTCGACCGCACCGATCTGGCCCGCTACACCGAGCGCGGCGCTCTTGCCGGCGCCCTTTTGGGTCTCACCTTTATTGCCACGGCCCAATGGGCCCAGGCCTTCACAATGCCCTCAGTGGCCTGGATCGCCCTCTTTCTTTTCATGACCGCAGCCGGCGCCTTTATTGCAGGCTTTGGCGGCATCGGCACCGAAAACTACCGGATACGGCGGTTCCATGATGCCATTGAGAATGGCCAGCATCTGGTGATGGTGGACGTGAAACAAAAGGATGAGCAGCGCATGAAGGAGCTCATGGCCGAACGCCACCCGGAGGCGGACCTCCAGCAGGAGACTTCGTCGTTCAATAATCCCTTCGTGGAGGAAGACGGCAAGCCCCATCTTTTTTGAAAAGGCGCCAGAGGCTGGGACCCCCAAATCAAAAGGAGACGTCAGCATGGAGGCTGAATCCCAAATGGCTCAGAATGCCAGACCAAGACTCCAAGCGATTACTTGCAGCCTATGATCGTGGATAACCAACGACTATGACCGTGCACTTACAGTGCGTTGCAGGCTCAGGAAAAGACCCTATGGAATAACACCGCCAACGGCCTGGTCCTGTTGACCCCAGGCGGCGACCCGGGTGGGCAACCGCCTGGCGTATTGGCAGGCTCTGGCTTCAGCCGTCGACGCGCTCCCAGGCGTCGCTCCAAGCACGACCAACGCCGGGCTTGTACGCATTGGCATCAACGCCACACCAGCCACTGTTGGGGAACGGCTTGCACTCATAGATGCCGCCATCCGGCCCCTTCACCCTGGTGCCGCCTTCATAGCTGTCCATCCCCTCCGGATAGACGTAATCGTAACCGGAACCGCCGCCCGGATTATCGGGCTCACTCAAACGGAACTCGAAGGTCTTCTGGATCAGCTCGCCCTGCTCGGGTTCAGCTTTCACCACCAAGGAATGCGCACCGGCTTCGGCCGGATCCACATTGACGCCGAAAGCATGAGTGGCGTCATTAACGCCAGTGTTCGCAACACCAACCAGGGTATTGGCACTGTTGTAGATGGACGCTTCCACATCGAACGCCGTATTGGTTTCAACCTGGAACGTCACCGACACGTTACCACCGTCAATGGCGTAGCTGTCTTCCACGCCGCTAACGTGGATTTCCGGTTGCTCTCCGTTGTCATCCTGCTGTTCGATATCGATCTCAGCGCGGTGGATCTGGCTCGAACGCTTCGCGAACACATCGTTCCGCCCCAGGCCGGGCTCGATAGTACCGGCGTCATTCTTGGTTCCGGCCTTCAGCTTGGTATGCTCGCTGTTAATGGACTCGGCCAGCAAACGCGGCCACACCTTCTTACGCCCGTCCGCTTTGGAACCAATGGTCATCGAGGTTTCCAGGCTCGGCTCCTCGCCTTCCAGAGTGAAGATCCGGGCGCTAACCTCGTCCCCTTGATCCAGATCCATAACGGGGTTGATGTCGCCAACGTCGACCCACTGTGAGGTGTCACCACCGTTATCGTTATCGCCATCAAATTTGACGTCGATCACCTGATAGAAGCTGTTGGCGGTATCACCAATATCCCAAACCGCCATGATCACGTGATAGCCGTTGCGCTCCGGGACATTACAGGTGTGACTGGTCGTCGTGGGCGGCTGCTCGTAATTGCCGGAGACGGTGCAGAAGGGATCGAGATCAAAGGAATCACGGCTCAGCTTGGCGTTCGGGTTCCAACCTGGCTTGGTGATGAAATAGCGCCAGTCCCGCGTGACGTGGTTGGCGGTATAACGCCATTTAAAGGTGGTCTGGCCCGCCTCGATGCTGTTTTTGGTCCAACGGCTCGCGGTTTGTTCATCGAGCTCGGAAAAGCGGCTGTTTTCGGCGCTGGCAAGCTTGCCATCGGCCGGACCGCCTTGCGGAAACCGGGCTGGACCTTCAACGCTTTGTGGCTCCCAGACGATGGCGCCGCAAGAGCCGTTTTGCTTCTCACTGCATAGATACGAGCGCGAGCCCGGCTCCTCAACATAGCCGTGGGCCATGACGCCCTGGGACGCAAACAATAGGCTCAGGGCGCACCCCGCAGTGAGACGCTTCTGGGTAATCATCGGTGTCATAAGGCTTGTCCTTAATTAGCTTCGTTTTGCTTGTTGATCCGTGTCGTTGCAACGACAAGAAGGACAATAAAGGAGCCTGTTATTCCCACTCAACCTTGTAACGCCCTCCATAACAATACGAAACGGTCTGTTTCATTACTCCTCGTTCATCAACCGCCAGGCACAATTTTCTCAATTGCAGGCTCAGACCTGCGTTATAGGGATCAAGTTTCCCTGAGCGAGCGCGGCTTTCAGAAGGTTGCGATACCAATCGGACAAAACGGGCCGTGGAACTGGAACTGATACTGGGACTCGGTCATAAACCGAGCTCAACAGTCCGAAGTGTATAACTCGATGGAAGGTGGGTCGCTGACGTTATCAGGGCGTATGTAATCGACACGACAATCTGTTGCAACACCAGGCTGGGTGAACGATTGATCGGGGTAGATCCGACGTCGACCGGTGGTGGCCACAACGTGGTAATCATTCCGCAGACGCGCTGCTCGCACGATGCCGGCATTGGTGGAATTTGGATACCCATAGGCCATGGTGATGGTTTGGCCTTCCATGGTTATCGACTCCCCGGACTCAGCCTGTGGGTCGCAATCAGACTTTATTTGGCATACCGAGTGGGCAAGCGAGGTAACAGACTCAATAGCCCCTTTCGCTGACTGTATTTTAGCTCGGTTCGCCTCGGCGTCGAGAGCCGCGAAACGCGAGAGCGCAAAGGCACTTAGAATGCCCAGAATGGCAATCACCATTACAAGCTCAATCAGCGTAAAGCCGCTGTTCCCTCGCTGCATTGAATCGTTGGTACCGCGCATTACAGACAACGTGCTGTTACAGGTAGCAAAAGTCCGGAGCCCTCCCAGGCGGCTGCAGCATCAAACGATTGTCATTTAAGCCGGCTAGCATCACCGTTTTGGACAACAACAGGAGACGCATGCTGGCGCTCGCACTCAGAAACCACCTCCGTCTACTGGGCGATTGCATTCGCGCTGGCTCGAAAAGTCAGGGACGGCTAACGCCGAAACGCGTGGCCGTTCTGCTTGCGTTTATTCCCGCCTATACGATAATCCAGACCATCAACGCCACAGGTCTGGCGCTTGACCGGGTGCTGTTCCCCGGTTTCAGGAACGTCTCCGTCAAGCAGCCGGTTTTCGTACTTGGCATGCCCAGAAGCGGCACAACCTTTCTGCACCGTCTTCTCGCCCAAGACAGCGCGCATTTTAGCACAACCAAACTGTGGGAGCTCATTGTTGCCCCCTCCATCACCCAACGCTATATCTGGAGAATGCTGGGCCGTGTCGACCGGCTCATGGGCCGTCCAGGGGGCCGGCTACTGTCCGGGGCTGAAAAAAGCGCTTTTGGCTGGTTTAGCGATGTTCACCCAACCCGGCTACAGGATGCCGAGGAAGACTTCCTGGCGCTATCCTTGATCGGGGCCTGCTTTCTGCTCATTCTCCCCTTCCCCTTTGAGAGAGTCTGGCGACTGGCGTATTTCGATGAGCAACTGAATCGCGACGAACAGCGCCAGATCATGGCCTTCTATTACGGCCTCATCCAGCGCCACCTCTACGTCCACGGCACGGACCGGCGCTTTCTGTCCAAAAACCCCTCGTTCACCCCCATGATCCGGGCCCTGGCCCGCACCTTCCCGGACGCCCAGTTCATCGCCTGTTTCCGTGACCCCCAGGCTGCCGCCCCCTCCCTGGTCAGCTCGCTTCAGGATGGGGCCCGCCTTTTCGATCACAAGAGCCCGAAAGCCACTCTTGGCCGACAGCTGATCAGCATGCTGGGCTTTTATGGGCGCCATCTTCTGGCCACACTCCCGCAACTGACGCGGGACCAATACGCCCTCGTTGCCATGGAAAACCTGACGTCGGCCCCCAAGGCGCAAACCGAACGCCTTTACGCCCGCCTCGGATGGCCTATCAGCACCGAATACAGAGCGTTGCTGAGCCGTGAACAGGTGACAGCGAGCGGTTATCAGAGCAGGCACCGCTATTCACTGGCACAACTCGGACTGGACGAAGCCACTATTGAGCAGGAACTCGGTTTTTTGAGGGAGGCAGCGGTGGGGGCAGACTAGCGCCCCAAGACGGCAATCGTCATCAAAATGTCAGAGGACTATCACGCTGCTTTCACAGCCAGCCCGGATACTGGCTGCCATGAAAAACAGTGAGCTCAGAGTCCTCTTCGTGGTTGACGCCATCCAGGGGCGCAATGGGGTAGGCACCTACTTCCAGGACCTCGTGGCCCACCTGGACCAACAGGTGGCACGGGCCGAGCTGGTTGCGCCCAGCATGGAGAACCCCAAGCCCTACCAGGGCCTGGCACTGCCTGTTCCCGGTGACCCCACGCAGAAACTGTTCGTGCCCCGGATGCGGGTCCTCACCCGCATTTTCCTCGACGTACAGCCCCACGTTGTCGTGGTCCCTGGTCCGGGCATCTACTCCCTCGCTGGTTACTGGCTGGCGGGCAAGCTGGGTATTCCGGTATGCGTTACGTACCAGACCGACTACCGCCAACTAGCCCGGATCTACTTCAACCGGACCACCGGTTACCTCGGTGGCTGCCTGATGGACTGGCTCAACCGGATCATGTTCCGCCGCGCGCAGGCAGTGGTCACGCCCAGTAACCACATGAAGGAGCAGGCAAGCGCCACCGGCATCCGAGGCGTTAAGCTGGTTGGCACCCCTGTGTCCCGAACGTTTCTGGAGCGGCCTCCATCCGGTCCGTCCGAGCAGGTCCGCTCCGTGCTCTACGTAGGCCGGCTCGCTGCCGAGAAGAACATTGAGGCCTTCATCGAGCTGGCCCACCAGCGTCCGGATCTTGAGTTCATTCTGGCAGGCGATGGGCCGCTGAGAGCCTTTGTTGAGGACGCAGCCCGCACACACGACAACCTCCTCTTTCTGGGCTGGTTGCCCCGGACAGCCGTTATCGACTGGCTGGACCGGACAGACGCCCTGATTCTTCCTTCCTCGGTGGAAGCGTTCGGTACCGTGGCACTCGAAGCCATGGCGAGGCAGCGTCTGGTTCTGACGTCGCCCCATTGCGGCATCAACCAGTGGCCTGAGTTACGCGAGAGTCTTTTCTCAGCCCAAGACGATGAACCCCTTGGTCAGGCTTTACAGCGGATGGAAACTCTACCGGCTGGTCAACGGCACGCACTCGCGCTAAAGGCCCGGGAAGCCGCTGTGCAGGTCAACACCAGCGCCGTAGACCAATGGCTTAATGTCCTGCGGCAAACCGCGACCAAGCGGCAACCGAAAACGGACCGCCGCCCTTCAGGAACCGTGGCCTTGCTCAGGCGACTGGATGGGCGCTCGTGATGGCAAGCCACTCTCCCCGCGAAGCAACAGGACTCTCCGCCCTGGTTTCCGTGCACGACGTTATGCCCGAGACACGGCCAGAGGTTGAACGCCTATTGCAGCGCCTGAATACCATTCCACCGCCGGCTGTCGCCCTCCTCGTTGTTCCTGGACGAAACTGGACTCACGCGGACCTGAGCTGGCTGCGCAGCCTCTCCCAATGCGGCTACCCCCTCATCGCGCACGGCTGGCACCATGAATGTTCCCCGCCTCGTACGCTTACACACCGGCTGCACAGCCAACTGCTTTCCAACCGGGCTGCTGAGCATCTGTCACTCAGCAATACCGGCATTACCCAGCTGATGCGCGATTGCCACGCCTGGTTCCAGGAGGTGGGACTGACAGCTGCCAATGTTTACATACCGCCCGCCTGGGCTCTGGGGCCAGTCACCCGTGACAGCCTCAAAGCCACCCCCTTCCGCTATGTGGAAACACTGCGCGGTCTCTACGATACCCACACCGGTCGCTGGTACCACTTGCCAGTAACCGGTTTTGAAGTGGACCGCTGGTGGCGAGCAGCCCTTATGCGAATGGTTAACCATGTTACGGCCTGGTGGGCGGTCCGGCGCCGCAAGCCCTTGCGCATCGCCATTCACCCCCAGGACTGGCAATACCCCCTGGCCAACCAGCTGGACGCTTTGCTTGACCGGGTGGAACGCCATGACACCTACCCAGAACTGACAAGCACGCTTTTGTCACACTCTCCAGAAGAGCTCGTTTGAGAAAGGGGAGCACCCTCGCCCTCAAGACACCTTAGGATATCGTCTGGGGTGTCGGGGTTGGCCTCCAGGGCCTTTTGGCCAGAGCTTCCCAGGCTCCGCCCCGTTGCAGCTTGGGGTGGCGCCTGCAGATCATTTGCCAGATACCATTCTGTTTTGACGGCCTCGATCCGGCAGTCAAGGTCCCGCAGCTTTGCCCGGTCGTTGAGGTAGGCTTGACCCTCAGCGCACAGAAGGCGGGACAGAATATTGCTTCTGGCCTTCTCCAGGTTCCGGAGCCGTTGCTCAAAGTAGTGCAGATACCCCATTGGTTAACCCCATTGGCATTCGCGTTTCCGTCCATTCTCAGGTGACAGTATGGACCAACACGACGTGCCCGCTCCGGTGGTTCCTTAAAGTCAGAACTCTGAGAAGCATCACCCATACCGGAAACAGATGTGCCTTGAGCAGACAGCCAGTGGAACTCCGCTTCTGTGAGGGCTGTTGGCCTTGTGGCATCCTTGGCATGTGCTTAGGGTCACAACAAGAGTGAGGAAAGAAAACCTATGAGGGATACCCGATACGGCGCCAAGTATTCCAATGCGTATGTTCAGCAGCTTCTGGGATCAGTCAGACGCATTGCCATGGTGGGTGCCAGCGCTGACCCGGCCAAGCCAAGCAATCAGGTGCTGCAGTTCCTGACTGAAGCCGGGTACGAGGTGATACCGGTCAATCCCCGGCCGGATGTAACTGAAATCTGCGGCCTAAGAGTCTATCCATCACTGCAATCCATCGAGCGGCCCGTGGATATGGTGGACGTCTTTCGGCCATCCAGTGAGTTGGAGCGGATCGTCCGTGACGCTCAGCAAATCGGCGCCAACGTATTCTGGGCACAACTCGGAGTCCACGATGAAAAGGCTGAACGCATTGCTGAACAGGGTGGCATGAAAGTGGTGATGGACCGGTGTCCCAAGATTGAACTGGCTGACCCCATCCTCCTGCAGGAAACCAGCAGTGAAGGCGTCCTGCGCCTGACCCTGAACGACACCGAGCGGCGCAACGCCCTCTCGATGGATATGCTGACACAACTGAGGACGGCTCTGGATGAGGCAGCAGAGGATGCATCAGTCCGGGTCATCATTCTGGCTGCCAACGGTCGAGCATTCAGTGCCGGCCACGATCTCCGTGAGATGACACAGGCACGCCAGGCCCCGGATGGCGGTCGGGCCTTCTTCGAGGACACGATGGCCGCATGCTGTGGTCTCATGCAGGGAGTTGTAAGCAATCCCAAACCCGTAATCGCCGAGGTTAATGGGGTTGCCACGGCTGCCGGCTGTCAGCTGGTTGCCAGCTGTGACCTGGCCTATTCCTCCCCTTCCGCCCGTTTCGCAACCCCGGGTGTCTCGATCGGTCTGTTCTGTTCAAGCCCGATGGTGGCGCTGTCCCGGAATGTTGGAAACAAGGCAGCAATGGAAATGCTCCTGACGGGGGAGATGATTGATGCGGAGCGGGCGGCGGCAATTGGCCTGATCAACCGGGCCGTGCCAAGTGAACAACTCAGTGACTACACCCATGGGATTGCACAGACGATTGCCTCGAAATCCAGCATGACCCTGAAAACCGGCAAGGAAGCATTTTACCGGCAGCGGGAAATGTCACTCGCTGAGGCGTATGAATACACTTCCAGGGTCATGGTCGATAATCTTATGACGCATGATGCGGAAGAAGGCATCAAGGCTT
Organism: Salicola sp. AFF1; assembly: GCF_056783195.1. Taxonomy (NCBI): domain Bacteria; kingdom Pseudomonadati; phylum Pseudomonadota; class Gammaproteobacteria; order Oceanospirillales; family Halomonadaceae; genus Salicola; species Salicola sp. AFF1. The sequence continues at coordinate 67,898 of NZ_JBXAYL010000008.1, forward strand.
TTATCGAGAAGCGTGAACCGCAGTGGTCGGATCAGTGAATAGAGGAACCACATGGGCGAAAACCCTGTCTTCGTGAAGCTCTTGGTACTCCGCGTAAAGCCGGTACTGATCGGGGGCAAGATAGGCGCGTATAGATTCCGTGACTTCTGACTCAAAGTGGATCGATCAGCAGGGGGATCAGCGCGAGATTGCCAAGGCCGTAGGGCCTGAGTGTGCTGAAAATGTGCTGGAACCTACAGGAGGCAGCGTTAAAACACTGAAATAACTGGAGAGGAATTGGTCGGGGCGGCAGGATTTGAACCTGCGACCACCTGCACCCCATACAGGTGCGCTACCAGACTGCGCCACGCCCCGACCGAAGGGTGCTGCGCGAACAGCGGCGCAAATAATAACGAATGGAGCCCGGAAATGAAAGGGGTTAGTGCAACGCGCGACCCAATTCCTTTAACGCCACCAGCCGGGTGATGTAGGAGACCTTCACTCCCAGAGCAAAGATCAGCATCGTAACGTGAGCCGCGATCTGACCCGCCATGCTGATGTGATCAGCGAAGGGATAAGCCATGAGCACGCAGGCACCAATGATCATCAGACTCAGCGCAAGCGCACTGTTGGCCATGACAAGCAGCTTTTCCATAGGAACACCCTTTTTTGATTCATATCAAATGAATCATATTAGAGGAAAGGGTGTCCTGTTTCAAGGTACCCCTTCAGGTGTTCAGGACGTCAAGCACATCCTCAAGCTCGGTGATCATCTGCCGGATGAGCTGTTTGTACTGGGTATCCTCTTCCTTGGTCTGCTCGCTGCTGAGCCTTTGCTTGGCCCCGCCAATGGTGAAGCCCTGATCGTACAAAAGGCTCCGTATCTGGCGTATGAGCAGAACATCCGCACGCTGGTAGTAGCGCCGGTTCCCCCGCCGTTTGACTGGATTGAGCTGGGGGAATTCCTGCTCCCAGTAGCGCAACACGTGCGGCTTCACATAGCACAGCTCCGCTACCTCACCAATGGTGAAGTAGCGTTTGCCCGGAATGGCTGGCAGTTCGTTATTGTGGCTGGGTTCCAGCATAGGCTTCTACTTTCTGCTTGAGCTTCTGGCCGGGCCGGAACGTTACCACGCGCCGTGCGCTGATCGGGATCTCCTCCCCCGTCTTGGGGTTGCGCCCCGGGCGCTGGCGCTTGTCCCGCAGATCGAAGTTGCCGAAGCCGCTGAGCTTTACCTGCTCATTTTGGCCCAGCGCTTCGCTGATCTCACCGAAAAACGCCTCGACCATCTCCTTGGCTTCCCGTTTGTTCAGGCCCAGCTCCTCATAGAGCCGTTCCGCCATATCCGCCTTGGTCAGTGCTGCCATTCGCTAACTCCTTAACTCAGCTCCCAGCCTTGTGTTCAGTGCGCTGGTAACACCATCCATCAGTTGCTGGACTTCCTCGTCACCCAGGGTGCGCTCCGGATGCTGCCAGAACAGGCTCAGCGCCAGGCTCTTACAGCCTTCCTTTACGTGCTCGCCCTGATAAACGTCAAACACCCTGAGCCCGGTCAGCAGCTCACCGGCCGCTCCCCGCGCCACGTCCTCAACGGCTGCCCATTGCGTTTCCTCATCCACAAGCATAGCCAAATCACGGCGAACTTCAGGGAATTTTGAAAAAGCTTGAAAATGAGGCACATGCCCGCTGAGAACTGTGTCCAAGCTTAGTTCATAAAGACAGACGTTGCCATTCAGATCCAGGGATTTCTGAATCGCTGGATGCAGGGTCCCGATCCACCCCACCGGTTGATCCCCGCTGTAGATTCGCGCGGATTGCCCGGGATGCAGGGCTGGATGGCGTTCCTGCACAAAACGCAGGGTCTGGCCAAGCATGGTGGCCAGGGACTCAAGATCCCCCTTGGCATCATAGAAATCCACTTCACGGTTGCCATTCACCCAGTTTTCACTGGCGACCGGCCCGCTGAGCACCACACTCAGCATGCTTTCCTGCTCGATGGCTTGTCCCTTGCGCTCGAACCTCAGACCGGTCTCGAACAGGCGCACCAGATGCTGCTGACGCTTCTGGTTGTGCGACAGCGTGTCGAGCAGACCTGGCCAGAGACTGGTCCGCATCACCGCCATGTCCGCGGAAATGGGGTTGGCGAGCTCAATGCTTTCCGCTCCGGGCATCAACTGCTTCTGGCGTTCAGGGGCCACGAAACTGTATGTGATGGCTTCCTGGTAACCCAGAGCCACCATGTGATCCCGGACCCGGTCCAGTGGACGGTTCGCTTCCGGCTCGGTCCGCAGCCGCAGCCGCCCTTCGGGCTCGGTAACGGGCATGCGGTTATACCCATAGATCCGCCCGATTTCCTCGATCAGGTCAACTTCCAGCGCAATATCGAAGCGGAAGCTCGGAACCTCCACCTCCCAGCCATCGCGGTACAGGTGCACCACCCGCAACCCGAGACGAGCAAGGATTTCCTCGATGGTTGTCCGGTCGATGGTCATGCCCAGAACCGAACTGACGCGCGCCTCCCGGAGATGAACGGTGGTTTGCCTGGGCAGATGCTGCTCATTAACCACTTCAATCACTTCCCCGGGCTCGCCGCCCACAATGGCGAGCAGCAACGACGTTGCCCGCTCCGTGGCAGCCCGCTGCAGCTGCCAGTCCACGCCGCGCTCAAAGCGGTGGGAGGAGTCCGTATGCAGCCCGTGCTCCCGGGCCTTTCCGGCCAGGGTTATGGGGTCGAAGAACGCACTCTCCAGCACAATGTCCCGGGTCTTGCCGGAGACGCCAGAGCCTTCGCCGCCCATGATACCGGCCAGGGCCAGGGGCTTGGCGTGATCAGCAATCACCAGGTTATTACTCGCCAGGGTCAGCTGTTGACCATCCAGTAGCGTCAGGGTCTCCCCCTCACTGGCCATGCGTACGACGATGCCCCCCTGGACATTGGCCCGGTCAAACGCATGCATGGGCTGGCCGAGCTCCAGCATCACGTAGTTGGTGACATCCACCACCGGGTCAATGCTCCGGATACCGGAACGGCGCAGGCGCTCCTTCATCCAGACGGGGGTTTCCGCCGCTACGTTCACATTGCGGATGATGCGGCCAACGTAACGCGGGCACCCGGCGGCGGCATCCACCCTGACTGAGGGGATCTCGGAATGGACGGCCGGCACCGGATCCGGCACCAGATCCTCAAAGGGCTCCTCGGCCAACGCGCCCAGATCACGGGCCACGCCACGCACCGACAGGCAGTCGCTCCGGTTGGGAGTCAGATCCACATCCAGGCTCATGTCATCGAGTTGCAGCCACTCCCGCAGATCCGCGCCGGGCTCTGCCCCGCTCTCAAGCTCCATCAGGCCGTCACCGGCGTCTGAGAGCTCCAGCTCGGATTCGGCGCACAGCATGCCGTTCGAGGTCTGCCCCCGCACCTCGGTACGCTGGATGGCCATCCCCCCGGGCAGTGTCGCGCCAGGCCGCGCCAGGGGCGCCTTGAGCCCAACCCGGACATTGGGCGCGCCGCAGACCACATCCAGGGTCTGCTCGCCGTCCCATACCTGGCACAAGCTCAGCTTGTCCGCTTCCGGGTGGGGATCAACCGCCTTAACCTCCCCCACGACGACGCCTTGGAAATCGCCAGCAACCGGCTCAACCTCATCCACTTCCAGGCCGGCCATCGTAATGGCCTCAACCAGCTCGTTGCTGCTCATGCGGGGATTAACCCATGCCCGCAACCACTGTTCGCTGAACTTCATCGGTCTGAATCCTGTTTATTCCACTCGGGCTTCAACGGAACTGGCGCAGGAAGCGCAGATCGTTCTCAAAGAACTGGCGCAGGTCGGTCACGCCGTAGCGCAACATGGCCAGGCGCTCTACGCCCAGGCCGAAGGCAAAGCCGGCCCACTGCTCCGGGTCCACGCCACAGTTGTCAAACACCCGCGGATGGACCACGCCACAGCCCATTACTTCCAGCCACTTGGTGCTGCCGTCCGCTTCCCGACCCCACTCAATGTCCACCTCCGCGGAGGGTTCCGTGAACGGGAAATAGGAGGGACGGAAACGCACGGCCAGATCCTTCTCAAAGAACGCTCTCAGAAACGCCTCAATGGTGCTCTTGAGATCCGCGAAACTGGCGTGGCGATCCACCAGCAGGCCTTCCACCTGATGGAACATGGGCGTGTGCGTCAGATCCGAGTCACACCGGTAAACGCGCCCGGGGCAGATCATCCGGAACGGTGGCTCTCCGTTTTCCATGGTACGGATCTGTACCGGGGAAGTATGGGTTCTCAGCACCGTTCCGGGATTGAAATAGAAGGTGTCGTGCATGGCCCGGGCCGGGTGATGAGGCGGTATATTCAGGGCCTCGAAGTTATGGTGGTCGTCCTCGATTTCAGGGCCTTCCGCCACCTCATAGCCCGCGCCACCGAAAATCGCCTCGATCCGGCGCAATGTCCGGGTGACTGGGTGCAACCCTCCCGCCTCACGACCGCGACCCGGCAGGGTTACGTCGATTGATTCAGACGCCAGCCGGGCCTCCATCGCCTCGGCTTCGAGATGCTCCTTTTTCTCGGCGATCGCGTTCTGGACCTGCTCTTTGGCCTGGTTGATGCGCTGACCCGCCGCGGGGCGTTCTTCGGCACTCAGCTGGCCCAAGGTCTTGAGCAGGGCCGTGAGGTGGCCTTTTTTGCCCAGATAATCAACGCGGACCTGCTCAAGCTGCTTCAGGTCTGTGCTTGCCTCAACCGCATTCAGCCCCTGCTCAAGAAGGGATTCCAGGTTCTCCATGCAATGGACTCCAAAAAAATAGGGGAAGAGCGTGCTCTTCCCCTACTGATCCAGGTTGGGCCCTGACGGGCCGGTTTTCAGCGGACGATGAAGAGCTCAGGCCGCCAGAGCGGACTTGGCCTTTTCCACCACTGCCGAAAACGCCTGCTTTTCGTTCATCGCCAGATCCGCCAGGACCTTGCGATCAACTTCCACGTTCGCCTTCTTCAGGCCCGCGATCAGGCGGCTGTAGGACAGCCCATTGGCGCGGGCGCCGGCATTGATACGGGCGATCCACAGCGCGCGGAACTGACGCTTACGCTGCTTACGGTCGCGGTAGGCGTACTGCTTGGCCTTGATGACCGCCTGTTTCGCAACACGATACACGCGGCTCCGGGCACCGTAGTAGCCCTTTGCCTGCTTCATAATCTTTTTGTGACGACGACGCGCCACGACACCACGTTTAACGCGAGGCATAATCCAATCCTTCTATCTACTGACCTTGATACTGTTACTGACGAAGCATGCGACGGATATGAACCTCGTCGCTCTTATGCACCTGAGTCGTGCCACGCAGCTGGCGCTTACGCTTCGGCGTCTTCTTGGTCAGGATATGACTGGTATGCGACTGTTTGCGCTTGAAGCCGTTAGCCGTCTTCTTGAAGCGCTTGGCCGCCCCGCTGTTGGTTTTCATCTTGGGCATTTCAACTACTCCGCATTCGAGATCATATAATGGATGACGGCTCGCAGAGAGGCCGTCATTTCTTTTTGCGGGGGGCAACCACCATCGTCATCTGGCGACCTTCCATCTTGGGCCTTTGTTCGACCTGAGCCAGCTCCTCGATATCAGCTTCGACCCGCTGCATGAGTTGCATGCCGATTTCCTGGTGCGCCATCTCACGTCCGCGGAAGCGGATGGTGACCTTGCCTTTATCCCCCTGTTCAAGGAAACGTATCAGGTTGCGCAGTTTGACCTGATAATCCCCTTCTTCAGTTCCAGGCCGGAATTTAACTTCCTTGATCTGGATCTGTTTCTGCTTCTTCTTGGCGGCTGCCCGAGCTTTTTTCTCCTCGAACAGCTTTTTGCCATAGTCCATGATCCGGCAGACCACGGGATCCGCATCAGACGCCATCTGGACGAGGTCCAGCTCCGCCTCCGCAGCTTTCTCCAGCGCCTCCTCCAGAGGCACGATACCCACTTGATTGCCTTCTGAATCGATCAGGCGAACTTCGGATGCTTCGATGTTCTCGTTGATCGGTGGACGCTGGTTGCGGCCACCACGCGGGTTCGATTTTTTGATAGTTAGGTCTCCGTTTCGACTCTGCCCTTACGTTTGGCTTCCGTCTCCAGACGGCCCTGGAATGCTTCCAGAGTCATGGTGCCCAGATCCTCGCCGCTGCGGGTCCGGACAGCCACCTCGCCTTTTTCGACTTCCTGATCGCCAACCACGACCAGGTAGGGTACCTTGTCAATTGTGTGCTCGCGAATTTTAAAGCCGATCTTCTCGTTTCTCAAGTCAGCATGGGCGCGAAAGCCCTTTTCCTCAAGGGAATGAGCCACATTCCGCGCATAATCAGCCTGGCTGTCCGTGATATTGAGAACCGCCACCTGCGTGGGCGCCAGCCACAGCGGGAATGCGCCCTCGTACTCTTCAATCAGGATACCAATGAAGCGCTCGAACGACCCCAGGATAGCACGGTGCAGCATCACCGGTGTCTGGCGGCCCTGCTCCTGGTCCCTGGGCACATACTCAGCACCCAGCCGTCCCGGCATGGCAAAATCCACCTGAATGGTGCCGCATTGCCACACCCGCTCCAGGCAGTCCTTCAGTGAGAACTCGATCTTGGGGCCATAGAAGGCGCCCTCGCCCGGCAGCAGTTCCCAGTCCACCCCTTCGTTGTTCAGGGCGTCTTCAAGCGCCTTTTCGGACTTATCCCAGATCTCGTCCGACCCAACCCGATACTCCGGCCGAGTGGAGAGCTTATACTGGATCTCCTGGAACCCGAAATCCTGATAGACCTCATGCAGGAGGTCGATAAACGCCGAGACTTCGCCCTGAATCTGGGACTCCTCGCAGAAGATGTGGGCATCATCCTGGGTAAAGCCGCGGACCCGCATCAGCCCGTGCAAGGCCCCGGAAGCCTCATTCCGGTGGCAGGAACCAAACTCGGAAAGCCTCAGGGGGAGATCCTTGTAACTCTTCAGCCCCTGGTTGAACACCTGCACATGGCAGGGGCAGTTCATGGGCTTGATGGCGTAGTCGTACTTCTCCGACTCGGTTGTAAACATGTCATCCTGGAATTTCTCCCAGTGCCCGGACTGTTCCCACAATGTGCGCGACACCACCTGTGGGGTCCGGATTTCAGCGTAGCCATGCTTATGAAGCTTGGACCGCAGGTACTGCTCAATCTGCTGGTAGACGGTCCAACCCTTGGGGTGCCAGAACACCATGCCCGGGGCCTCTTCCTGCATGTGGAAGAGCGACAGCTTTTTGCCGACCTTGCGGTGATCGCGTTTTTCGGCTTCCTCAACCCGCTTCAGGTAGGCCTTGAGCTGTTTCTTATCCGGCCAGGCCGTACCGTAAACCCGCTGGAGTTGCTCATTATCCGTATCGCCCCGCCAATAGGCACCGGCCACGCGCGTCAGTTTGAAGGCACCAAGGCGCCCGGTGCTGGGCACATGCGGGCCACGGCACAGGTCGATGAAATCGCCCTGCTTGTAGAACGACAGTTCTTCTTCACCCGGGATGTCATCAATAATCTGGACCTTATACGCCTCGCCCATTCGATCAAAGAGCTTCTTCGCGCTTTCACGGTCCATTACGGAGCGCTCAATGGGATAATCCTCCTTGGCCAGCTCCGCCATCCGGTTCTCGATCTTCTCAAGATCGTCATGCGTAAAGGGACGGTCATACTTGAAGTCGTAATAGAAACCGTTTTCCACTACCGGCCCAATGGTCACCTGGGCGTCCGGGAAGAGTTCCTTCACCGCCTGCGCCATCAGATGGGCCGTGGAATGGCGGATAACCTCGATGCCCTCTTGATCCTTGCCGGTCACGATCGCGACTTCGGCATCATCCTCTACCGTATAACCGGTATCCACAAGGCGACCATCCACCTTACCGGCCACCGCGGCCTTGGCCAGGCCAGTCCCAATACTCTGGGCAACTTCCTCAACAGTGACGGGATGATCAAAAGTGCGCTGACTGCCGTCCGGCAGGGTAATCTCAGGCATACAAAGGCTCCTGGTCAGTGGTGATCCCCACGAAAGATCACGTGAATGTCGGGGAAAGGCGGATTCTAACAATGCAAATGCCTCACGGCCATCCGGATTCGCCATGAATCCGGTGGCACGTGGGCCATAGAGCAAAGGGCAGCTCTATTTCGGCCGGCTTCCTGCCTTCGCGGCCATCTTCTCGGGTTTCAACAGGAACCGTGCCAGGGCCGGCATCAGCCAGATGGCCCCCACCATGTTCCAGAGGAACATAAAGGTGAGCAGAAGCCCCATATCCGCCTGGAACTTGATGGGTGACAGCATCCAGGTGAACACACCCAACGCCAGGGTGATGCCGGTAAACGCGACAGCCTTGCCGGTACTGCGGAGTGTCTCGAAATAGGCCTCCTGCAGTGGGTAGCCCTCCTTCAGGAAGCGCTCCAGTTTGCTGAACATATAGATGCCGTAGTCTACACCGATGCCAACACCCAGCGCGATGACCGGCAGCGTCGCCACCTTGATGCCGATGCCAGCCTGGGCCATGAGCGCTTCGGCAATCACGGAGGTCAGCCCCAGTGGCAGGACGACGCAGAGCACGGCACGCACGGAACGGAAGCTGATCAGGCAAAGCAGCGAAACCACCCCGTAAACGGCCAGCAGCATCTTGTTCTTGGCGGCAGCGATCACCTCATTGGTGGCCGCCTCCACACCGGCGTTACCCGCCCCAAGCAGGAAACGGTGCTTATCGCTGTTGTGCTCAGCCGCAAAGTCTTCAACCTCGGATGTCACCCGCCGCAAGGTCTCCGCCTTGTGATCCTCAAGGTAAGCCACCAGCGGCGTCAGACTGCAGTCGGTGTTGATGAGCCCACTGGGCGCCCGCCGTATGGAGGCATTAATGATTGTCTGGTTCCGGGAAATCTCATACCAGTTCCAGTTGCCCTCGTTGAGCGCCTGGGTCACGATCTTGGAGACATCCGCCAAAGACCCAGTGGAATCCACGCCTTCCGTGTTCGCAAGCCGCCACTGGAGACGGTCGAGCGAGCGCAAAACCGGATATTCAGTGCAGGTCTCTGGCGGCGTTTCCACCATGACCACCAGCACATCCGCCGACTGGCTGTAATGCTCAACGATGAAGCGGTTATCCTGGTTGTAACGACTTTCCGGCCTCAGCTCAGGCGCACCATCATCCAGGTCCCCCACTTTGAGGTCCTGCTTGTAATACAGGGCCACTCCCAGCCCAACCACGGCAATCAACAGTGAAATGGGCGCCGCACCGGGATGCGCAAAGTAGGACATGACGCGCCATTTGCGGTCCGCCCCACCTTCATGGTTCTGCACATGCTTCACGCCCCCCTTGGTGATGCCGATGTAGGACATGATCACCGGATGCAGGACCAGGTTGGTGATGATGATCACCGCCACACCAATGCCCGCGGCTACTGCCAGATCCCGGATTACGTCAATCTCGATGAACAGCAGCGTCAGGAAACCAAAGGCGTCACTTATCAGCGCCACGATGCCCGGGATATAGAGAGCTCGGAACGCCAGCCGCGCACTGGTGAGTGGATCAAAGCCCTTGGCCGCCTCCAGCGCCATGGCATTGACCACCTGCACGCCATGACTGATCCCGATCGCAAAGACGAGAAAAGGAACCAGCACGGAATAGGGATCCAGGCCATAGCCCAGCAACCGCAGGATCCCCATCTGCCAGACCACGGCAATGATGGAGACGACCACCGGGACCATGGTCCCCGCAATGCAGCGCGAGTACCAGAACAGGAAGAGTGTGGTTAAGACAATGGTGATCAGCGCAAACAGCGCAACTGACTCGATGCCTTCAATGAGGTCCCCGACCAGTTTGGCGAAACCGACAATGTGGATATCAATGTTCGGATTCTGTTCTTCGAACTGCTGACGGATCTTCTCCTCGAGCTGGCGAGAAAATTTTCGATAATCAATGGGCTCACCCGTTTCCGGGTTTTTATCGAGCAGCGGCGCGAAGATGATGGACGAGCCAAAGTCGTCGGCCACCAGGGACCCGATCTCGCTGGAACGCAGCACGTTATTGCGCAGCTGTTCAAGGGAATCCGGCGAACCGTCATAGCCGTCCGGAATGACGGTACCACCCTGGAAGCCTTTTTCGGTCACCTCCTGCCAGCGCACATTGGGCGTCCAGAGCGACTTCAGGCCCGACCGGTCGACCCCGTTAAGGTAGAACACCTCGTCGGTAATCTTTTCCAGGGTCGCCATGTATTCCTTGTCAAAGATATCGCCATTCTCGTTCTCCACCGCGATGCGGATGAAGTTGCCGAGATTATCCAGATCCTCCCGATGCTTGAGCATGTTCACGATGTAGGGGTGCTCAAGCGGGATCAACCGTTCAAAACTGGCGTCAGGCTGGATCTTGACCGCGTTGTAGCCAAGAAAGCCGGTCAGGAGCAGAAAAAGGACCAGTATGATTGCCCGGTTGTTAAAGATCAGACGCTCGATGATGGGCTCGGCGCCCGCCTTGGGTGAGCGCCGTTCGCCGCCGGATTGCCAGTCAGACATCAAGTAAACCCTCAGAAACCATTTTGCTGGACGTTATTGTTATGGGCCGGTAATGGGCCGAAGCCTATGGCTTCGGGTCCCGACCCTGGCGATCGGCGCGCACTGCTCCCTTTTCCCCAACAAGGAGCAGGCCTCCCTCGGGAACCAGGCGCACGCCCAGATACGAATGCCTGGATGGCCGTATATGGGATGAAAAGCTCTGACCGCCGTCATCGCTGTACACAACAGCGCCATCATTGCCAACGAGGGCGATTTCGCCCTTGCCATTCACGTGCGCCGTGTTGAGGGTTCGATTGGTGGAGACTTCGACCGAATGCCATTGGTCGCCGTTTTCGGAGCGATAGATGTTACCGCGGAGTCCGTAGGCCAGGACTCCGCCGTCACCAGTGCCAGTTACTCCGAAGAAGGAACCGCGATAGCCTGGCTCAACCAGCTCCCAGCTCTCGCCCCGGTCGGTGGAACGGAAGACCCGCCCAGACTCGCCGGCAATATAGAGGTCTCCTCCTTCTACCTGGGTGATGCCGTTGAGGTGAAAGCGATCCGGATTGTCCATGGAACCAACAGCGGTCTGCCAGCTTTCACCGCCATCCTGGGTGCGGTAGATGTGACCGTAGGACCCTACCGCAATCCCATGCCTGGCATTCTCAAACCAGACGTCGAGCAGGGGCTCCCAGGGGCCAAACCGCTCCAGGTCCTCTTTCAGCGCATCACGAGTGAAAACGAGGCCTTCCATTTTCCACTCAAGATCAGCGATGCGGTCCTCATCATCGGCTGCCTCGATCTCGGCCTCCATCTCCTTGATCTGTTGCTCATAGTGGGCAATAACCTGCGGGATGCCTTCACGGCCATCAAACTGGTGGGTCCAGCTTTCGCCGCCGTCACTGCTGTGGAGAATCACGCCGCTATGCCCCACAGCCCACCCCTGTTCGGCATTACCGTCAGGAAAATCCACGCCGGTCAGGGTGGTGGAAACCGGCACATCGGCCTGCTCCCAGCTCTGCCCGTTGTCATCGGAATAGACGATATGGCCACGCTCGCCCACGGCAACCAGCCGCTCACCGGCATACTCCACATCCAGAAGGAGGGACTCGGCGGCGAGATCCGTTTCCATGGCCGGCACCTCCAGCACATCGCCGACCCCATAAGCCGCACCCGTGCCAGCGAAACCCAACACCGCTGCGAATCCCATGCCGAGGAGCCGTTTCATTGATCGAGTAATCATTCAGACTGCCTTTATAACTGAACTGACGATTGGCGGCGCCACTGCGCAGGCCCGGGCAATACCGGGCCCGCGCCAAGAGTGATCAGCGCCGCCCGCGACGCCGCAGCGCCTGCGGGGAAAAATAGCGCCTGTTGGGAATCCGCCTGGAGAACTCCATGGTCTGGCCTTCCTCGGTATCCAGGCCCTGCACGTGGTATCGCTTGGATTGGAGGTCATGGAACACATCCATCGCCGACCAGACGGTCGGCACCTCGTAATAGCTCTTTTCCATTGCCTGGCTGACCCGCCAGAGCTCACCGCGCCCGTCATACTGGTCAACGCTGACAACCTTCCAGCTGTCAGCGTCGATATAGAACACCCGCCGCGAGAAGATATGGCGCTCTTCCGGTTTCAGGTTGGCTTCCACAACGTGCACCCGGTGGCGCTCCCAGCGTTGCAGGTCCGGATTCAGGTGGTGGGTGCCAAGGATCCTGTCGTACGACAGCCCCTCCTGCGCAATCTTATAATTGTTATAGGGAATGTAGAACTGCTGAACACCACGGTGGCGCCAGTTGTAGCGATCCATCGCGCCATTGAAGAGATCGGTTTCATCCGCCGTACGCAGGCCATCCGCTGCGGCAATGGGGGAGTCGTAGGCCAGGTTGGGCGCGCGCCGGACCCGGCGCTGGCCGGCATTGTAGCCCCACGCCCGGCGCGGCTCCTTGACCTGGTTCAGAGTCTCGTGAATCAGCACCGCCCCACCGGCAAGACGCGGCGGCGAGGTTGTCTGGGACAGGTAATAGAACAGGGTATTGTCGAGCGTGCTTTCGTCGCCTTCCGGGTTGTAGAAGTTGAAAAAGAGCTCGTGCTTGGCCATCGTCAGGCTGTAATCACCATCCGTTTCAACGGCAACCTCGCCCTGACGCCGTTCCAGAAAGATACCGCGCCAGCTGGTCAGATGGTTCCACATCGCCTGTTTGGCCTGCTCTTCATTACTGCCATGCAGAATCGGGAATGGAATGCCCCCATAGGCGTTTTTGATGCCGTTCCCGCCAGCGGCTAACTCCGCATCAGTCGCATTGTCTTCAATGTTATCCAGAATCCAATCCGGCCAGGCCATTGTTCGGCGGGACGGATAAACATTGATCTCATAGGTGTCGGGGTAGGTCTTGAGCAGCGCCTGGGTTCCCTTGGTCAGGTACTCCTTGTACTGCTCCATGTTTTCCGCGGTCACGGTATGACGGATCTCATCATCCGGAAAGGGATTGGGATGGAAATCGCCAGAGCCACCATAGTTGACATCATCCGGAGGCTCACTCAACCCGCCTTTGTAGGCTGGAATCACACCATCCGCGCTGCCGTTGCGTGGCGCTCCGAAACGGGTCAGTTCCTCGCCGCCAAGCTGCGCTGCCTTGGCAGCGGAAACCGCCGCGGACGAGCTGCCGGAAACCAGCATGACCCCGGCGGTCAAGGCCGCAATAAAGGCGCTGTGAAGACGTGGTGCTTCTTTTCGCATCATCATGATCCTGTGTTGTTGCACTCCGGGCCGCGGCAATGGCCCTGCGTGCAGACACGACTCCCCGAAAGGGTAGCCGACTGCCCCAGTTTGTCCATTCACCAGCCCATCACCCGGACTCGTCCAGACTCTTGGTGACCACTTCGTATAGATCCCGGGAAAGATCTGGAAGTTCCCGGAGTTCTCTCAGCACACCAGCCATGGAATCACGCAGGTGGGGGGCATACCGCCGCCACCGGGTCAGCGGTTGGGCCAGCTGTGCCGAGATCTGTGGATTCAATGCATCCAGCTTTCGGATCTGTTCGCCCAGAAAGCGGTGACCACTCCCATCCCCACTGTGGAAATGCCTGAGGTTCCGCCCCGCAAAGACGCCGATAACCATACGAACCTTGTTGGGGTTTTTCCAATCAAAGGCGGGATGCCCCAGCAATTCCGTGACGCGCGTCACATCTCCAACCCAGGAACTGCCGGACTGGGCCGCAAACCATTGCTCCACCACCTGGGGATCGTGTTGCCAATCATTGTAAAAGCGCGCCAGCACGCTCTCCCTTTCCTCGGCGAAGGGTGAATCAACCAGCGCTTTCAACGCCGCCAGGCGGTCCGTCATGTTGGTAGCCTGATCAAACTGGCGCATCGCCTGGCTGCGCCCCTGTTCGTCCCCGATCCGGGTAAGCAGCGCCAGTGCGCTGTTGCTCAGCGAGCGCGCCGCCACCTGCCGGGGCTCAAACGCATAGGCTTCTTCGGGGTGGTGGTCATGGCGTACCTGCAACAGCTCATCCCGCAAAGCCGTGGCAACGGCCCGTTCAACGTGGTGACGGGCCTGGTCAATAGCGGCCACGTCGGCTTCATCCGTCAGTTCAATGAGCCAGGCCGTTGAAGGCAGCGCCAGCATCCGGGCCACCATGGCCCGATCCAGGCCCTCGGTTGTCAGCAGGGTTCGATAGGCGTCGATCAATCGCGGATCCACGTCAGTATCCCGCCCCTGCTGGACTGACAGGATCACGTCCACAGCCAGTTTCTGCCCGGCATCCCAACGATTGAACCCGTCCGGGTCATGACTCATCAGGAACTTGAGCTGATCGCGGGTCCAGGGGTAATCCAGTTTTACCGGCGCCGAGAAGCCACGCAGCAGAGAAGGCACCGGGCGTTCGCTCAGCCCGGTGAAATGGAAGCTGTGTTCCTGCCCGGTCAGCTCAAGCACCTGTTCCGTGTTACCCGCTTCGTCCAGCGGCACTGGGTTGCCGTTGCTGGCGAGCAGGCCCATCCGGACCGGAATATGGAACGGCGCTTTATCCGGTTGACCCGGCGTGGGCGGGCAGGACTGATTCAGGGTCAGCGTGTAGGTTCCGGTTTGTGCGTCGAAATGATCCGTGACCCGCACCTCCGGCGTCCCGGCCTGGTCGTACCAGCGCCGGAACTGCGTCAGGTCCCGGCTGCTGGCATCTTCCATGGCGGTCACGAAGTCGTCCGTGGTCACGGCTTGCCCATCATACCGGGCAAAGTACAGGTCACTGCCCTCCCGGAACATCTCCGGCCCCAGCAGGGTGTGAATCATCCGCACCACTTCGGCGCCTTTCTCGTAAACGGTCAGGGTGTAGAAGTTGGAGATCTCGATGTAGGAGGCCGGCCGCACCGGATGGGCCATGGGGCCTGCATCTTCAGCGAACTGGGCCGTACGCAGCATGTTGACATGATCGATGCGCTGGACGGTGGGCGATCCCATGTCCGCAGAGAACTGGTTATCCCGGAAAACCGTGAAGCCTTCCTTGAGGCTGAGCTGGAACCAGTCCCGGCACGTCACCCGGTTGCCCGACCAGTTGTGGAAGTACTCGTGGGCGACGATGCTCTCGATACGGTCATAGGTGGCGTCGGTCGCGGTGTCGGGGCTGGCAAGCACACAGGAGGAGTTGAAAATGTTCAGCCCCTTGTTCTCCATCGCCCCCATGTTGAAGTCGTCCACGGCCACGATCATAAAGATGTCCAGATCATATTCCCGGCCGTAAACCTCTTCGTCCCAGGCCATGGCCTTTTTAAGCGATGCCAGTGCATGCTCACACTTGGCCTCGTTACGCGCCTCCACGTACATGCGCAGGTCAATGGTGCGCCCGGAACCGGTCACGAATTCATCCCGTTTTTCCACCAGGTCACCCGCAACCATGGCAAACAGGTAGCTGGGCTTGGGGTAGGGGTCTTCCCAGGTCACCTGGTGCCGCCCCTCGTCCAGTTCCCCCCAGTCCACAGGGTTACCATTGGCCAGCAGCACCGGATAAGCCGCCTGGTCCGCTTCAATGCGGGTCCGGTAGCAGGCCATCACATCCGGGCGATCCAGAAAGTAGGTCATGCGCCGGAACCCTTCCGGCTCGCACTGGGTGCAGAACATTCCGGAGGACTGATAGAGCCCTTCGAGCCGGGTATTGTCTTTCGGGTGGATCCGGGTGGTGACGTCAAGATGGAACTGCTCAGGCACGCTGGGAACGGTCAGGGACGTCTCATCAACCTGATGGTTCTCCACCGGGCGGCCATCGAGCATCAGTGACTGCAGCTCAAGGGCTTCACCGTGCAGCACCAGGTTGCGTTCGTCAGACTCGTCCTCTGGGTTACGGCGGATCTGCAGACGCGAATGGACCAGGGCGCTGTCTTCAAAAAGCTCGATGCGCAGATCAACATGATCAATGACAAAGGCGGGGGCGCGGTAATCCGCCAGGTGAACGGCCTGGGGTTGCTCTGCTCTCATGACGGAACTCTTTGTTGTTGGTTGGTTCTGTTGGCGTAGCGCGGCTCAGTGGCGTGTGTCGTGAACCTGGACACCACCCTCCCCTTCACCGGACTCGGGCCGCTCAATGGTGCCAGTCCGTTGCTCCTCGGGGATGTTATGCTCGTTCTCGTACCAGATGATGGCTTCCATACAGATGCGCTTCTGCTCCTCTGTCAGGGGCCGGCCATCCGGCCACTTGCCCAGCTGCAACGATTCGCGCAGGCGTTGGTAGATGCGCGGATCGAGCTGTCGGATCAGCTCCTCGTAGGTCATTACCGTCTCCTCATGTCATTCGCTGACCTCACCATGCCATAGGCCAGCCCACTGAGCAGCCCACCCAGATGAGCTGCATTCGCCATACTCGCGCCGAGCAGGAGCTCGGTCAGAGGGGTCAACCCAATCAGCAGCCATACCACCGCTACCGTCATCAGTGCCGGCGGAAACTGGAAGCGGAGCCGCCATTGATTACAAAACCAGACATAGCCCAGAACCCCGTAGACCACCCCGGAAAGCCCGCCGAACAAGGGTCCCGACAACAGAAACTGCGGAATATTGCCCCCCAGCGACGTCACCAGAACCAGGGCCACCAGGTGCCAGCGCCCATCCATGGCTTCAACCTGGCTGCCCAGGAACCAGAGAATGACGCCATTAAAGATCAGGTGCATCAGACTGAAATGCAGCAGGTCCGGTGTCACAAGACGCCACAGCTGCAGGCTTGCAAGCGTTTCGACCAGGGCATCAACACGGTACTCAAAGCTGGCGAGAGGCCATTCGTAGGGATGAACGAGGGTCAACAGGACCAACAGCTGTTCCCGGGCGCCGAAAGCGGTGAGCCACGCCGTCAGGGCAGCGGCCACGATCAAGCCAAACGTCAGTGGCGCGTCTTTCGGCCCTGCCTGCCAGTGCCCCGCCACCACACGGCGCTGGCGCGGCCGGCTAAAGCCTTCCGGGGCTCCGGCGTGGCGGGGATCGTCCAGGTAGCGTGACAATGCCTCAGTGACCGGCTGGCGAAGCTGCTCCCCCTCGATGAACAGGACCTGATGACCCCCATCCCATTCAATAGCGTGAGTAACCCCTTGGGAATCAAGCCATTGACTGAACGGTTTCAGATCGATCCGCTGCGGGACAGACGCAATGCGGATCATGTCGTCTGCTCCGAGCGGTTCACCTCCACCCAGACGAAGTGATCCGGGTCCAGGGTCACCTCGTCATCCAGCCGATAGGCCACCATCCGACCGTATTTCACGGCACTGTAGTCCAGGCAGGCCACATTGGGGGTGATCGGCGCGGGTATCCCTTCGAGCCAGTAGTGGCCCACAAAGACCGGCGGTTCGTTCTTATCGTAGGTGAGCAACCGCTCCCTGTCTTCCGGATCCAGGGGCCGGTTGGCCACGTCGTCCGGCAGCGGGTCCGGCTGGAACACGATATCGCCATAGGTCTCCGCCTGTTCCGCCCAGAACTTGGTGCGGAAAAACTGGCGCTGGAAGCCGTCACGCCCCGTCATCGTGCGGTTGTCCGGCAGCTTCATGGCGGTTCCCCGAAGCAGGCGATCCATAACCCGACCCGCGAAGGAGTGCGGCGCCATGGAAGCGTGCAGGAAGTCGGCATTGATGCAGCCGTCAGGATGGCGCTGCTCAAACTGGCGGATCAGGTGCTCATCCCAACAGGCGTGGACCACCCGGAAGCCGTCCCGTTCGAGGAAAAGCGGCAACTCGTAGAACCAGCTCAGAAAGTCGTGCCACTCGTCGTCATAGTGCTCAAACTGCTCAAGCGTTTCCCGGATGAGGCGAGTGTGGCGCTCGTTGTGTTCGCGCACATACCGCCGACCGCTGCCGGGACGAGCCAATGTGCAGTAACCCAGGGCGTTGTATTCATGGTTGCCCATCACAATCAGGGCGGAGCCACGATCCACCATGTCCCGCACCAGGTGCAGCGCCTCGCGGATGCGCGGCCCACGATCAATAATATCGCCCACAAAGACGGCCACGCGCGAGGGATGTTCATACACGCCCTGGCGCTTACGGTATCCCATCTGCTCCAGAAGCCGCTCCAGCGTCAGCGCACAGCCGTGGATATCACCGATGATGTCATAGCCCTGCGAGCGCTTCATGAGTGCCTCACTCAGCTTGCCGCAATGGTGCTGGCCCAGCCCAGCTTCTCGCGACAGGTCGCATAGAAGTTGTGGTCGCTGGGGTGGATCAGGTTCAGCCGGAAGGGGCGCTTCGCGATGGAGATGGCGTCACCGGGGCCGCAGGAGAGTTCCTTCTGGCCATCACAGCTCACCTGGGGCCAGGACTCGTTGGCCTCGTCGATGATCAGCTTGATCTCACTGTTGCCGTCCACCACGATCGGCCGGCTGCTGAGGGTATGCGGAAACATGGGGACCAGCACGATGGCATCCAGCTTAGGATGCATGATGGGCCCGCCGCCGGACAGTGCATAGGCCGTGGAGCCGGTGGGCGTGGACACAATGAGACCATCGGAGCGCTGACTGTAGACAAACTGCCCCTCGATGTAGAGATCAAACCCGATCATGCGGGTTGAGCGCCCGGGGTGCAGCACCACATCATTGAGCGCCGTGCCGAAGCCCGTGGGTTCGCCATTACGCTTGATCTCGGCATCCAGCATGAACCGCCGTTCCTGGATGTAATCGCCTTCCAGAACCGCGTTCAGCCGGGTTTCCAGTTCATCCGGAGAGATGTCGGTGAGAAAGCCAAGCCGACCACGATTGACGCCCAGGATCGGGATATTCGACTTGGCGAGGTCCCGCACGGCGCCCAACAGGCTGCCGTCCCCTCCGACCACGATGGCCAGATCACAGATTTCACCGATGAGCTTTTTGCTCGCCACCTGCAATCCGTGACCCGGCATCATTGAGGCAGTATCGGCCTCCAGCACCACCTGATAGTCGTTGTCGATGAGGTAGCTCTTGAGCCGGCGCAGTGTCTCCACAACCTTGACACTGCCCATACGCCCGATAACGCCGATATTCTTGAAGGTCTCCATGAACCGCCTTAATCCGCCGGTAGCCCGTGGGTAACAACCCCACAGTCTACCGGATCACGGTGGACGACGGGAATCACCGATTTACACGGCCGCGGCAACCCGGCTGCCCTGATCGATCGCACGCTTGGCATCCAGTTCCGCTGCCACGTCCGCGCCACCGATGAGGGTTACCGTCTCACCCGCGTTTTCCAACTCCGCCTGGAGTTCCCGCAGCGGCTCCTGGCCAGTGCAGACGATGATGTTGTCCACCGCCAGCACCTGGGGCTCACCGTCAATGCTGACATGCAGCCCGTCATCATCAATGTGATGGTACTCAACCCCGGGGATCATCCGCACATTGCGCATCTTCAGCGAGCTGCGGTGGATCCAGCCGGTGGTCTTACCCAACCCCTTGCCGGGTTTGGAGGTCTTGCGCTGCAGCAGTGCTACCTCGCGCGGGGGTTGTGGCGGGTTGGGCTGCAAACCTTCCACTCCGCCCGGGGTCTCAACGCTGACGTCAACACCCCACTCCTTCATGAAGTGATCCGGATCCAACGACGGCGAGGGGCCCTCGTGGGTCAGGTACTCGGACACATCGAACCCGATGCCCCCAGCGCCCATAACCGCCACGCGCCGGCCCACTGGCGCCTCTTTTCTGAGCACATCGATGTAGCCCAGCACCGAGGGATGATCAATCCCCGGTATCTCCGGCGTGCGGGGATAGACACCGGTTGCCATCAGGATTTCGTCATAGCCCTGGCCGGCCAGCGTCTCCTTGGTTACCCGGGTATTGAGGTGCAGGTTCACGCCGTGCTTCTCAATCATGCGGCGATAGTAACGCAGGGTTTCATGGAACTCTTCCTTGCCCGGAATCTTCTTGGCCATGTTGAACTGGCCTCCGATCTCCGCCGCTGCGTCGAATAGATCCACGTCATGGCCGCGTTCAGCCGCGACCGTCGCCGCCGACAGCCCCGCCGGGCCGGCGCCAACCACAGCGATACGCCGAGGCTGGTTCACCGGCTCGTAAACCAGTTCGGTCTCATGGCAGGCACGCGGGTTCACCAGACAGGAGGTGAGCTTGCCCTGGAAGGTGTGGTCCAGACAGGCCTGGTTACAGGCAATGCAGGTGTTGATCTCGTCCGCCCGGTTATCCGCCGCTTTCGCGATCATGTCCGCATCCGCGAGGAAGGGCCGCGCCATGGAAACCATATCCGCATCCCCTTCGGCGATCACTTCCTCGGCAAGATCCGGCATGTTGATGCGGTTGGTCGTAACCAGCGGAATACTCACCTGCCCCTTGAGGCGCGCCGTGACCTTACTGAAGGCACCGCGAGGCACCATGGTGGCGATGGTGGGGACCCGGGACTCATGCCAGCCGATACCGGAATTGATGATGTTGGCGCCGGCTTTTTCCACCTCCTTCGCCAGGTGCACCACCTCCTCCCAGGTACTGCCTTCGTCTACCAGGTCAATCATCGAGAGCCGGTAGATGATGATGAAATCCTCGCCCACGGCTTCACGCACGCGGCGGATGATCTCCAGCGGCAGACGGATGCGGTTTTCAAAGGAGCCGCCCCACTTGTCCGTGCGATGATTGGTGCGCCGGGCGATGAACTGGTTGATGAAATAGCCCTCGGAGCCCATGATCTCCACACCGTCATACCCCGCCTGACGGGCGAGACGGGCACAATTGACGTAGTCGTCAATCTGTTTCTCGACTTCGTCAGTTTCCAGCGCCCGTGGTGTGAAGGGGTTGATCGGCGCCTGGATCGCCGACGGCGCCACCAGATCCGGTGAGTAGGCATACCGCCCCGTGTGCAGGATCTGCATGCAGATCTTGCCACCAGCACGATGCACATGGTCGGTGACCACTCGGTGCTCCTCAGCTTCCTCCTCCGTGTCCATCTTGGCGGCCCCCTTCATAACCGCCCCTTCCGGGTTTGGCCCGATGCCACCGGTAACGATCAGGCCCACGCTACGGGCCCGCTCCGCGTAGAAAGCACCCAGGCGTTCAAAACCATTCGGTGCTTCCTCAAGGCCAGTGTGCATGGAGCCCATCAGGGCCCGGTTGCGCAGTTGAGTGAAGCCCAGATCCAGCGGCTCCAAAAGGTGGGGGTAAGCGTTGCTATCGGATGGGTTCTGGGTCATGGCGGTCTCCTCGTTCTGAATGCCCATCAAGTTACGCACCTGGCACTCATGCTACAATATTCACAGATTGGTTTTAGGTCCTTATGGATTGGTATTATGCTCGGAACCCGTGCCAACCGCCTGGGCGATATCAGCGTCAGCTATGTAGCGGTCATGGCCCGTACCCTGCGCAGCCGTGATCATGACCCCGCGCCATGGCTGGCCCGTTACCGGGTCTCCAGGGGGCTGCTGAACACACCCGGCGCACGCATCAGTATTCCCCGGTTCATGCGCATGGGGCATGCCGCCATTCAGATGACCGGTGAACCAGCCCTGGGGCTGGCTTTCGGGGATCACACACGCATGACCGATCTGGGACTGGCGGGAATGGCCGCTGCCAGCGCCCCCACCCTCGGGGAAGCGCTGGCGACCCTGGTGCGCTATGAGCGGCTGATGAGTACCAACAGCCGTGGCCAGTCGCATACCGAGCGCACCGCTGATGGCGGACTGAGTGCGGTTTTCTACTCCATCAGCCCCTATAACCGCTATAACTGCTTTGTGGTGGATTCGATCCTGGCGGGGTGGGTGGCATTCCTGCGGGAACTTGGGGGGCAAGACCCATTACTGGTAAAGGTCGGCATTGAGTACACTGAGCCGGCCAACGCCCAACAGTACAGGCAGTGGTTCGGGTGCCCGGTTCAGTTCGAGGCCGAACAGAACCGCATCGACCTGCCTCCAGAAACCGCTCTGCATCCCAATCGACTGGCCCAGGCAGCGCTGTTCCAGGAGCTGTGCCAGCACTGCGAGACCGAGCGCCAGAGACTGGCATGGGGCCAGAGCACGACCGAACGGGCGCGCGAGGCCATCGCGCAACGCATGGGATCAGCGCCACCGAGCATGGCCGAGGTGGCACTGGGACTCGGAACCACCGAGTGGGGCCTCAGACGGGCGCTGGAACAGGAAGGGCTGACCTACCGTGCCCTGCTCGATCGCACCCGCCGTGAACTGGCCGAGGACTACGTGCGCGGCACGCCGCTGTCGTTTTCCGACATTGCATCACTGGTGGGATTCGCGAACCCCAGTGCCTTCCACGGCGCATTCCGGCGATGGTACGGGTGCAGCCCCGGACGGTACCGGCGCCGGTACGGAATGGCGCGTTGATTCACAGGTCGATGCCGTCGTCGCATTCCGACTCCTCCCTATCGTCGTCCTGAAGACTCAGCTCCAGCAGTTCTTCTTCGTGCTCACGCATGGCCGCCTCCTGATTACCGTTCATTCTGCCGATCAGGATGCGCCCCAAAGGTGACAGGATTATGACCTGCCGCACTCAGCTGACCATGTCCTCGTCGTATTCCTCGGAGCGGCGCCGGAATTCGATCGGGGTCATACCGGACCAGCGTTTGAAGGCACGATAAAAGGTGCTGGGTTCGGAGAAGCCAGTCAGGTAGACAATCTCGTCAATGGACTCATCCGTGGCGGCCAAAAGGCGGCAGGCCAACCGGTAACGGAACTGCGACACCACCTGGTTGAACGAGGTATTGGCCTCGGTGAGACGCGTCCTCAGGGTCCGCGGCTTCATGTTGAGCCGGTTGGCCACCGCGCTCAGGGTCACCTCCCCGGAATCGAGCTGTTCAGCGACCAGCCGCTCCACATCCCCGACGATATCCTGCTTTTCGAGCTCGGCAACCTGCTCACTGGCGAAACGCTCATGCAGTGCCAGAAGCCCCGGCTCATGATGCGGTGACGGATGCTCCAGCAGATGGGCCGGAAAGTAGAGCCGTGTCTCTTTCTGCCCAAAGCGCACCGGGCATCCCAGACTCTCCGCGACCCGCTGCTGACCCTGACTGCGTTCATGCTCGAAATACACGGCTGTTGGGAGGAATTCGCCATCCGTCACTGAGTTGAAGAAAGTCAGCACCCCCAGGACGAAGCATTCGGAAAAATGCCCGATACGCCGGATTTCCTCGGCGGCAGCATTGAGGGTCAGGTAACACGACTCCGCGCCCTCATACAGTTCCAGATCCGCCGCATCGCTGAGCAGTCGCTGATAGTTCATCGCCCGTCTCAGGCCCTCACCAAAGGTCGGGCTTGAAAGAAATAGATACTCCAGAACCTGCCCCTTGTAGGTGGGCACATGCAGCCCCAGATGCAACCCGATGTCCGGGTCGCCGGTTACTTCTTCAACCACCTGCCAGAACAGAACCTGGGCGGCATGGGGCGTTCTGAGATTTTCTCGCTGGAGGTAGTTCTCATCCACCCCAAGCCGGCGGAAGATTGCATCGGTGTCGACCCCGGATCGCTGCATCGCCTGGTAAACCAGCCGAAACAGGACCCCTGAATCCCTTTGTTCCTGCATACTGTCACTTCCCGGCCTGTTGTTATTTTGACCCGAATGCCGCGCAACGCCGGTCCTTTCGCGATTGACGCTGTCACAGCCTATGTGCATTCTGCAAGACATCATACAAGCCGATTGGCCCAGATGACATCCACCTGTGACATACCCCTCAGTCTAAGCTCAAACAGGCGCTTATGAACCAGACAGCCCATTACCGATTCAGTGGTCCCACCTTGCTCCCCATGTACGGCAAGGCACTTCTGGCCAGTACCAAGGCCGGCCACCCCTCGGCGGCAGACCTCCCGGAACTCAGTGCCAGAATCGACGGCGTGCGCACGGATACCACGCAACTTCGCCACTACCGGGACGTCTGTGGCTTCACGGCCAGCAGCCTATGCCCCATCACCTGGCCTCACATACTCGCTTTTCCGCTGCACATCCGGCTGATGACGGATACCAGCTTTCCCCTGCCTCTGATGGGGCTTGTTCATGTCCGCAACCGGATCAACCAACAGCGCGCCATCCACCAGGGCGAAATCCTTGAGCTCCAGGCCCGGATTACCAATGCCACGGATACTGCACGCGGGATTGAGTTCGACATCCTCACCGAGGCCAGCTCAGCCGGGCATCTTATCTGGACAGAACACAGCACCATTCTCTACCGCCAGCTCCAGAGCGGGGACAGTGGCGGCAAGAAAAGCAAGGACAAGCCCGAGCCACCACAGTTGCTAACGGGTCAGGCCCGGGTCCAGGCCCCCGCCAACATCGGCTACCGTTATGGTCGGGTTTCCGGGGACATGAACCCCATCCACCTGCATCCCTTATCGGCCAAGGCGTTTGGCTTCCCGCGCAATATCGCCCACGGGATGTGGAGCAAGGCGCACTGTTTGGCGCTATGGGAGCAATCCGAAGGGCCCCTGGAGAAGGGGAATGTGGACATCCACTTCAAGAAGCCGTTCTTCATTCCCGGAACCGGCATTCTGACCTGGGAGCGCCACGGCCGGGAAACACCCCTGCGGCTTCTGAACAGCGACGCCTCCGCGCCCCACCTGGAGGGCACGCTCAGCCGCGGCTGAGTGTCAGCTGGGATCGGGTGCGGCGTCGCCCGCCACGGGCAGCGTGAACCAGAACGCAGTGCCGCCGCCGTCCCGGCGCTCAAAACCGATATCGCCGCCCTGGCCGATGATCAGGCTCCGGCACAGTGAGAGACCAATCCCCATGCCCTCATCCTTGTTGGAGTAGAATGGCTGGAACAGACGCTCCTCCGCGTCTTCGGGCAAGCCGCAGCCACGGTCGGCAACACGCACACAAACCGCGTCGTCCACGCGCTCCGCACTGAGCTCCACCGGCTCCTCAGTACCACCATTGTGGGTAGCCTCCAGTGCGTTACGGATCAGGTTGAGCACCACCTGCTGGACCTGCACCGGATCCGCCACCGCATAGCTTAGATGGGGCGGAATGGACAGGCTGATCTCAACCGAGTTGTTGCGCGCGTCCACTTCCGCGAATTCCCGGCTTTCCGCCAGAAGCCGAGCCACGTCAACGGTCTCCTTACCGGTGGCGGGCTGATGCACAAACTGGCGGATACGACGGATAACCTCACTGGCACGATGGGACTGGGCGGTGATCTTCTCCAGCACGTCCGCAAGAGCGTCCTGGTCCAGTGTGTCCTTTTCCATCATGCGCGAAACCAGGCTCACGTAATTGGTGATGGCCGTCAGCGGCTGGTTCACCTCGTGAGCCACGCCAGCCGCCATTTCCCCCATCACCGTCAGCCGGGACGCATGGGCCAGTTGTTCACGCTGCTCGGCAACCAGGTCCCTGGTTTCCTCAAGTGCCCGCTCCTGCCCAAGCTCCTCGGTGATGTCCCGGAACACCAGAACGCTGCCGGTCAGCTCGCCGTTCTCGAAACGGGGCGCGGCACGGTATTCCGCCTGGAAGGTGCTTCCATCGGCACGCGCCATCATGACGCCACGACGCAGGGCTGCGTCACCGTCCTGGCACAGCACGCGCTCCGCGTGCGGGGTGCCATCACTCGCGCTGTCACGGAAATGAAGCTCACCGACGTCACGCCCTACCAGGGCTTGCTGTTCCGCTCCCACAATCTCGGCAGCCGCCGGGTTGGCAAAAGTGATCACCCCTTCCGGGTCCAGACCGTAGATACCCTCGAAAATGGCATTGAGCAGGCTGGCCTGTTCACTTTCAAGCTGACGGTTGCGCGCCTGCATGGCACGCTCGAGCTGGATGACCCGGATCTGGGTATCAACCCGGGCCATGACCTCCTGGGCCTGGAAAGGCTTGGCGATATAGTCCGCTCCTCCCATATTGAAGCCCTTCACCTTGGCATCAATATCATTGAGGGCAGAAAGGAAGATAATGGCGCACAGGGCGGTATTGGGATCCGCACGCAGATGCTGGCACACTTCAAAGCCATCCATCCCCGGCATCATGATATCCAACAGGATCACTTCCGGCTCATGGCGGCGTGCCAACTGCAGCGCCTTTTCGCCATCATTGGCAATCAGAAGCTGGTACCCCTTGTCCCGCAGGGTCTCGTAGAGCACCTTAAGGTTCTGGGGGTTGTCGTCAACCAGCAGGACACAGGCCTGCTCGGGGTCAGTAGAGGGCTGGCTCTCCGCCGTCATCCCTCATCCCCGTCCCGCACATTCATGACCATGCGCACCAGTTGGGCCAACGAATGGGTGCCCATCTTGTGCATCACCCGTGAGCGATGGATTTCCACAGTCCGCTGGCTGATATCAAGCTCAATGGCAATGACCTTGTTCGCCTGGCCGGCCACCATCCGGTCCATGATCTCGCACTCACGGGGCGTGAGCTGTTCCAGCCGCTCTTCCACCAGCCGCTTCTGTTCCCGGCCCTGTTGCTGCTCGGCATCCGTGGCCAGAGCCCCGCGAATCTTCTCCAGCAGCTGATCCTCACGGTAGGGTTTTTCGATGAAATCAACGGCCCCCTTACGCATGGCTTCCACAGCCAGAGGTACATCGCCGTGGCCCGTCACGAAAATGATGGGCAGGGTGGAACCACGCTCAATCAGCTCTTCCTGGAGTTCCATACCATCCATCTCGGGCATGCGAATGTCCAGCACAATGCAGCCCTGCATGCCAGCATGCCAGTCTTCCAGAAATCCGGTGGCGCGCTCGTAACCCTGGACTGCAAGACCTTCCGAGCGCAGCAGCATGGACAGGGAATCCCGAACCGCCTCGTCATCCTCAACGATGTAGACCGTTTGCTCGGTCTCCGCCATTGACATACTCCTTACTGATTACTGTTGCCCATTCCGGGCCTGGTGGTGGCACCGTCCACCAGAGGCGGCGCCACCGTCATCGGGTCCACCCGCTGCTGCCGCCAGTTCATGCGCCAGTCCAGATGGGGCCCGGTTGCCCGACCAGAAGCGCCCACCTCGCCCAGAATATCGCCCTGGGCCACCTCATCACCCTGGCTCACATGGATCTCGCTCAGATGCAGGAAGGTGGAGGAAACGCCGTAACCGTGATCCAGAATCAGGGTTCCCCCTGAGAAGTACAGATCCGGCGCCACCAACACAACACGTCCTCCCGCCGGCGCCGCCACAGGGGTGCCGGTTTCTGCCATTATATCAATACCATAATGGGGCTGGCGGGGCTCGCCATTGTAAAATCGCTGACTGCCATAGACCCCCGTAACGGGTCCGGCCACCGGCCAGACCCAGGGACCGGTAAAATCCGTCCGCCGCGACCGTGTCTTCCGGGCTTCACGAACCCGGCGCGCTTCCGCCCGGATGCGTTCCAGCGCGTCCTCATCCGGGGTTACCGTCTCCTGCGGAACGCCGTCAACCCGTTGTACGTCGTACTCGCGCTCCGCCAATTCGATGGTGCGGGTGGTCCGCTCGCCATCCGGAGCGACCACCACCAGCTCGTGTTTCAGTGACGCTTTCCGCCCAAATCCGAGGGCAAAACGGCCTGAGCCGGTAATCGCCACAGGGTCTCCATTGAGACGAACCTCACTCCCGGGCTCCACCTGCCCACTCAACAAAGCCCCCTGGCGCCTGGGCCCTTCCAGCTCCAGAGCCATAACAGAGGTTGCAACAGAAATCAGGCAGAACAGCCAAAAAAGGCGCGACACACGGAACCTCCGGGTTTGAGATCGGGCAGACGCCCGTTATTGTTAGCGAACCTGGTGAACAACTGCAACCGCGGAGCCGCCCCGTTGTACGAACTGCCCCCTTTCCAGCTGCCCTTCTTCCACCCCTTCCTGAACCCGGAAGAAGCCGATGAGTTACTGGCATTGCTGCAACAGCGAATCCCCTGGCAACAGGATCGCATCACCCTTTTCGGCCGGGAACACCTTATCCCCAGGCAGCAGTGCTGGATCGCCGATGATGGCCTGACCTACCGTTATTCCGGCCAGACCATGGAACCCGCCCAATGGCCGGACTGGCTCAAGCCGCTGGCGCATCATGTCAGTGAAGCCGCGGGCGAGCGCTTCAATAGCGTGCTGGCCAACCATTATCGCAACGGCAACGACAGCATGGGCTGGCACAGCGACGATGAGCCCGAGCTCGGACCTGACCCGGTAATCGCATCACTGAGCCTGGGCGGCACCCGGCGCTTCAGGTTCCGCCACCGAAGGGAGCACGGTCGCACACTGGGCATCGACCTCCCCCATAACAGCCTTCTGGTGATGCCAGCCGGCGTCCAGGCTGACTGGCAGCACGCCCTGCCGAAGACCCGGAAGCCGGTACCCCCCCGGGTTAATCTGACTTTTCGTCGTCTTGTCGACGCCTGAGATCAGACAGCCGCTGCTCCACCCGCCCATAGAGACTATCAGCCGGGAAACACCCGTCACGGTCCGGCGTCCCGGCTGGCACCCCAAGGATCAGCTCCAGCGCCTCTTCAACCCGTGATACGGCATAGACCCGGAAGCCATCTTCCTTGACGGCCTCGCGCACGCGCCCCGCCAGCATCAGGTTCTGCACGTTCGAAGCGGGCAGGATCACCGCCTTGTCCCGCGTATCGCCCCGCGCCACGCAGGCATCAAGGAAGCCTTCCACTTTTTCGTTGAGCCCACCCACGGGCTGTACTTCCCCATGCTGGTTCACTGACCCGGTCACAGCCATGTCCTGGCGCGCGGGCTGCTGTGCCAGCACGGAAACAATGGCGCAGAGCTCGCCCAGGGACGCACTGTCGCCGTCAATCTCGGCGTAGGATTGCTCAAAGGTCAGGGTCGCCGTCAGCGGCATCGGATGCTCACGGGCAAAGAGGGACGACAGCCAGGCGGACAGAATCATCACCCCCTTGGAGTGGATGGAACCACTCAGCTTCACATCCCGCTCAATATGAATGATATCCCCATCTCCATACTGGCAGGTCGCGCTAATGCGATTGGGAAGACCAAACTCATAGCCACCGGTAGAGAGCACCGAGAGCCCGTTGACCTGGCCCACCGCACTGGCGCTGAACGACAGCAACACCGAACCATCCGCAAATCCCTGCAGAAACTCATCCCGAATGCGCCCGTTACGGTAGTCCGCGCTGACCAGCGCCTGCTCCACATGCGTGCGCTCGATCCCTTCACCGCTGCTGCTGCGCGCATGGAAATCCGCCTCACGCAAGACATTGGCAATGTCCACCGCATGCAGCGAGAGCCGGTTCTGGTTTTCCGCGAGCCGCGAACTGTATTCAATCACCCGCGCAACGGCCTGCTTACTGCATGGCAACAGCCCCTTGTCCTGGCACAGGCTTGCAATGAACTTGGCATACAGCAGCTGGCTCTCGTTGGTGCGCGGCATCTCGTTCTCAAAATCCGCGGTCACCCGGAACAGCTCCGCGAATTCCGGATCATATTCCTGAAGCAGCAGCCAGGTTTCGCGATCACCAAACAGAACGATCTTGACGTCCAGCGGGACTGACTCTGGCTCCAGTGAGATCGTACCGGAAAGGGTGAGCTCCCGCTCCAATGAATGGATACTGATCTCGCGGGAGCGGATGGCGCGTTTAAGGGCATCCCATACAAACCCCTGTTCCAGAACCTTGGTAGCATCCATAAGCAGGTAACCACCATTGGCCCGGTGCAGGCTCCCCGGACGGATCAGCGAGAAATCCGTATAGACCGTGCCTTTATAGGTCACTGTTTCAATGAACCCGAACAGGTTGTGATAGGTCGGATTCTCCTCCACAACCACCGGCACCGAGTGATCCTGGCGGGAGACCAGCAGATTGATGCGGTAGCGCCGCGGCAGGCGCTGTTCCATGGAGGCATAGGCGAAAGCGGCCTTGTCTTCACTGTCTTCCAGGAAAATATCAAGGTTATCCGCGATGTCCTTCTTCATCCCCCGGAAATGCTCGGGCACTCCTTCATACTCACTGTAGCGCTCAGCCAGCTCATCAATCAGGTGGGCCGCCACGTGCTCCACGGTCTCTTCATTCAGCTTCTGCTGCTGTTCGGCATGCTCTTCCTCCCATTCCGCAATCTGGCGCATCACGCGCCGCAGCTTTTTCTCCAGGTCACGGATGGTGTCCTCAAAGCCACGCTTTTCCTCATCCGACAACGCATTGAACGACTCATTGGTATGCGGCTCATTGCCATTCAACGCCGTCAACCGATAGCCGCCTGGGGTGCTCATGGACAGGTCCACCCCATGCTCGCGGGCCTCATGGGCCAGCGCATTCAGCGCCTCTTCCTGGCGGGCGGCATAGCGCTGCTTAAGGTCCTCAAAGCGGCTTTGGTAGGTATCACTGTCAAACGCCTGGGGGATTACCTTCACCAGACGCGAGACCAGCCGGTCCACATCATGGCGTAAGCGTTCACCGACACCGGCGGGCAACTTCAGGACCCGGGGATTACGCGGGTCATCGTAGTTGGCTACGTAGCACCAGTCGCTGGCCGGCGCATGAGCTTCATCCCGGTGCGCCAGGTAACGCAGCATCATGGTCCGCTTGCCCAGCCCGGACCGACCCAGTGCGTAGACGTTATACCCGTTGTGTGGCATGGCGAGCGCGAACCGTACTGCCTCCCGGGCGCGGTCCTGGCCGACAATCTCGTTAAGGGGCTCAAGCGCGTCCGTGTTCTGGAACGGCAGCTCCTTGAGAACGCAGGCCTTGTACAGCTGTTTCTGGGGAAGTGGCTTCAACTCAGTCAATCCGTCATCTCTTTGGGGAAACGGTCAGACACCGCACTCTACAGGGCTCAACCCGAATCACAAAGCAGCCCGTGGATAATGCTTATCAGTTCCAGGGACACCTTAATGTGAGACCTGTCACACCGTCCCCGGGCCGCGCTTTGATCTGGCACCGGAATAAGCGACAATTAAGTGCAATCAATAAGTACAAAAACCTATCGACTCAAGAGGCAAAACCGCCAATGAGCACTCAGAGTGACTCCCCCGGGAGCACCATGGATCTCGCGGACATGCCCTTTGCGGTGCACAGGGATCACGCGCGCCATCAACACAACGACAGGGACCCTTCCCTGGCCCTTTCCTGGTCATCTCAATCCCACGAAAGCGAGCAACGGATCCAGCCACGTTTCGCCGCGCCGGGATTGAACGTACGCGTACGGGCATGGCGTTTTCTGTTATGGGAGAAGAGGGGCCGGCCCGTGAAGTGCCTTGATATCAACCGTTATGGCACCGCCGTTCTGGCGGAACACCCCTTTCGCAAAGGCGCCCGGCTGCGGATGGACTTCCGCGGGGAACACATCACCCAGTACGACATAAACGGTCGCGTAAAGAGTTGCGTCCAACAAGAGGACGGCTATTACCGACTGGGCATCCAGTTCACCTACTGGTCGGTGCCGGGGCATTATTCGCGTGCCATCGACAACGCACTGTCCCAGCTCGAGGGATTCTGCCGCCGCCAGATGGCGCGCTACCGGCGCTGAAGGGCGGGCCTAGCGCAAGCCGCTGAACAACATGGCCAGGACGATGATGGCAATAATCCAGCCAACCACAGCGACTCCGAAACCTTTTGGCATCAGGCTGTCACCATCATCCCCCGCTTCCCTGGTCTCCGGGGAAGCTCCCTCATGAGACGACCCCACACCATCGGCACCACCATCAAGCAGGAGCCTGATCCGCTCCTGCGGAAAAGCCTCCTCCAGCCGGGCACGATGCTGGCGCCAACCAAGCCGTTCATCCAGGTACGCCAGGACGTCTTCGGATACTGGCAGCTCCCCCGGAACCGCCTGACGGGACAGGAAATCAAAAAGATTAAAGCGCAAGACCTCGGTAACGCCGGGCTTGTGGGCCCGTTCACTCTCGAGCTGAGCCCGCCAGCGGCGGAGGTCCTCCCGCCACCCTGGATTCGCGAACACCGCTTCCAGCTCCGTCATCACCCGCCCCGCCTGGACCTCAGCATCCTCGGACGGGGGCTCTGGCACCCGGATGGACTGGTCGCCGCTGTCAGAATCAGAATCAACGCCGAAACCCCGCTCCTGGGGCTCGGCTCCAGCCTCCCGCATCGCTGATTCATAGGCCTCGACCAATGCCTGGTAGCGCTCCGGGCTGGCCTCAGGGTCCGCAAACTTCAGCTGATGCTCGAAGGCGGCTTCAATGACCTCTGGGTCATGGCTCTGGTCAATGCCCAGGGTGGCCCATTTGCTCATGGCGCCTGATCTCCCTGTTGCTCCTGCGCCAATTCTTTATCGTCCAATTGATCAGCAGGCACCAGCGTTGCCACCTGGCTGGGATTGTAGGGCGTGTAAAGCACAGCCAGACGTCCGCTAGAAACAGCCTTTGCGACCTGCTCGCGGCAGGCGGCAAGGGGATCCTCAACGTCTATACCTCCGGCTTCCCGGATACAGTATTCCTCGATCAATGACTCAAGTGCCTCAGCCGAAAGCTGATCCGGGGGAATGACCATGCCTCAGAGCAGATCCTCACTGGTACCCTCGGTCAGGGCATCATCACCGGAGGACGCCTCTTCCTTGCCTGCGGCCTCATTCGGTTTGGGCATCAACCGTTCGCGGATCTGGTTCTCGATCTCGGTGGCAATCTCTGGGTTGTCCCTCAGGAATTTACTGGCATTGGCCTTGCCCTGGCCGATCTTATCGCCCTTGTAGCTGTACCAGGCGCCGGATTTTTCCACCAGCCCCTCCTTAACGCCCATGTCGACAATCTCGGCCATACGGTTAATGCCCGTACCGTACATGATTTGAAACTCAGCCTGCTTAAAGGGAGGCGCAACTTTGTTCTTGACCACCTTCACCCGGGTCTCGTTACCGGTCACCTCTTCACCCTCTTTCACCGATCCCGTGCGCCGGATATCAAGCCGTACCGAGGAGTAGAACTTGAGCGCGTTACCACCCGTGGTGGTCTCCGGGCTACCAAACATCACGCCAATTTTCATGCGGATCTGGTTGATGAACACCAGCATGGTGCCCGACGTTTTCACACTTGCCGTGAGCTTACGCAGCGCTTGAGACATCAGTCTTGCCTGCAAGCCCACATGGGAATCACCCATCTCACCTTCTATCTCAGCCTTGGGCGTGAGCGCGGCCACAGAATCCACAACAACGGCATCGACGGCACCGGAACGCACCAGCATATCGCAGATTTCAAGCGCCTGTTCGCCGGTATCCGGCTGCGATACCAGCAGCTCGTTGATGTCGACTCCCAGCTTCTCGGCGTAGACCGGATCCAGGGCGTGCTCCGCATCCACGAAGGCGCAGGTCTTGCCTTCGCGCTGGGCTTCCGCGATCACCTGGAGCGTGAGCGTGGTCTTACCTGAAGACTCGGGCCCGAAAATCTCAACCACACGCCCCAGCGGCAGCCCGCCAATACCCAGCGCCACGTCCAGCCCCAGCGAGCCTGTGGAAACCGCCGGCATGGCCTCCCGTGGCTGGTCGCCCATTTTCATCACCGCGCCCTTGCCGAACTGGCGTTCGATCTGGGAAAGCGCGGAGTTCAGTGCCTTTTTCCGGTTGTCATCCATTGCGTTTGCCTTCTGGTCGGGTGCTGCCTGCCACGCGCTGCAGCGTCACTGTATGTATGGACAGTATTATGCACGGAGCTGATCAATGATTCAACGGTCACCCCTCAAGCCAACGCTTGAGGCGCGTCAGGGCAAACTGAACGGCGTCACGGCGGACCTGGTCCCGGTCTCCCTCGAACTGCTTACAGGTCGTCACGGGGGTACTGCCCGCCACGCCCCAACCAAACCAGACGGTGCCGACCGGTTTGTCAGCGCTGCCGCCTCCAGGGCCAGCAATACCACTGACCGCCACCGCCACGTCAGCTCCAGTTTTCTCCAGAGTTCCAGAGACCATGGCGGACGCCACGGCAGACGATACGGCGCCATGGCCGGCCAGGATGCCTGCGGGAACGCCCAGCAGCTTTTCCTTGGCCATATTGCTGTAGGTAACCAGCCCACTTTCAAAGTAGTCGGAACTGCCCGAGGTATCGGTCAGGCACTTGGCAATCCAGCCACCGGTACAGGATTCGGCGGTAGCGATCACCCGCCCTTGGCCACGCAGGCACTCGCCCAGCGAGGCGGCGTCGCGCGCCAGTCTGGCATCGGATGGCTCTGCCATAGGACTCTCCGTTTCGTTCGCGGGTTCATGGGACTAGAATCGTGCATTCCACCAGATCAGCAGGCACAAGAACAGGTCATGTCCGCAACGGAACCCGATCTCAGCAGCCACACCCCGATGATGCGCCAGTACCTGCAGCTCAAGGCTCAGCACCCCAACGAGTTGCTATTCTACCGCATGGGCGACTTTTACGAACTGTTCTACGAAGATGCCCGCCGTGCCGCCGAGATGCTGGACATCACCCTGACCGCGCGCGGCCAGTCCGCGGGCCAGCCCGTTCCCATGGCCGGCGTGCCCTACCATTCCGCGGAAAGCTACATCGCCCGCCTGGTCCGGGGTGGCCACGCCATTGCCATCTGCGAGCAGACCGGCGATCCGGAAACCTCCAAGGGCCCGGTTGACCGTGAGGTCGTGCGCATCGTTACCCCCGGCACCCTGAGCGACGAAGCGCTTCTGGAAGAACGCCGCGACAATCTGTTGATGGCGATCCACGCCCATAAGGGGGCTTTCGGCATCGCCACGCTCGAGATCTCCTCCGGCCAGTTCGTGGTTGAGGAGCTGGATTCGGAAGAAGCCCTGAGTGCCGAACTCGAACGGCTGCAACCCGCCGAGATCCTGATCAGCGAGGATTTCCCGCACCCGGAACTGCTCGAAGGCTTCAACGGCATACGCCGCCAGGGCCCCTGGCTGTTCGAGATGGAGTCCGCCCACCGGCTGCTGACACGCCAGCTCCAGGTTCGCGACCTGCGCGGCTTTGGGTGCGACGACCTTACACTGGCCATCCAGGCGGCCGGCTGCCTGCTGCAATACGCCCGCGATACCCAGCGCAATAACCTCCCGCATATCCGCAGGCTCAGCCGTGAACGGCGCGAGGAAAGCGTCACCATGGATGCGGCCAGCCGCCGGAACCTGGAGATCGACACCAATCTCGCCGG
The DNA here is from genome assembly GCF_056783195.1 of Salicola sp. AFF1. Classification (NCBI taxonomy): domain Bacteria; kingdom Pseudomonadati; phylum Pseudomonadota; class Gammaproteobacteria; order Oceanospirillales; family Halomonadaceae; genus Salicola; species Salicola sp. AFF1. Next base: position 102,775 of record NZ_JBXAYL010000008.1, read on the forward strand.
GGGCCAGCAGAACACACTGGCCTCGGTGATGGACCGCACCGCCACGGCCATGGGTGGGCGCCTGCTGCGTCGCTGGCTGAATCGCCCGCTGCGCGACGCCGACACCGTACGGGAACGCCGGGACAGCGTCAGCACGCTCCTGGCAGGCCACCACCACGAGACCATCCACGAACGCCTGCGCGGTATTGGCGATATCGAGCGCATCCTATCACGGGTGGGTCTGGGTTCCGCCCGCCCCCGGGATCTGGCCCGGCTGCGCGATGCCCTGACCACCCTGCCCGAACTCCAGCAGGACATGGCCACCCTGGAACTGCCCCATCTGCGAGCGATTGCCGGGCGCATCGGCACCTACCCGGCGCTGGCAGAGACTCTGGAACGGGCCATCGTGGATAATCCACCGGTAGTGGTGCGCGATGGCGGTGTGCTGCGCTCCGGCTATGACGAAGAGCTGGACGAACTCACCAGCCTCAGTGAAAACGCCGGCGATTACCTGATGCAGGTTGAGGAGCGCGAACGCGAGCGCACCGGCATCAGCACCCTCAAGGTTGGCTACAACCGGGTTCACGGCTACTACATCGAAATCAGCCGCAGCCAGTCCGAGAACGCCCCGACGGAATACATCCGCCGCCAGACGCTTAAGAACGCGGAGCGTTTCATTACCCCGGAACTCAAGGAATTCGAGGACCGAGCCCTGAGCGCCAAGAGCCGGGCGCTGGCCCGCGAGAAATACCTCTATGATGAGCTGGTCAAGCATGTCGGCGAAGACCTTGAAGCCCTTCAGGAAACCGCCAGTGCCCTGTGCGAGCTGGATGTTCTGGCCAATTTCGCGGAACGCGCCCAGAGCCTTCGGTTCAATGCGCCGGCATTCAGCGACGAGCCGGGCATTGCCATCAGCCAGGGCCGGCACCCGGTGGTGGAATACCTTCAGGACGCGCCTTTCGTACCCAATGACCTGCAGTTGGACGACCGCAACCGCATGCTGGTGATCACCGGCCCCAACATGGGCGGTAAATCCACCTACATGCGCCAGACCGCATTGATCACCCTGCTGGCCTACTGCGGCAGCCATGTACCGGCGGAATCCGCCACCCTGGGACCGGTCGACCGCATCTTCACCCGCATGGGCGCCTCGGACGACATTGCCAGCGGCCGCTCCACCTTCATGGTGGAAATGACCGAGACCGCCAACATTCTCCACAACGCCACGCCCGAAAGCCTGGTGCTGATGGACGAGGTGGGGCGCGGCACCAGTACCTTCGACGGCCTGTCACTCGCCTGGGCAGCCGCGGAGCGCCTGGCCGGCGAGGTCGCCAGCTATACGCTGTTCGCCACTCACTACTTCGAACTCACGAGCCTCCCGGAGCGAACCGGTACCGCCCGCAATGTGCACCTGACGGCCACCGAACACGAGGACAGCATCGTCTTCCTGCACAGCGTTCACGAAGGCGCAGCCAGCCGTAGTTACGGACTGCAGGTGGCCCGGCTTGCGGGAGTGCCGGCGGACGTCATCGACAACGCCCGCCACAAGCTGGCGGAGCTTGAGGGCAGTGCCGGTGGGACCAGTGGTGCCAGGACGGAGGCTGTCTCAGCGCCGACACTCCAGGCGGACATGTTCGCAAGTCTGGAACCATCGCCGGAAGAACGTGACATTCTTGATCTCGACCCGGACGGCCTGACCCCACGCGCTGCCCTCAACACCCTGTACGAACTCCGTGCACGTTTACAGGAGCGCCTGGGCGGCGATTGAGGTTGGCCATTGCAGGTCCCGTCTCCGAACCATAGAATACGCGGCTGAACCATCGCCAGGATGTAACCATGACGTTTGTCGTTACTGAAAACTGCATCAAGTGCAAATACACGGACTGTGTGGAAGTCTGCCCCGTGGACTGTTTCTACGAGGGCCCCAACTTCCTCGCCATCGATCCGGACGAGTGCATCGACTGTGCACTCTGTGAGCCGGAATGCCCGGCCGAAGCCATCTACTCCGAGGATGAGCTGCCGGACGACCAACAGGAATTCATCGAGATCAACGCCGATCTCGCGGCCAAATGGCCGAACATCACCGAGAAAAAGGAGCCGCCGGCAGACGCCGAGGATTGGGATGGCGTCAAGGGCAAGAAGCAGTACCTCGAGCGCGACGGCGCCTAAAGCGGTTTGTACATCAGTGCCACGTCCTTGCGTGGCACCTCACAATGCCAGCCGAACCGCGCTGCCACCCAGTGCAGCGTCGATTCCCGATAGAAGACGACGTGGGTCGGATCCCGGCGGTAATGCCAGTGGGCGAATCGTTCATCGTCCGTCTGGAAGCAGGTCATCACTCCCAGCCACCCTCCCGGCAGGAGCAATTGATCCAGAAGCTGGAAGGTACGCGCTGGCGCGTGGAGGTGTTCAACCACCTCGGTACAGGTGATTCCCTCGTAGCGTCCCTGAAGCAACGCTGCATCAGGGGCGTAGAAAGGGTCATACCCATGAGGCGTGAACCCTGACTCGCGCAACATGGCTATCAGTGCCGGCCCGGGGCCGCAACCGAAATCAAGCCCCCGGTCTCCAGGCATCAGGCGAGGGGTCAATGCCTCCGAAAGCCGCGCCAGAAAGCGCCGGTACCCCGGATCGGCCACCTCATTGTCATGCTGATCGTATTCCGCCTTTTCCGTCTGGCGATCCGGCCTCTGGGAAGGGTCCAGAAAGGTTGCCTCACACCGACGACAGCGCCAGTAACCGCGCTCACCGATCGCCATGAACCAGGCAACCGTATTCCCCAGGCACACCGGGCAAGCGGGGGCGGGGTTGTGTAACATGGGCTCCGGCAGAGAGTCCTCACACTGATCATTCACAGACAACAATGGCGAAACGCATTATGAGAGAAGACGTGCAGGATTACTACGGTCGCCAGCTTCAGGGAACACAGGACCTGCAGACCAACGCCTGCTGTGACCAGGCGCCACCGGAATGGCTCAAGCCCATCCTCGCCAGCCTCCATGACGAGGTCGTCTCCCATTACTATGGCTGTGGCCTGGTCGCGCCGCAGCTGCTGGAAGGCGCGCGCATCCTGGATCTTGGCAGCGGCAGTGGCCGCGACTGCTATGTGCTGTCCAGGCTGGTCGGAGAACACGGCGACGTGGTGGGCGTGGACATGACCCCGGAACAACTGGCCATCGCCCGCCGGCACCAGGACTTCCACCGACAGGCCTTTGGTTACACCCACTCCAACGTCCGTTTCCTGGAAGGGTATATCGAGCAACTGGATGAGCTGGATCTGCCCGATGACCACTTCGACATTGTCATTTCCAACTGCGTCATCAACCTGAGCCCGGACAAGGAGAAGGTTCTCTCGGAAGTGCTGCGGGTACTCAAACCCGGCGGCGAATTCTACTTCTCAGACGTCTACGCCGACCGCCGCATTCCAGCTCACCTGCGCGAGGACCCCGTCCTATACGGCGAGTGCCTTGCGGGCGCGCTTTACTGGAACGACTTCGAGAATCTCGCGCGGCATGTTGGCTTCACGGACCCGCGCCTGGTCGAGGACCGACCACTAACCATCGAGAATGAAGCTATTGAGGCCCGGCTCGCTCCAGCGCGCTTTTTCTCCGCCACCTACCGGCTGTTCAAGCTGCCCGCGCTGGAACCCCACTGCGAGGATTACGGCCAGGCCGTGGTGTACCAGGGCACGATCCCCGGTGAGGAAGCGGTTTTCCGGCTGGACAAGCACCACCACATCGAACGCGGACGGGTTTTCCCGGTGTGCGGTAACACCTGGATGATGCTGGCGGATACGCGCTTCGCCGATCATTTCCGGTTTGTTGGCGATTTCAGCACCCACTTCGGCATTTTCCAGGGGTGCGGCACCACACTGCCTTTTGATGATCCCGACTCGAGCGATGAAGCGGGTGGCGGCTGCTGCTAAGCGCCACCGCCACGTACCAGCCTAAGGAGCTGGTTATTCGCCGGCATACGGAAATGCTCCTCAGCTTCAAAGCCATAGTCCGCGGCCAGCGCACTGAACACCGCCCGGTCCTTGATGCCGCTGGCCGGGTCCCTCTGCTGGAGCCAGGCATCCAGGTCCGCATTGCCCTCGCTGGTATAGGCGCCCCCTTCGTTGAAGGGGCCATAGATCAGCAGGTCCCCGCCCTGGCGCAGATGCCTGGCACTGATGGCCAGAAGCCCGCGCACAATCCGCCAGGACACGAAGTGAACCGTGTTGGCGGTGAACACCGCATCGAAGGTCTCGCCCAGGTAAGCCCCGGGATCCAGCGCATCCACCTCCACCGGTGGCCGCAGGTTGCGCAGCCCGGCCTCTCGCCGCCACTGCCTGATTCCGTAAAGGTTTTCAGCAATATCCGAAGGCTGCCATTCAAGATGGGGCAGATGGCGCGCCATATAGACCGCGTGCTGGCCAGTCCCACTACCCAGCTCCAGCACCCGGGCCGGCTGGGTCAGGATTTCGCCCAGAACTTCCCGGATGGGTTCCTGATTGCGCTCACAAGCCGGTGCAAATGGTTTCTCCGATGCCACGGTCATGCTTTACTGCCCTCCTCCCCGGTGCCAAGAACACTGCTGGTATCCGGGAATTCCGAGGATGAGTGCTCGGCCGGCTCCTCATCGTCCCCGTCCCCGGGGTCCGAGGTCTCCATTCCACCCACTGTCTTCTTGAGATCCCGCAGCAGATCCACCGGGAAAACAATGGTATTGGTCTTATCATTCGAAATTTCAGTCAGGGTTTGCAGATAGCGCAACTGCAGCGCTTCGGAGCGCTTGGACAGGGTACGCGCCGCCTCAAGCAGGCGCTTGGAGGCTTCATGCTCCCCTTCGGCATGGATGATCTTGGCCCGCCGCGAACGCTCAGCCTCGGCCTGGCGGGCAATCACCCGGATCATGGAATCATCCAGATCCACATGCTTGATCTCGACGTTCGAAACCTTGATCCCCCAGGCATCGGTCTGGGCGTCCAGGATTTCCTGAATGTCATTGTTGAGCTCATCCCGGGATGCCAGCATATTGTCCAGATCGTGCTTGCCCAATACGGACCGCAAGGTTGTCTGCGCCAGCTGGCTGGTTGCGGCGTAGAAATTTTCCACATTAATGACGGCATTCTGCGGATCCATAACCCGAAAATACAGAACCGCGTTAACCTTAACCGAGACATTATCCCGCGAGATCACGTCCTGGGACGGCACATCCAGCACAATCGTACGCAGGTCCACGCGCACCATCTGCTGGATGAAAGGAATCACGATGATCAGCCCTGGCCCTTTCACCTTCTGGAAACGCCCCAGCAGGAAGATCACCCCTCTTTCATACTCCCGCAGGATCCGGAACATACTCACCAGTAGACTGATGATGATCAGTACTATGGCTATGGTGAAATACCCCATCATTTGGCTAGCCCTCCAACCTGACTGTCAGTTTAAGTCCTTCCACTTGCTTGATAAGCACAACATCCCCTTCCCGGACCGGGTCCGGCGATTGCGCCTGCCAGATCTCACCCAGCACCCGCACACGGCCGTGGCCGTTCCCATCAAAATCACGGGTCGCCACCGCGGTGCTGCCCTCCATTCCTTCCCAGCCACTGACCACGGCCTTGCGCGTTGACTGCAAGGCCATGCGCAACACCAGAACCATGATCACCACGGTAGTCACCGCGAGGGCGGCGATCACCGGCATGGCAATCTGATAGCCGGGCAAATCAGTATCCATCAGCATAATGGAGCCAACCACAAACGCCACGGCACCCCCGCCACCCAGTATCCCGAAACTGGGCGAGACCGCCTCGACCACCATGAGCCCGATCCCAAGCAGAATCAACGCCAGCCCCACATAGCTGATCGGCAGCATCTGCAAGGCGTAGAGCCCGACCAGCAGGCAAATGGCGCCCACGACGCCGGGCACACCCATACCTGGGTTATAGAACTCAAGGATCAGACCATAGATGCCGACCAGCATGAGGATGTAGGCCACACTCGGATCCGTAATCACGCTGAGGAACTCGGTGCGCCAATCCTTATCAATGCGGCCAATACGGTGCTCGGCCAGCGTCAGCGTCTGCATGGCGCCATCCACGTCCACCTCCATGCCATCCGCCTGGGCCAGCATCGCACCCAGGTTATCCGCACGGATGTCGATCACGTTCTTCGCCAGCGCCTTACTCGAAGGCAGGTTCACCGCCTCCCGTACCGCCTGTTCCGCCCAGTCCGCATTGCGCCCACGCAGTTCCGCCAGACCGCGGATATAGGCCACGGCGTCGTTCACCACCTTCTTTTCCATGGCGCTGGCGTCACCGCTTCCATCACCAGTCGCCAGGTCTTGTCCGCTGTGTTCCGGGTCCGCCTCCGGCGCGTCGCCCGTCTGATCGTCACTGACGCTGGGTTCCGCGTTATTACTGGACTGGAGACTGAACGGAGAACCACCTCCTTCCCCCTGGTCGCCTCCACCCATCTGCACCGGCGTCGCCGACCCCAGGTTGGTGGCCGGCGCCATGGCCGCCACATGGGACGCGTAGAGAAGATAGGTTCCGGCACTCGCGGCACGAGCCCCGCGCGGGGAAACATAGGTGGCCACGGGGACACTGGAGGACAGAATCCCCTGGATCATGTCCCGCATGGACCGGTCCAGCCCTCCTGGGGTGTCCAGCTCCACCACCAGCAGATCCGCCCCCTGGGCTTCCACATCCGCCAGTGTGCGCAGGAACCAGTCCGACACCGCCGGCCCGATTGCCCCCTCAATCGTCATGACGCGCACATCCGCGCTCGCACTGGCCTCCGCCCGCTCCTCCTGAGCCTGAACGGTCAGCATAAAAGCACCGGCAAACAGCAGGAACAGTGAAACCGCACGCACCAGTCGTTGCATTGAAAGACTTCCCAGAGAACCGATTCTTCAATGCAAGATGGTGGATTTCAGAGGGTTTGGCAAGAGGCCGCAGAAGCTTGGCCTGCGCGGCAGGACACCGGGACCCGCCGCAACAGTGCGCGCTCCTGCGGTTACGGGAAGGCGTTAAACGGTGAGATAACCGCCATCCACGTTCAGGCAGGTACCCGTGGTGTAGCTGGCCGCATCCGAGACCAGATACAGCACCGCCCCCGCCATCTCACTCGGCTCGGCGATGCGCTTCTGTGGAATGTGCGCCAGCGCCTGTTGCTTGATGGAATCATTCGTGGTCAACGCACTGGCGAACTTCGTATCGGTCAGACCCGGCAGCAGGGCATTCACGCGTACGCCCTTGGTTCCCAGCTCGGTGGCGAAGGACTTGGTCATCTGGATCACTGCCGCCTTCGAGATGGAATAGATCCCCTGGTAATGCCCCGGAATCACACCATTCACGGACGCCACGTTGACGATCGACCCGCCGCCGTTGTTCTTCATCAGGTTCACACCCTTGCTGGTCATGAAGAAATAACCCCGGATGTTCACGTCCACCGTCTTGTTGAAGGCCTCTTCATCGGTATCCTCAATGGGCCCGAAATACGGATTCGCCGCCGCATTATTCACGAGGATATCCAGCCGCCCATAACGGTCCTCAATATCCGCGAAGATGGCCTCAATCTGCTCCATCTCCCCAATATGGCACGCAATGGCCTCAGCCTTGCCGCCCTCGTCCCGGATCGCCTGGGCAACCGCCTCACAGCCATCAATCTTGCGGCTGGAGACAATCACCTGCGCCCCCTGCTTCGCCAGCAGCTTGGCAACCTCCTCGCCGATACCACGGCTGGCACCGGTTACCAGGGCAATGCGGCCCGTCAGGTCAAACAGATCACTCATTTCAAAATCCTTGTTTTCTCGGTTGTCATCAATTGCGAATTCGTGGCGTTCAATCGAGGGAAATCGGGCACTGCTAAGCGGGAAGTTCTGGAGCCATGGATGGCGGAAGAGCAGCCTACATGGACGTACTCGTGGCGATTCCCGATTAGCAGTGCCCGATTTCCCTCCGGCAGCTCCGTCTCAGTCCGGAGACGCCCTCAACGATAGGTCACCAGCCGAGGATCCTCCCCCTCCAGATGCCCAAAACTGTTGAACACCGCCAGTGACCGCCGATCCCCACTGAACAGCACCCGCGACACGCTCGCATTCGCCAGCACCTCATTCAGCCGGAACGCCCGCGTGTCATCCAGATCCAGAAGCGACTGGGCCACCACGCTGATCGGGCCGCCCGAGGTCACCACGAACACATGCTTCGCATCCCCGGCCTCGTGGATCACCGCCTCGAATCCCGCCAGTACCCTCTTCTTAAAGGACCGCCAGGATTCCGGGTAATCCCCCTCGTGCTCCCCACCAATCCACCGACGGATCGCCTCACTGAACGCATGCTGGAACGCTTTGCGCGGGTCCGACTCCTTGGCCAGCTCCCGGGCCATGTGTTCGGGATCCCCCCAGCCAGGCCGGTAGGCATCCAGAACCGCCCGATGGTCGAACTCATTAAGCCCGGGATGAACCGCCGCATCCGGCAGCCCGTCACCGAACCCTTCTGCCATTGCCTCAATGGTCTCGCGATGTCGGCGCAGTTCACCACCAACGAGCCGATCCGGCTGCGTGTGCCGACCGACCCAGCGCCCCAGAACACGCCCCTGCTCCCAGCCTCTCTCCGAAAGCCGATCGTAGTCCGAGGCCCCAAAGCTCGCCTGACCGTGACGGATCAGATGCAGTGTCGCCATCCACCCGCTCCTAGAGACTGCTCTGGTCGATCAGCCGCTTACAGCGCTGTTCCAGGTAATTCGCCGCCTGGCCGAAGCCCGCAAAGCGCTTATCCTGGGTCTGGCCATGGTAGTAGCGGTAGTAGATCTGCTGGACGATCCCCGCCAGCCGGAATAATCCGTAGACCTCGTAGAAATCGAAGTTGTCGGCATGGAAGCCGGAGCGCTCCATGTAATAGGCGACCACTTCGTCCCGGGTCATCATGCCGGGCCGATGCGTGGGCTGGCGCCGCAGCATCTGGAAGAACTGGTCGTCATCCGCCTGTACCCAGTAGGCCAGGCTGTTGCCCAGATCCATCAACGGGTCGCCAAGCGTCGCCATCTCCCAGTCCAGGATGCCGATCACCTCAAAGGGGTTGTCCGGGTTCAGGACCACGTTGTCGAAACGGAAATCATTGTGGATGACACAGGTGGCCACATCCTCTGGCATCTTCTCCTGCAGCCAGGTCATAACCGGCTCGAAATCACTCACATCCTCGGTTCTCGCCTTGCGGAAACGATCACTCCAGCCATCAATCTGGCGTTTCACATAGCCAGTCCCCTTGCCAATCTGGTCGAGCCCGGCGGCCTGGTAATCCACCCGGTGCAGGTCCACCAGTTTATCCACCACGTTGTGGCACAGCTTGCGGGTGTCGGCCTCGCTGAGTTCGAACCCCTCCGGGAAATCCTGGCGCAGGATGATGCCCTTGAGCCGCTCCATCACATAGAACTCATCCCCGAGCACATCATGGTCGTCACAGATGGCAATAATATCCGGAACATAGGGGTAGACCGGCTTGAGCGCCCGCATGATGCGCGCTTCCCGCAGCATATCGTGGGCGGACTTGGCCTTATGGCCAAAAGGTGGGCGCCGCAGCACAAAAGAGCGCTCACCATAGTCGATCTGATAGGTGAGGTTGGAGGCGCCCCCCGGGTACTGGCGGATCACCGGCTCGCCCTCGAGTTCCGGCAGCTGCTGCTTCATGAAACGGTCCACCGCCGCCGGATCCAGTGCCTCGCCTTCACGGGTTTCTGTCGGCTGATCAATCAGGCTCATGGTCGCCTCGCTCACTTTTTCTGCATCTTTTTCATCCAGCGCTTGCTCTCCATTCCGAGCAGGAAATCAAAGGCCCTGGGGCTGGCGCGCTTAACGTACCAAAGACGGCGCTCTGTCTTGTGCGGCAGAACCCAGAAACTGCCCTTGCGTACCGCGCGGGCGATGTCTTCAGCCACGTCATCCGCGCTGACGCTGGAACGCTGCATCAGCTTATTCACGTTGTTCTGGATCCCCGGAATGCTGGAACGCATGCTCGAGGTCAGATTGGTCTGGAAGAACGCCGGGCAGACAACGCAAACGCTGACGCCAGTATCCAGGAATTCATGATTCATGGTTTCGGAGAGCGCGATCACGCCCGCCTTGGAAACGTTGTAGCTGCACATCAGAGGCGCCAGCATCAAACCGGCCATGGAAGCCACATTCACGATGGTGCCACTGCCCTGCTCCTTGAGCACCGGCGTGAACACCTTGCAGCCCCGGACCACGCCCATGACGTTGATGTCCATGATCCAGTCCCAGTCCGCAATGGTGGTATCCTCGATGGACCCCGCGGAGGCCACGCCCGCGTTGTTGACCACCACATCGACACCACCCCAGCGATCCAGCAGTTCGTCCTTCACTTTTTCAAAGTCGTTCAGGCGCCGCACATCACACTCGAGAAAGAGTCCCTCGCCACCCGCCTCGTTGATCGCGCCCTCTGTTTCCACGCCCTGTTCCGGCGTGATGTCGCCAATGCACACGCGCGCGCCCTGGCGGGCGTAATTCAGTGCCAATGCCCGGCCAAGGCCGCTGGCTCCGCCGGTGATGAATACCCGTTGGCTCATGTTCGTTCTTCCCCTGTTATCGATATTTGGCCAGTTCCAGCCTTGCCACCATGGCCCTGTGAACCTCGTCCGGACCGTCCGCAAGCCGCAGCGAGCGGGCCGCGCCGTACATGCCCGCCAGCTCGTGGTCGTCGCTCACGCCACCACCACCGTGCATCTGGATTGCCTGGTCCACAATAGTACACAGCATCTCCGGAACCGCGGCCTTGATCTGTGACACTTCGCTCAAAGCACCACCAATACCCTTGGTATCCAGAAGCCAGGCGGTCTTGAGCGTCAGCAGCCGTGCCTGCTCAATGTTCATCCGTGCCCGGGCGATGATGTCCGGATTGCCCCCCAACTTGGACAGGGGTTTGCCAAACGCCTCGCGTGAGTTGGCCCGGTGGATCATCTTTTCCAGGGCCCGCTCGGCCGCGCCAATGGCACGCATGCAGTGGTGGACCCGACCTGGCCCGAGCCGCCCCTGGGCAATCTCGAAGCCCGCTCCAGGGGCTTTGATGATGTGACTTTTCGGCAAACGGACATTGTCGAAGCTCACCTCGCCATGACCGGCGGGCGGATCCTCATCTCCGAAGACCTTCAGCATCCGTTCCACCTTCACGCCGGGGGTATCCTTGGGCACAACGACCATGGAATGACGCTGGTGCCGGTTGGCCTCTGGATCCGTCAGGCCCATGAAAATCAGGACCTCGCAGTTCGGGTGCCCAATGCCGGTGCTCCACCACTTACGGCCATTCAGCACCACCTCGTCGCCCTCAATCGTGGCAGTCGCCTCCATATTGGTGGCATCGGAAGAGGCCACGTCCGGCTCCGTCATGCAGAACGCCGAACGGATCTCCCCCTCCAGCAGCGGCTTGAGCCAGCGCTGCTGCTGTTCCTCTGAGCCGTAGTAATGCAGCACTTCCATGTTGCCGGTGTCCGGCGCATTGCAGTTGAAGATCTCCGGCGCAATAAAGCTGCGCCCGGTCTGCTCCGCGATCACCGCGTAGTCCGCGTTGCTCAGGCCGGCCCCATGATCGCTGTTGGGCAGGAACATGTTCCAAAGCCCCTGAGCCTTGGCCTTGGCCTTGAGCTCCTCGATCACCGGCAGTACCACCCAGGGATTGTCTCGACTGTACAGGTCGCGGAAATAATCCGGTTCTATGGGTTCGATCTCGTCCTTCATGAACCGGCAAACCCGGTTGTAGAAATCCTGGCCTTTTTCTGAGAGCTCAAAGTCCATTGGGGGACCTCCGCTTTGAATAAGGTTGCAATCTGGGGCGGCAGGAGGCGGGAGGGGCTTCCGGGAAGCTCGGTCGCCATGGAGGGCGACCCCGCAGCGTCCATGGATGGATTCATAGCGTTTCCCGGAAGCCCCTCCCGCCTCCTGCCGCAGAACCCGATCCTATAAAGCGAGTGTAGAAACCTGTACCGAATAAGGCTACTGAATTATCCTCATTGCACGTCATGCATCATACTAATACAGAGAGCCGCCCATCATGATTCCCGGTAACCGCCTGGACCTGAACCTCCTGACCGTCTTCATCACCATCTACCGGGAAGGCAGCCTGACCCGGGCCAGTGAGATCCTGCACCTGACCCAACCCGCCGTGAGCCACTCACTGGCCCGGCTCCGGGATCACTTCGACGATGCCCTGTTCCGCCGTCAGGGCAACCGCATGGTGCCCACCCCCATGGCGCAGCGCCTGGCCAGTTCCGTGCATCCCGCGCTCAGTGAGATCCATTCCGCCCTCAACGCTTTCCATGAATTCACGCCGGAGCAACAGGAACGGGTGTTCAACATCGCCCTTCGCGATGTCCTGGAGGCGACCTTCCTGCCGCCCCTGATGCGGGAAATGACGCAATACCCTGGCATTGAGATCGTCAGCCAACGGGTGCCCCGCCGCGAGATGGAACAGCAACTGGCTGCGGGCAAGCTGGATTTTGCGGTGGACGTACTGCTGCCGGTGAGCGAGCAAACAGCCCATGAGCGCCTGCACGAGGATCGGCTGGTGGTGGTGGCCCGGCGGGATTCCGACATGGCCCGTGAAACCATGACCCTGGAGCGCTACCTGGACGCCGGCCATGTCCTGGTGTCATCCCGGAGCGAGGGGCAGGGGCTTGAGGATTTCGCGCTGAGCGCGGGCGGGCACCGCCGGCGGATCGCGCTGCGCTGCCAGCATTATTTCGCCGCCTGCCGGGTGGCGGCCGAAACAGACCTTCTGGTAACCATGCCCGAGGCCTACGCGGGCATCATCAGCCAACACCTGGATGTTGTGCTGCTACCACCTCCCGAGGGCATGCCGGCAGTGGACGTACACCTTTACTGGCACCGTCAGTACGAACGCGAGCCAGCACTGGACTGGTTCCGGCAGCGTCTGCATGCCCTGCGGCACCAGCTTGACTCGGGAGCCACGTTTACTGGGTGACGAGCGCCAGGCCGCCGAACAGAATCCCCCCAGCCACGACCGTACTCAGAAGAACCACGGTGAACCCCCAGAGCAGGACCCGGGCTTCACTGACGGCCGGCACTGTCGCCCGGGCACTGCGATAGAAAGCCACCGTCCCCAGAATGGGACCTCCCAGGCCCATGAACAACAAACCGATCCCAAAACCAGCAAAAGTCCAGACGGCGATCAGACGCGCGCGCTCGAACACGCGTTCCTTCTCCCCCATGCGCTCCAGAAACAAACCCGCTCCGGCCCACATGAGTGCAAAGGTAAACCCCACCAGGGCCAGTCCGATAACGAAGATAATCACGCGATAGAACACTAGCTGTCACTCGGAATGTAGGGATCCGGCAAACGCTCGAAGCCCGGTTTGGCCAGCAGGAATCCCTGAAAATACCGGATCCCCACACTGCGGCACCAGTGATATTCGGCCTCCGTTTCAACACCTTCAGCGATGGTTTTGATGCCAAGGCGCTGGTTGGTAAGGATAATACCTTCAATTACAGCCTGCTTTCGAGGAGCCTGCTCTACATCCCGGATCAACGACATGTCCAGCTTCAGGTATTCGGGAGTGGTGTCGGTCAGCAGGTTCATCCGGGAATAGCCAGCCCCGTAATCATCCAGGCCGATGGCAAAGCCCATTTCCTCATAGGCATCAATGATACGGATCAGATGATCGGTGTCCGCCAGGCTCTCAACCTCTGTGAACTCGAAAACCAGCCGGCTTGTATCAAACTCATACTTCCGCGCCGCAGCCAGTGTGGTCTGGATGCAGGTTTCGGCCCGGTACACCGCGTTCGGCATGAAGTTGATGCACAGCCTGGACGCCATGCCAAGCCGCGAGGCAAGCGCCACCGCCTTGACCCGACAGGCCTGATCAAACCGGTACATGTTCTTGCGGGTAACGCGGGAAAGCACTTCGCCAGCGCCTTCGCCATTGATCCCCCGCACAAGCGCCTCGTTTGCCAGGATCATCCTGTTCCCGGCGTCCACAATAGGCTGGAATGCAAATGAGAAATCAAAGTCCAGACCCGCACCACAAGCGCAGTGATCGCAATGGGACTGATCAAAAAGTTCCTGTTCCATAAGCTGTCCAGATTCCGGGTTCGAAGCCTGCCATTAGCATGGCCCACGGATGACTACTGGTTGGGGACGTAGCCGCGTGCCTTATCCACCACATTAAAGAACGCACGCCCGGCCTGCCAGTTATCAAGGTTGTCAAAGAACTGGTCGGTCAGCGCTTTTTTCCATCCAATGAAGTCGCCCGCCATGTGCGCCGTCATAGTGACATTCTCCATGGCCCACAGAGGATGATCCGAAGGCAATGGCTCCTCCTCGAACACATCCAGCCCCGCGCCAGCAATTTCACCACCACGAAGCGCCTCCACCAGAGCCTCGGTATCCACGATGGGACCGCGCCCGATGTTGATCAAACGCGCTGTCGGTTTCATGGCCTGGAACGCCCGGGCATCAAAGAGCTTTTCCGTCGCCGGCGTCAACGGCGCCGCGATCACCACATAATCCGCCTGTCCCAGCTGCTCGGGCAGTGCCGCGTTGTCGTGAACCCGCTCAAAATCCGGGTCATCATCGCGGGCACGGCGTGCTACCCCGTGGGCCTCCATCCCCACGGCCGTCACCAACCGCGCGATCTGGCGCCCGATCGAGCCTGCCCCGACCACCAGAACGCGGGCGCCCTGGGCCCTTTCAGTATCCCGGTGCTGCCACTGATGAGCCATCTGCAAGCGGATTGAGCGCGGGAAGTCCTTGGCGAACATCAGGATGGTGCACAGCACGTATTCAGCAATACTGCGGTCAAAGATGCCTTGGGCATTCGTTACCGTCACCTCACTGTTCACCAGCTCCGGGAACATCAACGCATCAACACCGGCACTAGTGGCGTGGATCCATTCCAGGCTGTCCGCATGGGGCCAGGCCTCGCGTAACGCCTCGGTCCGGAAATCCGTCACCATCATGACGCGGGTACCAGGCAGGGTGTCGCGTAGCGTATCGGCATCCCAGGCAAAGCGCACTTCGGCCCGCTCGAACAACGGATCCAACCCGGGCGGACGCTGTTCATCCGGCGCTGTTAGGACAGTGATCACGGGACGTGTTTCGGTGCTGGCCATCATGCTCTCCTGCTTTTTGATGTCCTCTCAGGGTAGAGCCTGAGGCCGCGGAATGCCATGCTCAGGTGCGCCACAGAGGGATTTTTGCTAGGGATTTCCCCCTACCCAAGCTTGCTTTCCACCCCTATCTTGGCCATTGTGGACGATGACCGATTGTTTGAACTCATTGATGTATGGGAGAGCGGTTAATGGCTACGTCGGCAGGTAAAACTGTTCCCGCGAGCGCCCCCAAGCGTAAGCTGACCTATCGCAAGACCAAGGCTCGCTGGCATCCCTCAATGCAGGCGATCCCGGTGCCGGGGATCCGCCGCATGGTGAATATGGCCGCCGAGATGGACGATGTCATCCACCTGTCCATTGGCCAGCCGGACCTGCCAACGCCCAAGCACGTCACCGATGCCATGGTGGACTCACTCCACGCGGGCCAGACCGGCTATACCATGGATGCCGGGCTCCCGGAACTGCTGGTGGCCCTGCGCGATTATTACGGCAACCGTTACGGCCGCAAGCTTTCCACCGACAACATACTGGTAACCAGCGGCGCGACCGAGGCCATGTACCTGGCCCTTTCAGCAACAGCCGCGCCCGGACGCCAGTTCCTGGTTGTGGACCCGTCGTTCCTGCTGTACGCACCGCTGATCCGTATGAACGGGGGCGAGGTCAAGTTCATTCCCACGCGCCCGGAAAACGGCCACCAGCTGGATCCGGACGACATCATCAAGAACATCAGCATGCGCACCTTCGCGGTGGTACTGAACTCGCCCAACAACCCAACAGGGGCGGTGTATCCCAAGTCCACCATTGAGCGCATTGTGGAAGAATGTGCGTTCCGTGGCATCCAGGTGTTCAGCGACGAGGTCTACGACCACCTGATCCTGGACGACGAGGAATACTCCAGTGTACTCAGCTGTGGCACGGACCTGGACCACCTGATGTGCATATCCAGTTTCTCCAAGACCTACAGCATGGCCGGCTTGCGCGTGGGCTGGATCATTTCCAGTCAGGGCGCCATCAAGAAGCTGCGCCGCTACCACATGTTCACCACCTCGGTGGCGAGCACGCCTGCCCAGTTCGGTGGGGTAGCCGCTCTGGAGGGCGACCAGCAGAGTGTTCGCGACATGATTGAAATCTACCGCGAACGCCGTGACCTGATTACCGACCTGGTGAGCCAGACCCCCTACCTGACCGGTTACAAACCGGGTGGCGGCTTCTTCATTTTCCCGGATCTGCCAGACCACGTGGATGCCTCGGACCTGTGCCTGCGGATGCTCAAGGAAACCGGCGTCTGCACGGTCCCTGGTGACGCTTTTGGCGAACACTGCACCAATTCGATACGCTTCTCCTTTTCCGCTTCCAGTGAGCGTATTCAGGAAGCGTTCGAGCGCATCGTCCCGTGGATGAAGAAACAGAACCTCTAACCGATAACCGAAGGATTCCGATGAAACGGATTGCCAGAACCGCCCTTCTGGCACTGCTGCCGGTGTTCGCCGGCGGCTGTGCCAGCTTTACGCCGTACAGCGTGGATGAGTCCACCATCGAAAGCCACATCAGCGATCGGGTTGATACCTTTTCCCGGGACCTCAGTGATCGAGGGATCCCCGTGGTTCTGGAACTCACCAGCGCCGACGTCACCATTGGCCCCAAGAACCGGGATGTGGCGGTGGTGGATTTCGGGGCCCGTGCCGTGCTGCAGGCGCCACGCATCCCGATCAACCTGAATTTCAGTATTGAAGGAACACCGGTCTACGAGGCACAGGAAAAAGCGATCTATATCCGCGATCTGAAGGTGCTGTCCACCAATGTGGAAGCGGCCGGCAACGCGTTTGACCTGACCCCGGTCACCGGCACGCTTTCCGACATTGCTGCCCAGTTCCTCAATGAGCGGCCGGTGTACCAACTGGATGAGGAAGACTCGGGCGCCCGGCTGTTTGGCATGATGAACCTCAAGATTGAGGTCAAACCGGGCCGGCTTGCCCTCGTACCGGCGGGCTCAGGAAAAGGTGTTCAGCGCTCCATCCGGTAACCCAGGCTTAATCCCCTGCCACCAGGTTGGCCTCCAGTTGCGCCCTGATCGGGTCCGGTATCGGCGCTGACTGACCGGACGCATAATCGAAGTGAATCAGGACCGCTTCGCTACGGGCCACTTCCACCCCATCCTGGTGGGCCGTCTGGATGATCTGGACCGAAGACGTCCCGACGTGGCCGATACCGGTCTGGATCGCCACTGGCTCGCCCCAGTAACACTGGGCCTTGTAGTCGATCGCCACGCGGGCCACGATCAGGGGCCAGGACGCCAGCTCAAGGCTGGGATGAAAGATCCGGAAAATGGGCATACGCGCATGCTCGAACCAGGTGGGAAACGCGGTGTTGCTGATGTGACCGAGGCCATCGGTGTCACTGAAACGGGGCTCAATCTGATGGTGAAACATGCGGTACGCTCCTGACTGCATCTGTGACTGTGAGACCGGGTGAACTGATAGGCACGACGCTGCGTATCAGCACCAGCAATGCTGTGTAGCGACGACCCAGCCCGGAGAACCATGTCGAATCCATCCCTGACGCGCCAGTGCATCGGCCTTGTTGGCTGGTGCCTCCTGTTGCTTCTGGTCGCCGTCCTCGGGGCGGTCGCCTCGATCAATGCCGGCGCATTCTACCAGTCTCTGGCACAACCTGCTTGGGCGCCGCCGGCCGCCTTGTTCGGGCCCGCCTGGAGCACGCTCTATACCCTTATGGCGATGGCGGCCTGGCTGGTCTGGCGCCGCTGCGGCTTTGGCGGTGCCCCCATGGCGCTGGGACTGTTTATCATTCAACTACTGCCGAATGCCCTCTGGAGCTGGCTGTTCTTCGTCTGGCAGCTAGGCGCCCTGGCCTTTGCCACCATCCTCGTTCTCTGGACTCTGATCCTGGCGACCCTGATGCATTTCTGGCGGGTACACCGGGGCGCAGGCCTGCTGCTCCTGCCCTACCTGTTGTGGGTCAGCTTCGCCGTGGCGCTTAACCTCAGCGTCTGGCAGCTGAATCCTGAACTGCTCGGGTAAACTCCGTATTTTCACGTAATGAGCGTGCTAATCATCGCGCAGGCAACGATGGTAGTATAGGTACTTTTACGTTGGAGACGCCCTGCATGCCGCACCTGCAACTGGCCATTCTGTTGGGCATGACAGTTGCCCTGGGTCCCCTTGCGCTTGACGCCTATCTGCCCGCCTTTCCCCGGATTGCTGGCGACCTTGGCATTGCTAATGCGGACGTGGGACTGACCCTGAGTGCCTATGTGGCAACACTCGGTCTGGCCCAGTTGGTTGGCGGCCCGCTCTCCGACCGGTACGGGCGACAGCGGATCCTTTTTGCCGGACTCGCGGTGTTTGCCGGCTCCGCCCTGATGGTGGCCCAGGCCGGCTCCCTGGCGGAAATGCTTGCCTGGCGTGCCAGTCAGGGGATCGGGGGCGCGCTGTGCGCCGTCTCCGTGCCGGCGCTTGTCCGCGATCAGGCTCAGGGCAAGGACTCAGCGCGGCTGTTCGGCATGATCGGGCTGGTGATGTTCGTGGCACCGGCAGCGGCGCCCACCATCGGAACGCTCTTGCTGACCGTGAATGGCTGGCCCACCATCTTCATCATGCTGGCCTGCTATGCCGTGCTGCTGGCGCTGCTGCTGCACTTCGGGCTCTTCCGGCGGCTCACCCCACGGGAGCGGGATACCACGCCAGTGCGCACGCTGGCGACCAACTACCTGCTGGTTCTCAGACACCCCGCCACCATGCGTTTCATCGCACTGCAGGCACTGGCGTTCAGCGCCATGCTGGTGTTCATCACCAATGCCTCCTTCATCTACCAGGAATGGTTCGGACTCTCCAGCGGCCTGTTCTCGGCCCTGTTTGCGGCCAACATCGGCGCCATGGCCACATTCAACCTGGCCAACCGCTCTCTTCTGGGCCACTATGAGGCGGTGGTTCTGCTGAGGCTTTACGTCTTTATCCAGGCAGCCGCCATCACAGCCCTGGTGGCTTGCGCCCTTGCTGGCGCCCCCTACTGGGCAGTTGCGGCCTGCATCATACTGGCCACGGGTTGCATGGGAGGATTGATCCCCAACAACATGGCCAACGCACTGGAATTCTTCCCCAAACTGGGCGGCACCGCCTCGGCGCTGCTGGGCGCCTCCCAATTCACCATCGCTGGGCTGATCAGCGCTGGATCCGCAGCCTTGGCTGGTGGCTCACTGGTGGCGATTGTGCTGATCATGGCGGCCTGTTCAGCGGGTTCCGTGATGCTGGCCGCGGGCGCACCGTCAGCCGTGAAACACGCCAAGGAGGTAAGCGCATGACAATCTGGGTGGATGCCGATGCCTGCCCCGGCCCGATCCGGGACATTCTCTATCGGGCCGCAAGACGTACCGGCGTACGGGTGGTGCTCGTCGCCAACCGGCCAGTAGCCGCCCCGTCGCTGCCCAGCATCGAGCACATGCAGGTGCGCTCAGGGTTTGACGAAGCCGACAACGAGATTGTCCGCCAGATCGAGACCGGCGACCTGGTGATCACCGCAGATATCCCCCTGGCCGCCGAAGCCATGGAGAAAGGCGCGGAGGCGCTCAACCCCCGGGGCGAACGCTACACCAACGACAGCATCCGCAGTCGCCTGAACATGCGCGATTTCATGGATACGATGCGT
Organism: Salicola sp. AFF1; assembly: GCF_056783195.1. Taxonomy (NCBI): domain Bacteria; kingdom Pseudomonadati; phylum Pseudomonadota; class Gammaproteobacteria; order Oceanospirillales; family Halomonadaceae; genus Salicola; species Salicola sp. AFF1. Next base: position 122,533 of record NZ_JBXAYL010000008.1, read on the forward strand.
GCCAGCGGCATCCAGAGTGGCGGCCCACCCCCGCTCGGGCAGAGGGAAAAACAGGCCTTTGGCAACCAGCTGGATCGATGGCTGCAACGCGCCCGAGGATGAGCGCCCGAGCTCGCGGACCGTTAGAATAAACCGCTACAGCGCCTGGCGACTAAGCCTTTTGCGCTCATGTCGCATTACAGCCCTCTCCCCATCACGAACCTATACGTCAGGAGCAACGGTACGCTCCCCTGAAAATCAGCACAGTTTCAGAATTAGCGACCTATATCGGCACAGTTTGAGTTTTGGTTAGACTGTACCTATCCAAAGGGGAGGTACTGTGATGACTCGTGATGGAACGCTCTACCAGCAGTTGGCCAACAAACTGGTTAGCCGCATTGAGCAAGCCATCTATGCACCGGGTGATCGCCTGCCGGGTGTGAGGGCATTAAGTGACCAGGAAGGCGTCAGCGTATCCACTGTTGTCTCCGCCTACCACTGGCTTGAAGACCAGGGTTATGCCGAAGCGCGGCCCCGTTCCGGCTACTACATTCGGGAGCGGCATGAGGAAAGGCTGCCGGAGCCCGGCCCCTCCCGACCGCAAAGCGCGCCCACCCCCATAACGGGGCAGGAAATGGTACTGCAACTGATGAAGGCCTCGCGTAACCCGGGCATTGTCCAGCTGGGAACCGCCGTTCCCGACACCAGCTTCCTGCCCCTGGCCGCCGTGGAACGGGCTGTTTCCCGGGTGGCACACCAACAACGGGCCGATGCTTTTGCCTATGAGGCGCCCCAGGGCGTGCCGGCACTGCGCCGTCAGATAGCGCGCCACATGGCCGGCTATGGCCACATGGCCAACCCGGACGACCTGATCGTGACCAACGGCTGTCAGGAAGCCGTCAGCATCGCCTTACGGGCGGTGACCAACCCAGGGGATACGGTCGCCATCGAATCGCCGACCTTTTACGGGCTGCTGCAGGTCCTGAACGGGCTGGGCCTTGAGGCGCTTGAAATCCCCACCGATCCCAAAGCCGGGATCTCCGTGGAAGCCCTTGAGCTCGCCCTGGAGCAATGGTCGGTCAAGGCCTGTGTGGTCGTCCCCAATTACAGTAATCCGTTGGGCTACTGCATGCCCGAAGCGCGACGCCGCAACCTGCTCACGCTCTTGCGCCACCACAACGTGCCGCTTATCGAGGACGACGTCTACGGTGATCTCGGCTTTACCCATTCAAGGCCCGGGCATTGTCGTTCACTCGCCCCGGAGGATGATGTCTTCGTGTGCTCGTCGTTCTCCAAAACCCTGTCACCCGGGCTTCGGATTGGCTGGGTCCTGCCTCCAAAGCCAAGATTCGAGACCGTTGAGTACATCAAGTATGTGAGCAACCTCAGCTCGCCAACCTCCCTCCAGCTGGCTGTGGCGGACCTTCTGGAGTCCGGCCGTTACCAGCGCCATCTAAGGGCCAACCGAGGCCAGTACGAAGCCGCTGTCACGCGCATGATGAACGCCGTAACACGCCTGTTTCCATCGGGAACCCGTGTCACACGCCCAGAGGGGGGCTTCGTGATCTGGGTGGAATTACCAGGGGACATCGACACCCTTGAACTGGCTGGCCGGGCACTGGAGCAAGGGGTCAGTTTTTCACCCGGCCCCATCTTCTCGGCCAACCGCAAATACCGGAACTGCCTGAGGCTTTCCTGTGCCTGCCGCTGGGACGGGCGCGTTGAGAAAGCGCTGGCCACCCTGGCCCGGATGCTCTAGCAACACGCTGGTTTGGGCCAGGCCGCCAGGCCGATGCCTGCCAGGCGGCAAAACCTCATGCTCAGGCAACCCGTTGGCGGTTCCCGCGCCGCTTCATACGATAGAGCTTACGCTCTTTCAGCGCGTACTGGTTCAAACCGGCCAGGTGAACGCCGCGGATATACTGGCGCCAGTTGATCCGGCGCGCATCCACGGGGAAAAGCCGGCGATCCTCATCGCCCATTCGTTGGGCCATTTCCAGAAGCCGGTCATTGTGGAACGTGTAGTCCGGACAGGAATAGAAGCCAAATGTGGTGGCCAGCTTCATCGTGGTCTGGAAATGCTCGACTGTCTTGAGCTCGGCATCACGGCCCAGCCACTGCAATCCGCGGCGTACCGCGTTAACCGGAATGCCGACACCGCGGCTGACCGTATCAAACAGGCGCCGGTTTACCGCCACAAAGGGCAGTTTGGGCTTGTGGTAGAACAGATGATCGTAAGCCTGATGGTTCTCCTGAGCCTCGGTCATCACATGATCAATGAACTCATCAAGACGCAGGGGGTTGGTGGAACCACTGCAGCACTGGTAAATGCGCAGGCGACCGGGCGCCTGCAACTGTTCCGCCAGCGACATAATGATGCCATTGGCCACCAGATCCGCCGGAATCACATCAATGACCCCCTTGCGCCGGCCCGGGAAGAACATGACATTCCCCCGGGCATAGGCCATGATAACGGCATCCGCCACCTTCACACCCTCTACCCAGCCGGGTACGGGCTCTTCATGCGTGCTCTCCACGATCGAAGGCCGCAGAATCGTCACGGAGCCACCACGCAGGTTGCGCGCCAGGATCTGCTCGCCGATCCACTTGGTCAGGGTATAGGTGTCATTCCAGCCCAGGCGGTTGGCCTCACGGATTCCCAGGTTGACCAGCTCCTCTTCCAGCTTCTGGCCACTGTAGAGACTGCGCAGATCCGCGATCCGGTCCTGCAGGGTGACGATCAGGTCCTCGACACGACAGGTTCCGTCCGGGTCCCGGGCAATGCCCCGCCCCGCTGGCGTCACCAGTTCTTCATGACGGTGGCCACGGTTGAAGCCATTGACGTAGCAGGTGGAAACCTGCACCAGCGGTATGTCCCCGGCTTCCTGCACCAGTTCGGTAATGTTGCGCAGACTCAGCGCGTTGATCGCCAGCGCCCGATCCAGCGGCTCGCGGAAGTCAACGCTGGCCGCCACATTGATAACAGCGTCCGTCTCCGCGGCCAGTTCCCGGAAGCGCGCTTCGGTCATCCCAAAGAAGGGTTCAGTGATCTCGCCGGTAACGCACTGGACCCGGCCGTCAAGGAAGTTCTCCAAGCGCTCTGGATCATCCACACGCAGCCTGTCGAAGACCGATGCAGTCGCCACGTCGCTGGCAAAACGCTCAGCGGCCGTACCATGGCGCCGGTTGCCCCGGATCAGCAGGGTCACCGCCCCGATATCCGGCACCTGCCGGATAAGTTTCTCCAGCACCACCTTGCCCACAAACCCGGTCACGCCGGTGATCAACACCCGCTTGCCCGGCAGTTCCCTGAGGACATTGGACTCATTGGTCTCTGCGTTCCGCTGTTGCGACTCCATGATCACCTCCTTGAAAGCGGGCCTCGGGTTCGTTGTCTGTGACTGAGTGTAACATTGAACAGGATCTGATCACTTGCCGGAACGTGATCATTTTCCCGAAATCAGCAAAGGAGTCTCAGTCCGTGTCCGGTGTTGAGACTGTCCCTTCCGGAGCTGTCTCTCCAGGCGCGTCACCCCCTTCCCCCAAGGCCCTGCCAGCTTCGGACTGAACGCCCTGTGGCGGCGTCACCACCCGGGCAAGCTGCTGGAAATGATCCGCCGCCGCCCGCCTGACGGCTACGGGCGCCTCTTCCCAGTTCATGGCAGCCAGGCCCGTCTGCAGGGCTTCCAGCGTATCCGAATCCACCGCTTCGCCCAGCACCTCCAGTACCCCCGTAATCAAGCGATACCGGGCCAGCGGCTCATCCTGGGTATGGCGCAGGTGCTCGGCCAGGGACGCAAGCCACTGCCGTTCGTCTCCAGACGTCTCCTCCGGTGCCTTGGATGGATCGTTCTGCTTCTTGACGCGACGCTGGACCAGTCGGGCCCAATACGCTGCGAACCCATTGGCCGGGGCGATCCCCTGGGAACAGCGCACGGCCAGCATATCCGCCAGTGTCCAGAACTGTCGGCAGGACGGGTCGTCGTGATCCATCATCGCAACAGGTCGCTGTGTGGTGATGGACTGGGCGATGGTCTCATCACGCCAGATGGCGCCCAGATAATGCAGCTGCACACCGATGTAGCGGGAAACGGCGGTGGCGAACCGTCGAAAGATCGTCTGTGCCTCGGTCGCTCCGCGTGCCATGTTGACGATGACACTGGGCGTGCGCCGGTAGCCCTTACGGTGAAGCACCTTAACCAGGGAAAACGCATCGGTGAGGGAGGTAGGATCAGGGGTGATGACAAGGGCCGCCAGATGGGAAGCCGCCACCATATGCAGTGCCGACGAACTCAGGCCGGCCGCGGTGTCGATAATAACCCGGTCGTAGCCCTTCTCAAGGGCACTCAACTGCGTCAGGAAATCCTCGCGCCGGCCAGGGTCAAGATCCAGGCAACCAGGCACGCCGGAAGCCCCCGGGAGAAGATCCAGGTTGTCGGAAACCGGCACCGCGACCTCCTCCAGCGTACGTTCTCCCAGCACCACGTTTTCAAGTGTCATACCGGGATACAACCCAAGCATCACATTGACGTTGGCGAGTTCGACGTCCCCGTCGAGAAGCAACGTTCGGTGGCCCTGGCGTGCCAGCACCAGGGCCAGATTCAGTGCCACCTGGGTCTTGCCGACGCCGCCCTTGCCTCCGGTAATCGCCATGGTGAGCGGCACCCGGGACGCGGCTCCCGGGCCCTCAACTGCGCTGGAGCTGTTGTTATCATTCATTCCGGCACCGCCGATACTCCCAACCGCATCGGCTCATTGTACGCCGGCTGACCAGGCCGGGACAGTCCCGCCCCGCCCTGAAGCCGAGCAGCAACCACAAGATTTGACGTTCTTTTTTGCAGCGTTTAGTGAAGATGCGCTTACAACTATTTCATTAAAAAATACATTCGATTACGATCTGAGCCCTGAAACCGATCACACCGGCTTCCGTCATGGGTCCACAAAATAACGATAACGGGAATAAAGCGGGCGCAACGCCTCTGCTCATTGTCGACGATGACCCAGAGGTCTGCCGCAGCATCCAGAAACTGCTGGCAAGCCAGGGATACCGGACCGAAACTGCGTTCAGCGGCAATGACGCCTGCACAAAACTGGCCCACCACCACTACGAGCTCGTCCTTCTGGATCTCCGTCTTCCGGACATCAGTGGGCACGAGGTCATGGCCTTTATGGACCGCAACAGCATCCAAGCCGCCATTGTGGTCATCAGCGGCGATACGGCCTTCCACACCATCAGCCGGGCCCTGCGCCGCGGTGCCTACGATTACCTCCGCAAGCCCTATGATGCTGAGGAACTGACCGCGACCATCGAAAGTGTCCTGGAAACACGACAGCTGGAACAGTGCCACGAAGAAGCACAGACCCGTCTGCGCAGGTCGGAGCAGCTCCACCGCTGCATCGTCAACAGTTCCCCGGATATCGTGTTCATGCTTGACCGCCAGGGGCATTTCCGCTTTCTCAACAGCAAGGTGGAGTCGCTGCTTGGGTACCAGGCCGAGGACCTTGAAGGCCGCCATATCCGCCACCTTATTGCGGAAGAGGATGTTGGCCGGGTGGAGTGGGCTTTTCAGGATCCAGCCATCAGCGCCGATAATCCAAGAACCATTGAAGTCAGGCTCAAGTCCCGGGGCAGTCCCCGTGGCAACCGGCACTTCGAGGTTACGGCCTTTCCCATGGAAGAGGACGTCGCCAGCAACGGCGACCCCGTTCGCCAGATCTACGGAACCGCCCGCGACATCACCGAACGCAAGGAAGCAGAAGCGTTCATCAATTTCCAGGCGTATCACGACCTGCTCACACGGCTGCCTAACCGGGCCCTGTTCAAGGACCGCCTGGGGCTGAGCATTTCCCAGGCGGAGCGCAACAACCAGAAACTCGCGGTCATGTTCATCGACCTGGATCGCTTCAAGGTGGTGAACGACAGCCTGGGGCACGCCATGGGGGACCGGCTGCTGCAGGCCGTCACCCAACGGCTCGAGGGCTGTCTGCGCCAGGGCGACACCCTGTCGCGCTTCGGCGGCGACGAATTCACCCTGCTTCTGCCCGAGATCCGGAATGCCGATGACGCCCGCACCATTGCCCGCAAGTTGATGGAAGCGCTCAGAAGCCCGTTCAAGCTGGGTGAACACGAGGTGTATGTGGGCGTCAGCATCGGTATCGCCCTGTATCCGGACTCCGGCCACAAGCTCGAAGAGCTGATCCAGCAGGCCGATGTGGCCATGTACCACGTTAAGGGTCGTGGCAAGGACGGCTACCAGTTCTACTCCGCCTCCATGAACGTGAATACCACCCACCGCCTGGGCATGGAGCGGGATCTGCGCCGCGCCCTTCAGGCGGGAGAGCTCAGGGTGTTCTATCAGCCCCAGATCTGCCTGCGGACGGGGCTTTGCCGTGGCCTTGAAGCCCTGGTCCGCTGGCAGCACCCTACCCGTGGACTACTGCATCCAGGTGCCTTCCTGCCCCTGGCCGAAGAAACCCGCCTGATCGGCGACGTCAGTGAATGGGTTCTGGCGAACGCTTGCCGGGAGATGGGCCCGTGGCTGAACGAAACGGATGAAGCCATCCGTCTGTCCATCAACTTCTCACCCGTGCAGGTGGAACATCCGCGTTTTGTGGAGCTGCTGCTCCAGAAACTCAAACACTACAGCCTGCCCCCGCAGTGCCTGGAAATCGAGATCACTGAAAACATGATCATCAGTGACCTGGAACAGATCAGCCACAAATTGAACCAGCTCTCCAGCTACGGCATCCGCATCGCCATTGATGACTTCGGAACCGGCTACTCATCCCTCAATTACCTCCACCGCCTGCCTATTCACACGCTGAAAGTCGACCAGAGCTTCGTGCGCAACATCCGCCATGGTGAGGAAGGCGCCTGCATCGTCAATGCGATCACCGCCATGGCCCGTGGCCTCCGGCTCGATATCGTGGCCGAAGGCGTGGAAACCCATGACCAGCTCACCTATCTGCGTGAACTTGGATGTGACAGCGTCCAGGGCCACTACTTCAGCGAACCACAGCCCCGGGATCAGCTCGCCCTCTCCGGGGCGCTATCCACGCCCTTTTGTTACACCGTCGGCTGACCGGCCAATACCATCCCGGCTGCCCAAGCACCGCAATAACCATCAACATCGGCCCAAAAATCCATTATTGATTGTCTAACGATCTTACTAAATACCTGATTCATACTGCCTTTTTCGTATTTTCGTTAACTTGTGCAACCTGAAACTGCGGTCTGTTCCACAGAGACGCCATCCGCATGTCTATAGCATGGAGCCTGAATCCGGTGGCCAGAGCGGCCCCCCAAACCCGTTTCAGGAGTGGCAGTACGGACCATGCAGGACAAATACAAAATCGTTGGCCCCGTTTATGATTTCCTGAGCAACCTGTACAGCGGCAAGAGCATTCAGGACTGCAAGACGGCCATGCTCCATTCCGGGAATGTCAGCCCTGGAGACCGCGTACTGATTGCCGGCGTCGGCCATGGCCGTGATGCTCTGAGGGCGGCCGAACTGGGGGCCGATGTCACCGTGGTCGATGTCTCGGAGACCATGCTCGCCAAGTTCCGGGAACTGCTGGCCAATGAAGCTCCCCACTTGGCGGTGCACACGGTCCACGATGACATCATGGCGATCACCGACCACGAACAGTACGACATGGTGGTGGCGAATTTCTTCCTCAATGTGTTTGACCGGCCTACGATGGTTGAGGTCCTCCGGCACCTGGTCAGCCTCGGCAAACCCAGAGCCCAGCTGGTGGTGGGCGACTTCATCTACCCCACCGGTAACCCTCTGGCTCGGCTGTTCAAGAAGGGCTACTGGTACATTGCCGCCTGTTTCTTCTGGCTGTTCACCGACAATGCCTTTCACGGCATCTACAACTACCCGGCCTATCTCGAAAGCCTGGGCCTGGAAATCCGTGACAAGAAACGCTTCTCGCTGCTGAACATTCACTGCTACTGGTCAATTCTGGCCGAGAAGCGCGGCTGAGCCTGCGCACACAACAATAAGGAGTCCAGCCATGACGCAGCAGACCCTGGTCCTCGACAGACTCCGGGACATCCCGGAAGGCCCCATCACCTTCTCCGAAAGGGTGGCATTGCTCAAGCAGTACGGCTCCCACTCACAGTCGTTTTCCACGCTGCAGCCGGGTATGCAGTATTTCGATGTACCCGGTGTTGGCTACATCAGCTACATGAAGAAGTGGGGCCTCAACTTCGTACTGTCGGACCCGGTCTGCGCCCCGGAACATCGGGAACTGATGCTGTCGCGCTTCGAACAGCGGGTATCCAACGTGAGTTATGTCCAGGTTTCACGGCCGGTGATGGAAATCCTCTCGCAGCGTTTTGGCTACTATGGCACCCAGTTTGGGGCCGAATCCCGCGTGGACCTGGCGCAGTGGTCACTCAAGGGCAAAAAGAAACAGGTCATACGGACGGCCCTGAATCAGGCCCGTGAGGCTGGGATTACTGTCCAGGAACGCTTCAGCGATGACCACACCCGTGAGATATCGGATGCCTGGATCCGCACCCGCCAGTGCAAGAGCCAGGAGATCCGTTTCCTGATCCGGCCCATGGACATGGAATACCGGGAGAATGAGCGCCATTTCTATGCCTACCAGGACGGCAAGGCGGTGGGCTTCATCTACTTTGATCCGGTCTACGAGCGCAACGAGATCGTCAGCTACGTACCCAACATTTCCCGGGCCAACGCCAATTTCCGGCAGGGAATCTTCTACACCATCATGGCGCATGCCATGGAAACCTTCCAGGCAGAGGGAGTGCCCCGGCTCGACCTTGGCCTGATCCCGCTGCACCTGTCTCCGGAAACGGAGCCCCAGGAAAGCCGCATCCTCAAGAGTGTGTGCCGCAAGCTCTATGAACATGGCAACCGCTTCTACAACTTCAAGGGACTGGATTTCACCAAATCCCGGTTCCGTGGCGAGATCGAGAAAACCTACTGTTGCCACAAGCCGGCGTTGCCAATGCTCGAATTTCTGGCCGTGTTCAAGCTGACACGGCTGATCTGAGGACTATGTGAACCGAGGGGGGGATTGTTTGCCGCCAGCCATCGGCCCAGGCCACTGGGTGGCTCGGCGGTAAACAGAAAGTTGCTGGCGCCCGTGCCGGTGCCTCCCCCTTCAACGCCACCCTCTTCCAGAAGCTGGCCCACCCGGCGCGCGATGGCATCCCCGGAATCAACCCAGTAGGTAACGCCGGGCAGGGCCCGCACCAGCGATTCACGGATCAGCGGAAAATGGGTGCACCCGAGAACCATGGTGTCCACCTCGGCGCCCATCAACGGCGCCAATACCGACCGCACCCGTTGCTCATCCGCCTGACCCTGCGCCAGCCCCGCCTCGGCCAGGCGGACCAGTTCCGAGCTCCCCAGCCGCAGCACTGTACAATCCGACGCGTATTCGTCGATCAATGACGCCAGGTAGGGCCGGTCAACAGTCCCCGGTGTGGCGAGTACGCCCAGTCGACGGTTGCGGGTGAGTGCTGCCGCCGGCTTGATGGCCGGGACCACACCCACAACCGGTAGAGTCAGACGCGAGCGCAGGGCCGGGAGCACCACCGTACTGGCCGTATTACAGGCAACCACCACCAGATCACAACGCCAACGGGCCAGGGCCGTCTCCACCAGAGCGACACAGCGCGCCACCACCTCGTGCTCGGGCAGGTCCCCGTAGGGGAAGCCGGCGTTATCCCCGGCATAGACCAGATCCGCATGGGGCAGCCGGCTCCGGATGGCACCCGCGATACTGAGTCCGCCGATGCCGCTGTCAAACAAAAGCACCCGTGGACAGGCCTGCCGCATCAGACACGCCCTTCAGTGAACGCCTGGATCAGCCGCCCGGCGATGGTCCAGTCTCCGGGCACCCGTGGCAGGGAGTCCCGATGAAACCACTCCAATGCCACCAGTTCATCCTCAGCCCTCTGTACCGGCCCACCCGCGAACCGGGCACTGAAGCCAAGCATGAGCTGGTGGGGAAAAGGCCAGCTTTCCGAGCCCTGATACCGGAGCCCCGCCAACTGGACGCCGGTTTCCTCGAAAACCTCGCGTACGACAGCGGATTCCGCCGACTCCCCCGGTTCGATGAAACCGGCGATCAGCGTCCACAGATCCGGCGGATGGCGAGGGCTGCGCCCAAGCAACAACCAGTCCCCGTCATGGACGGCCACGATCACACAGGGTGACACCCTGGCGTAATGACGATGATCGCAATGGGGGCAGTAAAGCGTGTATTCGTGTTCATACCATTGGGTGGGGCGACCGCAACGGCCACAGAACGCATGGTCCCAAACCCACTGCAGCCGCTGACGAGCCGCCCCCAGGGCTGCGCGTTCGGCAGGTGACGCGTGGGGATAGATGGAACGCAGACTCTGGCCTTCAACACCGCGGACATGCACCGCGTAAAGCCTGTCCCGGCCCAGACAGCCAACTGGCAGCAGTTCCCCGGCGGCAGAGGGCAGTTCACGGGGGCTGTGAAACAGCGCCCCACTGACTGCGGGGAGAAGGTCCAGCGCATCACTGAAAACCGCCACCCGTTCACGTTCGGGAGTGGCAACAGCCCAAGGGTCGGCAACAAAATCGGTCAGGTTATCCATGTCAGGCACTATAATCAGCCCTTGCCACAGCGGCAAGCAACGGGACTTTGCCGACCGTTGCGCGACGCGTAAACTTGGCGCACACCTGAGACAACGGATCCAAAACGGAGTAGGCATGGCGTCCCTGAAAGGCCCTGGCAACCTGATCCTGACCCTTCTGCGCAAACTCATGTACCTTTGGGTCCGCAGCCGCGTTCTGGATGCCGACCGGGACAAGCTCGGCCTCGACCCGGAAAAACCGGTGTGTTACGTGCTCCAGTACAGCTCCCTGTCGAGCCGGCTGGTTCTGGAAGAAGAGCTCAAGCAGGCCAACCTGCCCCGGGCCGAAAAGCGCTCCCCCCTTGGCGAAGGCCTCAAGCATTCCTTCTTCTTTCTCTACAAGCGACGCGGCGGCCTCCGCCGGCTCCGCCAGACGCCGGTCCCCACGGAACGGTTTGAGGCCCTGGTGGCGCAGGGGTGGCGCACCGGTGCGGACGTGCAGATCGTACCGGTTTCCCTTTTCTGGGGCCGGTCTCCCGACAAGGAAAAATCACTGCTCAAGATCATGCTCTCGGACAGCTGGTCCGTTACGGGTCCGCTACAGAAGTTCTTCACCATCCTGATCCATGGCCGCAACCTCTTTGTTCAGTTCAACCGGCCGCTGTCACTGCAGGAAGCGATCACCGACGCGCGCAGCGAATCCGTCGCCCAGCGCAAGCTGGCGCGCATCCTGCGGGTGCATTTCCGGCGCGTACGCAAGGCCGTTATCGGCCCTGACCTGTCCCATCGTCGAACCCTGGTCAACTCACTGGTGCGCAGTCAGCCGGTCAAGGACGCCATACGTCAAACCGCTGAACACGAGTCCATCCCGGAGGCCCGGGCACGGGAACGCGCCCTCAAATACGCGCACGAGATCGCCTCGAACTTTTCCATAGCCACCATCCGTTTTCTGGAAGTGGTCCTGGGCTGGCTCTGGAACCGACTCTATGACGGCATCCGCGTCAACAACATTGAAACCGCCCAGCAGGCAGCACGCGACAACGCGGTCGTCTACGTACCCAGCCACCGTTCACACATTGACTACCTCCTGTTGTCGTTCGTGCTCTACAAGAACGGCTTGATGCCGCCGCACATCGCGGCGGGCATCAACCTGAACATGCCGGTGGTGGGCCCATTGCTGCGCCGTGGCGGGGCTTTCTTCATGCGCCGCAGCTTCCGGGACAACCCACTGTATTCGGCGGTTTTCAACGAGTACATGCACGTCATGTTCACCCGCGGCTTTTCCGTTGAGTACTTCATCGAAGGCGGACGCAGCCGCACAGGCCGCACCCTTCAGCCCAGGCCCGGCATGCTGTCAATGACAGTGCGCAGCTTCCTGCGCGACTCGCGCAAGCCCATTGTGTTCGTCCCGGTGTATTTCGGTTATGAAAAAGTCCTCGAGGGCCGATCCTACCTGGGCGAACTCCAGGGCACCCAGAAAAAGAAAGAAGGACTGATCGGGCTGATTGGTTCCGTCCGCAACCTCTGGCGTTCTTTCGGTCAGGTGTCCGTCAACTTTGGCACCCCCATCAAGCTGGCCAGTGTCCTGGACGAACAACAGCCCCAGTGGCGGGAACAGACCTACAACAAGGACTTCCGGCCCGACTGGCTACCGGAGGTGGTCAATACCCTGGCCCGGCGCACAGTAACGCACATCAACGAGGCCGCCGCCCTGAACCCGGTCAACCTTCTGGCCACCGTCATGCTGGCAACCGATCGCCTGGCCATGGACGAACAGCTTCTGGCCCGGCTGATGGAAGATCTGTGCAACCTGTTGCGCCAGCAGCCGTACAGTGACCGCATCACCTTTCCGGAAGGTTCCGGGGAGGACTGGATCGCGTATAACGAAGCCATGGGCCAGATCGTGCGCCGCAAGCAGAAGCTCGGCGACATCATTCTCCTGGAAGGCCGCCACGCGGTGCTGATGACCTACTACCGCAACAACGTCCAGCACCTGTTCGCCATTCCGGGCCTGCTGGCCAGCCTGTTCCAGAACAACAACTCGCTGCAGCGCGAGCGGCTGGTTTTCCTGGCACGGGCCATCTACCCCTATATCCAGTCCGAACTCTTCCTTCGCTGGTCCACGGAAGCGATCGACAGCGTCCTGGAGGCCTGGATCGACCGGATGGTGGCGGAAGGCCTGCTCATCAGCGAGGGCACCCTGCTGCACCGTCCAGAGCCCGGAACGGCGGACGCCGTGCGGCTGGGAGTGCTGTCCAACGGCATGATCCAGACGCTGCAGCGCTACTACCTCAGCATCGCGATTCTGAAGCGCTTCGGACCCAATGCCCTGACGCCCGAAGAACTGGAAGAACAATCCACACTGCTGGCCGAGCGAGTGGCCGTTCTGTTCGGTCTGAGCGCACCGGAGTTCTTCGATAAGACCCTGTTCCGGAATTTCATCGCCAACCTGCAGGCGAACGGCATCCTGACCACCGATGAGGACGGGCGGCTGGCGTGGCGTTCAGGTCTTGAGGAAGTGGCCGAGGAGGCCCGGCTGGTCCTCAGCTCGGAACTGCGCCAGTCGATCCTGCAGGTGACCAACGTCAGCGTCCCGGCCCCGGAAAACGAACGTAACCAGTCCTAGGGCAAAGCCTTGAGACTGTAGACGTCGAAGCGACTGCTGCGTCCCTCAACAGCAGTGGCAGGCGCGGGGCCCGGCAGCGGCACCGCGCGGCGCGGGCGCTTGACCACGACACGATGGCGGGCCGCGACCAGGGCCGCCTCCAGCAGTACGGCGGCATCCTCATCATCGCCTACTACGGACCGTGCAAGCTGCATTTCCTTGCGCACGGCAGCGCTGTTGCGCTTCTCCGGAAACATGGGATCCAGGTAGACCACATCCAGCGCATCCGGGTGATGGTGGAACCAGCGAGTGGCGTCCCCACGTTCGAGCTGCATACGGCCCAGGCGCTCCAATAATGCCGGTTCCTGTTGAGCCCGGGCCATACCATCCGCAAGCAGTTCCGCCATTACAGGGGAACGCTCGAACAGCGTCAGCTCACACTCATAACCGGCCAGAACCAGCGCATCCTCCCCCAGCCCCGCCGTGGCGTCGGCGAGCTGCAGCGGCCGCGAGGCCCTGGCCACGCCAACCGCCTTCACCAGAAGCTCCGCGCCGCCCTGGCGGCGACGGTGGCCACTGCGACCTGTCACCCAGTCAACCCGCACCGGTCCCGGCGCTTTCTTGCCAGTGGCTTGCAGCTGGATCCCCTCATCACTCACCCAGAGAACGACGGCGGGGCTCGCCAGCCTCGCGGGCCGCGCCACGGGCTCGGACAGGCAGCTGAGTCCGAGCCGCTGCGCCAGGGCAGCAGCACTGGGAAGCCATTCTGCTGCAGCAGCAGCCACCTGGAGTTCGGAATCCATCAAATGCGCACATCCACGCCGACCAGCTCCACCTCGTCACCAGCAGTGCTACTGTCGATGCGGTCATAGGCACTGAGAGCTTCCTGGTTGCGGAGCGGCAGATGGTTGGTCTCAAGGGTACGACGGGGGCGCACGACCTCCGGCTCACCAGGCGCCTCGGCGCGCCTGGGGCTCGCCTCAGCCGTTGACTGGCGGGACGCATCGCGGGCATTGGCAACGGCGTCGTCCTGCGGCAGTTGCCTCGCCTGTTGATCAGGCCGCCTCGCTGGATCCGGAGCTGGCGGTAGGGGTGTGTTTCCGGATAGACCACCGACCATGGAACTCACCGCCCGTCATTATCGAGTACGGAACAACCAGTACACAGTATAGACACTGAACAGCCTACCTGCTCACCCGCCGGTCTGCCACGCTACATCGTCCCGCAGGTAAACAGGCTGGACAGCTTCCGCCTCAACCCATTCGCCCTGTTGGAGGAGAACGGCTCCCAGACGGGCGATCGCGGTCGCTTCCGGCACCACCTCAGTCCTGACGGCCTCCAGGCGGGCGAGGACGGCTTCCGGGATCGCATCCCGCAACAGCCAGCCATCTCCAATGCCCACGTACGCCTCAGCCCCCACGGGTAACGCCACCCCGGAAGGCGCGACGAGCGAATCCGGCACCACGGCGTTCATCGCGCCATCCGGAGCCCCCTCGTAGATCGCCCAATAGAGTTCCCCCATACGGGCATCCCTGGCCACGGCTACCCGGCTCGCTCCCTCAGTACCGCCAGAGACCGCATGGGCCATGGCCCGCAGCGATGACACCGGCACAACCGGCACCCGGAGCCCGAAGGCCAGCCCCTGAACCAGCCCGGCCGTCACCCTCAGACCCGTGAACGACCCCGGCCCTGCCCCGAAAGCAAGCGCATCCAGATCGCCCAGGCCCAACCCGGCCTGCGCCAGGAGTCCGTGGATCATGGGTTCAAGCCGGCGGGTATGAGCGCGGGGCTCGTCACTGTAATCCGCAAGCACGTTGCCCCCATCCAGAAGGGCAACGGAGCCCCGGCCGGCACTGGTATCGACAGCGATCAGCCGGGTCATGGCAGGTCCTCAGCCCTTAAGGGCGGCAAGAATCCGGTCGCGAATGGCCTCGGTGGAACCGACACCCTCAATCCGGACGTAATGGGGCGAATTCTCGGGATCCTGTGTTTCCAGATCCTGATAGAACTTCACCAGCGGCTCGGTTTCATCACGATAAACCTGGAGGCGCTTGCGTACTGTCTCTTCCTTGTCATCTTCGCGCTGGACCAGGGTTTCCCCGGTCTCGTCGTCTTTCCCCTGCTCCTTCGGCGGCATGTGCTTAACATGGTACACACGGCCACTGGGCTCATGGATACGACGCCCGGAAAGACGCTCGACAATCTCTTCATCATCCACGGCAATCTCGACGACATAGTCGAGCTTGATGCCTTCATCCCGCAGGGATTGCGCCTGCGGAATCGTACGCGGCACCCCGTCCAGCAGATAGCCATTGCTGCAGTCATCCTCAGCGATGCGCTCCTTGAGCATCCCGATGATCAGGTCATCGGACACCAGTTGACCAGCGGCCATAACCTCTTCCGCTTTCTTGCCCAAGGGGGTACCGGCCTTGACGTGGGCGCGGAGCATGTCCCCCGTGGAGATCTGGGGGATACCGAAAGCTTCGGTAAGGTACGCAGCCTGGGTTCCTTTTCCGGCTCCCGGCGGGCCGAGCAGAATGATACGCATACTGGTTGCTCCCATTGGCTTTCAGCCCCCTGAACAGGGGACGGACGCTTGAAAAATTGAAAGGTCATTATACGTGGTAGACCGTATGTGGCAAATCAGGCCGCAAGCCCGCGGGCGAGATCCTCGATCTCGGCGCTGACCTCATCAACGGTACCCAGCAACTGCTCCAGCTCCTCCTGGCTCAGACCCAGTGCCCGGGCTGGAGCCTCCGGATCCGCCGGGGTCTGTTCGTCGCCGATACCACGCTGTTTCAGCAGTTCATTGGCAAGCTGGACGCAGTGCACATAGGACTCGTGCCGGCCCTGATAGTGGTGGGTCTCATGCATCCCGGCAACGGTCACCACAGGATCGGGCATCTCCCACAGATGCAACAGAAGCCCCCCGGCACTGGCATGCCCTACCCGCAGAGGGGTGCCGTCGTCCTCCGCTTTCGCATTGAAGACCCTCGCTTCGAGCTCCGCCAGAGCCACATCCGGTTCCGCTTCACAGGCTTCCCGGAGCTGGCGGTAGTCCTCGGGGAACAGGTGCCCAATCAGCAGCAGCCCCAGGTTGTGCAGCAGACCACACAGATAGGCCAGTTCCGGATCCGGGCGTTGCGCAGTATGGCGCGGAATACTGCGAACGATGGAAAGAGACAGGCGGGCACAGTGCAGTGAATGGTGCCAAAACGCCTCCAGCCCCAGGCGCCCGGAACGCGGCAGATCAAAACTGCGGGAGGCGGCAATGCCCACGGCCAGGTGGCTGACCCGGTCAAACCCAAGCACACGGGTTACCGCCTCCTGGACGCTGTGCAGCTCCCCCCGGTAATTGAAGAGCGCGGAACGCGCATAACGCAACACCTGGGCAGCCAGGCTCGGGTCCCGTTCAATCACCCCGGCCAACTCCGCGGCGGTGGTCTCAGGCCTGGCTGTCATCTGCATCACCCGTAAGGCAATGGCGGGCATGGGCGGCAAGCGGTAAAGCTGCTGCACCCGCGCCGCCAATGCGTCCATATCCGGCTGTTCCGTCATCCATTCTCCCCTGATTTCAGCCGGTATTGCGCATACCAGCCGCGATCCCGGCCATGGTTACTTTCATGGCCTCCTCGACGTTTTCCGGAACCTGCCCAGCCGCATCGCGATCACGCTGCAACAGTTCCGCCTGAAGGTAATGAAGCGGATCCGTATAGGTGTTGCGAACCCTCATTGAATGGGCAAAATCCGGCTGCTCAGTCAACAGCTCCTGTTGCCCCTTGAGGCGGTTCACATAGTCGATGCACCCTCTCAGGCGTTCCCGCAGGGTCTCTCCCAGGCCACGAAGATCCGGCTCCACCAGCTTTTGCTCATAATAACTCACGATCCTCAGATCCGCCTTAGCCAGCACCATTTCCAGCATATCAATATGCGTCCGGAAGAAGGGCCAATCCCGGATCATCTCTTTCAGAACCGGCTCATCGCCATTCGCAAGCGCTTTCTCCAGAGCCGCATCACTGCCCAGCCAGGCGGGCAGCATCAGCCGCATCTGGGTCCAGGCGAAGATCCAGGGGATGGCCCTGAGGCTCTCGACGCCGCCGGTGGGCCTGCGCCGCGCCGGGCGACTGCCCAACGCCAGCTTGCCCAGCTCCTGTTCCGGCGTGGCCTGGCGGAAATAGGTCACGAACTGGTCCGTCTCGCGCACGAGCCCACGATAGGAGCTCACCGCCTCCTCACTCAGCGAATGCATCATCTGGCGCCATTGTGGCTTCGGCTCCGGCGCCGGCGCCACGGTCGCCTCAAGCACGGCGCTGATATAGAGGTTGAAACTGCGACGGGCCACGCGCGGGAGACCGAACTTGAAGCGGATCATTTCGCCCTGTTCGGTGACCCTGAGACTGCCATTCACCGAGCCCGGGGGCTGGGAGAGGATCGCCCGATTGGCGGGGCCACCGCCACGACCAACAGTCCCACCACGACCATGGAAAAGCGTCAGATGCACCCCGTAATCCGAAGCTACCTGGGTCAGCGCCTCCTGGGCCTGATACTGGGCCCAGGCCGCCTTCATCTGGCCCGCATCCTTGGCCGAATCCGAATAGCCGATCATAACCTCCTGCCGGCCCCCGGTATAGTCGCGATACCAGTCCAACTCAAGGAGCGCCCTCAGGGCCTCCGGCGCATGATCCAGATCCGCCAGGGTTTCGAACAGCGGCACGATGCGCATGGGGTGGTCCATGCCGGCTTCACGCAACAACAGGATCACAGCCAGGACATCCGAGGGCTGAGCGGCCATGGAAATCACGTAGGAGCCCAGCGCGGCCGGCGGGTGCTCGGCGATCACGCGGCACGTATCCAGAACCTCACGGGTCTCTTCGGATGGGTCCCAGTTGCGCGGGACCAATGGGCGCCGGCTTTCCAGCTCCCGGATCAGGAACGTCTGACGCTCAGCCTCACTCCACTGCTCATAATCCCCCAACCCAAGCCAATCCACGATCTCGCCAATGGCAGAGGCATGCCGGGATGCCTCCTGGCGCACATCAAGACGCACCAGCTCCAGCCCGAAGCAATGGGCGCGCCGCAGCGTATCCAGTAGGGGACCCCGCGCGACCGATTCCATGCCACAGGCCACGAGCGAGTCGTAGCACAGCTGAAGGGGTTCGATCAGTTCCGAGGAATCCAGCATCACCTCGGGCGAGGGCTCGGCATTGCCCTGTACGGCCTCCTCGGCCCAGTCCCGGGTGGCCCGCAGGCGATCGCGCAGCTCGGAGAGCAGGGCCCGATAGGGTTCACGATGACCGCCCACCCGCTGCTGAAGCTCGGAAGAGGCCTCCCACATGGAAAGCTCCGCCCGCAGGTCCTGGAGGTCACGCAGGAACAGATCCGCTGCCATCCAGCGACTGAGCAGCAGGACTTCCCGGGTTACCGAGGCGGTCACGTTGGGGTTCCCGTCCCGGTCCCCTCCCATCCAGGACGCGATGCGTATGGGGCTGGCCTCGATCGGCAGCCCCTCGCCCGTATGCGCCTCGAGCGCGCCATCCAATTCACGCAGAAAATCGGGCAGTGCCTGCCACAGGCTGTTCTCCACCACCGCGAACCCCCAGCGCGCCTCGTCCACGGCCGTGGGCCGCTCATGCCGGATCTCGTCGGTGTTCCAGGCCTGAGTGATCAACTGGCGCAGACGCCCCACCTCCTGTTCCCGTTCTTCCGGGAGCAGGTCTTCGGTATCCAGGCGCTGGAGGCAGGCGGACATCTCGTCATATTTCATGATGAGGGTTCGCCGCGCTACTTCAGTCGGGTGGGCCGTCAGCACAAACTCCATGCGCATGTCGCGCACGCATTCGTGCAGCCGTGACGGCGCCACTCCCTGTTCGGCCAGGCGTGCCAGGGTCCCGTGTACGGATTCATCCGGCCCCTGCTCAGAGGGCTCGCGATGGCGCCGGATCCCGTGGTACTGCTCCGCCAGGTTGGCGAGGTTCAGGAACTGGTTGAACGCCCGGGTCACAGGCACCAGCTGATCATCGCTCAAGCTGGCCAACAGTTCGGCCAGGCGCTGGCCGGAACCACTTTCCTGCATCCGGTCAGCCTTGGCCGCCTGGCGCACGGCTTCAACCCGTTCATACCATTCCGGGCCCGGCTTTTCCCGGATGCAATCACCCAGGATCTCACCAAGAAGACGGATGTTTTCCCTGAGAGCGGGATGCAGTTCGGTCATGACAACGTGTCCCCTTCGCTGCGGGCAATACCAGCGGCTCCATGCTACGATAAAGCCGTATGAATGCCCTTAGTATGACCCATCATAACCGGAGCGACGCAATACCATGAAAATCGCAGACCTGCCTAAGCACTGGGAAGCTGGCAAAGAGACAGCGGATGACGGTCAGCACGAGTACGAGGTGAACGTCACACTGGAAGACGCGGCACGGCTGCGCGCGCTGGCGGAACTCTATCCGGACTACTCGGAGGAGGAACTGTTACGGGATCTTCTTAACGCAGCGCTGGCCGACCTACCGGACCCCGGGCGCCAGAAGTAGTAGACGGGGGCGCCGTCATCACGCTACGCGTGAGGCGCCACCCTTGAGCTCGCGCATGTACTTGCGGGAGAGGTTGAGAAAACGGGGCGTCATGCCGGCGTCCTCGTAGATCTCAAACCCATCCTCGTCCCGGGCCACAACGCGACTGCCTTCACGGTAGGGAAAGCAGACCTCAAGATCGGTCAATGCGGCATTGATCAGGTCGCGCAACAACTCTTCGCGCGATTTGAGGGGATACTGCTGGGCTAATGCTTCAAGCCGCTGCTCGCTTTCCTCCGGAAGCCGTACCGTCACCTGCTCATCGGCCAGCCGGCCGCGCGCATGCTGCTCCCAGTGATTGACGAGTTGTCCAAGCCGCATAGATTACTTCTCCGTTACTGTCGCCCTATATCCGAACAGTATAGTCCATCCAGGCCCGGACTGAGAGGCAATCACGGTCATGGATTGTACTTATTCTGACCAGCCCAGTGGCCTCAGGTCTCCGCGTCCGACGCTTTTTTGGCCTGGCGCCAGGCGGCTTCCAGGGCTTCGATATCGCGACCTTCAAGGCCTTCGCCTTCGGCCTGCAACTGCTTTTCCATACACCGGAAGCGGCGCTCGAACTTGTGGTTCGCCCGGCGCAGCGCCTGCTCAGCGTCCACTCCCAGAAAGCGGCTGAGGTTCACCGCCGCGAACAGGAGGTCGCCCAGTTCGTCCTCCGCCTGGTCCCGATCCTCCGGGCCGGACTGATTCCGCCAGGCAGCCTTCAGTTCATCCGCTTCCTCGTGAAGCTTATCGAACACCATGCCGGTCTCCGGCCAATCGAACCCCACCTTCGACGCGCGCTTCTGGAGCTTGGCCGCTCTCTGGAAAGCGGGCAGTCCCGGCGTTACATCATCCAGGGCACTGCCCGGCTTCTCCGGTGCCCCCTGCTCTTGCTTTTCTTCCGCCTTAATGCGTTCCCAGTTCACGCGCACATCCGCCTCGGTCATGCCATTGGCATCACCAGGGTGGCTGTCGAGTGTGCCATCAGGAAAGATATGCGGGTGACGCCGGATCATCTTCCGGGTCACGCCATCGACCAGATCACTGAAGCTGAAACGCCCTTCCTCCCGGGCCAGCTGGGCATAGAACACCACCTGGAACAACAGATCACCCAGCTCATCGGGCAGGTGATCAAAGGCGCCACGCTCGATGGCGTCCGCTACTTCATAGGTTTCCTCAATGGTGTGGGGCACGATAGTGCGGAAATCCTGCTCAAGATCCCAGGGACATCCCTGCTCCGGGTCCCGGAGACGCGCCATCAGGGTCAGAAGGTCATCCATGGAATAGGTTCTGCTCATGGGCTCACTCCGGTCAGGCTTCACGATGCCGGTAGACATCGATGACGTTGGGCAACTGGCGGATGGACGCCAGCAGGCGCGACAGCTGATCGATGTCACTGATCTCCACGGTCAGCGTCGTGCTGGCTGTCAGGCTCTCGCTGTACGTTTCGGTCTGCATGGACAGCACATTGAGCTTACGGTTGGCCAATACCGAGGTGATGTCGTTCAGCAGCCCGGCCCGGTCATAAGCCTCAACCTCAACGGTCACCGGGTAACGCGCCTCGGGTTCCGCTCCCCAGTCCACATCAATGATGCGACTGGCTTCTTTCTGGCGCAACTGAACAAGGTTTGTGCAATCGTCCCGGTGTACGGTCACCCCTCGCCCAACCGAAATATAGCCAACGATGGCGTCGCCGGGAACGGGCGTGCAGCACTGGGCAATGACGGTTTTCAGGTTGCCAACGCCTTCAATATGAATATCGGGATCTTTCTTGTCCTTCTCGCTGCGCCGCCGCGTCAACCGCAGGTCGAGCTGACGATCAGACGGTTCCAGGATCCGTTGGGCCGCTTTCACTACCTGGGCGGGTTTGAGATCGCCGGCCCCGATGGCCGCGTACATATCAGTGGCCGAGCTGTAATTGACCTTTTGCGCCACCACGTCGGGGTCAAGATCCCGCAGCGACAGTCGGCCCAGCTCATCCTCCAGGACCGCCTTGCCATCGGCAATGTTCTGCTCCCGGTCCTGCATCTTGAACCAGCGGGTTACCTTGGCGCGGGCCCGGGAAGTCTGGATATAGCCCAGACCGGGGTTGAGCCAGTTCCGGCTCGGAGCGGCCTCGCTGCCGCGCAGGACGGTCACCTGGTCCCCCGTGCGCAATGTGTGCGTCAGAGGCACGATGCGGCCATTGACCTTGGCGCCGCGGCACGCATGGCCCACCTCGGTATGCACTTTATAGGCGAAATCCAGTGGTGTGGCACCGCTGGGCATATCCACCACATGGCCTTCGGGGGTCAACACATAGATGCGTTCACTGCTCACGTCGCGGCGCAGCTGCTCCACCAGGCTCTCGTTATCGCCCAGATCCTCCTGCCATTCAATGACCTGGCGGAGCCAGTTGATCTTGGCCTCGTAGGCGGCCTCGGAGCCCCCTTTCTCGGTCCCCTTGTAACGCCAGTGGGCGCACACCCCCAGCTCCGCATCCTCATGCATGGCATGGGTCCGGATCTGCACTTCCATGGTCTTGCCCTCGGGCCCGACCACGGCGGTGTGCAGGGATTGATAGCCGTTCTGCTTGGGATTGGCGATGTAGTCGTCAAATTCGTGGGGAATATGGCGCCACAGGCCGTGCACCACACCGATGGCGGCATAGCAGTCGCGCACTTCCGGTACAAGCACACGCAGGGCGCGAGTGTCGTAGACTTCCGAAAAGTCGATGCCCTTGCGCCGCATCTTGCGCCAGATGCTGTAAATGTGCTTGGCACGCCCGGCCACCTCGGCCTCGATGCCCGCATCACCCAGGGCCCCTTTCAGGATTTCCGCCACCCGCTGCACATAGGCATCCCGGTCAACGCGCTTCTCGTCCAGTAGCTTTGCAACCTTCTTGTAGGCCGACTCATGCAGGTAGCGGAAGGACAGATCCTCCAGTTCCCACTTGATATGACCGATGCCCAACCGGTGCGCCAGGGGCGCGTAGATGTCGAACACCTCGCGAGCCACACGGAGCCGCTTCTCCGGAGGCGCGTCCTTGACCGCGCGAATGGCACAGGTGCGCTCAGCCAGCTTGATCAGGGCAACGCGTACATCATCCACCATGGTCACCAGCATGCGGCGGACATTGTCCTGCTGGCCCTGGGCCTGCCCCAGCACATTGCCCTTGAGCGGCGTATGCAGGGTTGAAATCACGGCCATCTGGAGCACGCCATCGATCAGCTGAGCAATGGTCTCACCAAACTCGTTGTGCACCGCTTCCAGTGTCATGCGCTCTTCGCGCACCGCCCGATACAGGACCGCTGCCACCAGCGTCTCCTGGTCCAGACGCAGCTCCGTCAGGATCTGGGCCATCTCAAGACCGGTAAGAAAACTGCTTGCGCCAGGCGCCCAGAGGCGATCCTCACGCACGGCCTTGCGGTCGATGGCCAGGCTGCGCCGACAGGCACGGATCAGGGTCTCACGGTCCTCCAGGGGATGCTGGGCATCAATATGATCGACCCACGCCCCAATATCCACGCCGCCATCCGCGGTACTGGCGTAGTTTGTCCGGACCTTCACCATCAGTGCGACTCCCGCTCGAACAGGGCCATGGACTCAACATGGGCGGTGTGCGGGAACATGTCCATGATCCCGGCGCGTACCAGCCGGTAGCCATTGGCCACAAGAATGCCGGCGTCCCGGGCCAGGGTCGACGGATTGCATGAGACATAGACTATGCGTTCAACACCGGCCCTCGAGAGATGGCGAACCACATCTTCGGCCCCCGAGCGCGGCGGGTCGATCAATACCCGGTCAAAGCCTTCCGCTGCCCAGGGCTCGGCGGTAAAATCCTGCTGCAGGTCGGTTGCCCTGAAAGTTGCATTGGCCAAACCATTGCGCTCGGCATTCTCGCGACCACGCTGGACGAGCGCTTCCTCGCCCTCAACACCGACCACCTCGCCAGCCTGGCGCGCCAGTGGCAACGAGAAATTACCCAGGCCACAGAACAGGTCCAGCACCCTGTGATGGGGTTCCGGCGCCAGCCATGACAGAGCCTGGTTGATCATGCGCTCGTTGATGGCCGCATTGACCTGGGTGAAGTCCATGGGATGGAATCCCAGCGTCAGATCCCAGTCCGGCAGCCGGTAGAACAGGCGATCCGGGCCGTCACCCGGATGCGGCCAGAGGCGATGGACCGTATCCGGTCCCTTGGGCTGGAGATAGATCTGCAGGCCATGACTCTGGCCAAACTCACACAGCCGGTTTTCATCCTCCGACGTCAGAGGCTCCAGGTGACGCAGCACCAGGGCCGCCTCCTCATCGCCGCAAGCCACTTCGATCTGGGCCAACCGATTGTAGACGGAAAGATCGGCAATCAATGACTTAAGGGCTTCGATGCGCTGCCCCACGCGCGGATCCAGTACCGCACAATCGTTGATGGCGGTAATGAAACTGCTGCCCTTTTCCCGGAAGCCAACCAATACCTCGCCGCGCTTGGTCACATACCGCACGCCCAGACGGGCCTTGCGACGGTAACCGAGCGTTTCGCCCGTCAGCGGTTCAGCCCACTGCTCCGGCTCAATGCCACCAAAGTGGGCGAACTGTTCAGCAAGCGTTGCCGCCTTAAGCCGGACCTGCGCCTGCGGAGCCAGATGCTGCAGACTGCAGCCACCGCAGAGTCCTGAATGCGGACAAGGCGGTGTAACCCTCTCAGCGGAGGGATTGGCCTCCACCTCCAGCGTCCGCAGCGTGTCAAAGCGACGGCGCCGATCCAGGAAGCGTGCCTGGACCTGCTCGCCGGGCAACGCGCCATCCACGAACGCGGCCTTGCCCTCAATACGGGCCACGCCACGCCCGTCATGGCTGAGGCTCTCAATCTCGATACTCACGGGTTCTGCGGGGATGCGCGGACCACGCCGGCGTCGGCTCATGCTGGACTACCCTGTAGAAAAATAACATTGCTGGTTGGACGCCGCGGCCCGGCAGCTTACTGGCTGGAGAACACCCCAGTGGACAGATAGCGGTCGCCCCGGTCGCAAATAATGGCGACGATGGTGGCGTTTTCAACCTCCCGGGACAGACGCAGCGCACCCGCGACACAGCCCCCCGAGGATACGCCACAGAAAATGCCTTCCTGCGCGGCCAGTGAGCGCATGGTATTTTCCGCCTCCTGCTGCCCCATTTCCATGACCCGGTCCACGGCGCTGGCATTGAAGATGCCCGGCAGGTACTCCGGCGGCCAGCGGCGGATGCCGGGAATCGCAGCGTCCTCGCCCGGCTGAAGCCCGATCAGCTCAACCCCTGTGTTGTGCTCACGGAAGTAACGGGAGCACCCCATAATGGTGCCAGTGGTCCCCATGGAGGAGATGAAATGGGTGACAGTACCGCCGGTGTCCCGCCAGATCTCGGGCGCTGTCCCCTTATAGTGCGCCAGCGGGTTATCCGGATTGGCAAACTGATCCAGGATCATACCATCGCCGTTAGCCGCCATCTGCTGCGCCAGGTCCCGCGCCCCCTCCATGCTGGCCTCCCGTGACACGCTGATGATTTCAGCGCCGTAAGCCCGCATTGAAGCACGCCTTTCCTCACTGGCACTTTCCGGCATGATGAGGATCATGCGGTATCCCTTGATGGCCGCAGCCATCGCCAGTGCAATCCCCGTATTACCGCTGGTGGCCTCGATCAGGGTATCCCCTGGCTGGATATCACCGCGCTTTTCCGCCTCGCTGATCATGCTCAGCGCCGGCCTGTCCTTAACGGAGCCCGCGGGGTTATTTCCCTCAAGCTTTACCAGGATGGTATTGCTGGTGTTTCCAGGCAGGCGCTGGAGTCGCACCAGCGGCGTGTTGCCCACGTAGTCCTCAATGGTTGGATAGGCCATCGCAGCAGAGACTCCTCAAGGCTTGTGACACCGGCAGCGTGCGCCAGCGCACGCATGTGTTAGATTGGCGCCCATGATACGCTGATCCGGGGCAGCGCCCAACCACTCCGGAACCACCCACACCACGGAACAGGATTGCTGATGCGCCGTTGGGGCGTCCAGAAAAAGATCTTCTTTCTCTCATGGGTTCCCACAATGGTACTCATTGTGATCGTGGGCATTTACTTCACCCACAGCTGGGTCAGCAACCTGTCGCGCATGCTCGAAGAGCGCGGTCTGTCCCTTAGCCACCAGCTGGCATCGGCTTCGGAGTACGGCACCTTTACAGGGAACCGAAACCTGCTGTTCGGCATCGCCAATTCCATGCTCAAGGAAGACGATGTCCGCTCCATCACCATCTACGACAGCGACGGACGGAAACTGGTCCAGACGGGCCCCCGCGAACGGGTCAAGGGTCCGAAACGACTTCAGAAACTAACCAGGACGCGGGTCAAAACGGGCGAAGACGCCTCCCTCTTTATAGCCCCCATTTACCCCCAGGACCTGATGATCAATGGCTTCCTGGGGCGGGACAGAGACCGCCCCCGCGGCAACGCGAACACCAGCGAGAAGCCGCTGGGCTGGGCCAGCGTTGAACTCTCTCACGCCGCTACAGAGAAGGAACAGTATGAGGCGCTGTTGGTCAGCCTGCTGCTGGTCGGCAGCGGCATCTTCCTGAACACCCTGATCGCCATCCACCTGAGCCGATCCATCACCGATCCCATCCATGAGCTCACCCGTGCCATCAGCCGATTGCGGGAAGGCAAGCTCGACACACGCGTTCAGATGACGGCAAGCCCGGAACTGGAAGAGCTGGCCTCCGGGCTTAATGCCATGGCCGGCAGCCTGCAACAGGCCCAGGATGAAATGCAGCAGAACGTGGATCAGGCCACCGAGGACCTGCGCGAGACGCTGGAAACCATCGAGGTCCAGAACATTGAGCTTGATCTGGCCCGCAAGCAGGCACTGGAAGCCAGCCGCATCAAGTCGGAATTCCTGGCCAACATGAGCCATGAGATCCGGACGCCGCTCAACGGCATCATCGGTTTCACCGATCTACTGCTGAAGGCACCAGCCTCGGCCCAGCAGCGGGACCACCTCAATACCATCCGCAAGTCCTCGGAAATCCTGCTCACCATCATCAACGACATTCTGGACTTTTCCAAGATCGAAGCGGGCAAACTGGTTCTCGACCGCACGCCTTTCCGGTTGCGTGAGACTGTGGAGGAAGTGCTGATCATGCTCGCGCCCGCCGCCCACGAAAAAAACCTGGACCTGGCGCCTCTGATCTACACAGACGTTCCTGATGCCTTCATGGGTGACCCTTTGCGCATCAAACAGGTCCTGACCAACCTGGTGAACAATGCGATCAAGTTCACCCAGCATGGCGAGGTCGTGGTACGGGTAATGCTCGACGAGGATGATGCGGAGGAAGAACGCATCCGGATCAGCATCACCGACACGGGCGTGGGTCTATCCGACTCCCAGCAGAAGAGCCTGTTCAACGCCTTCAACCAGGCGGATGCCTCCACCGCGCGTGAATACGGCGGCACAGGGCTGGGGCTGGTCATCTCTCGGCGCCTGGTTGAGGAGATGGGTGGCGACATCGGCGTGGAAAGCGAGCTGGGCAGGGGATCCTGCTTCTGGTTCAGCCTGCCACTGGAAGCCTCCGGGGCCCCTGAGGAAACACCGGGAGCGCCACTCAGTGGTGAATCCGTACTCTACCTGGAATACGAGTCAACATCAGGGTTGGCCATAACCAACCTGATGCGCGAAACCGGCTTGAGCGTGAGCCACGCTTCCAACCCTCAGGATCTCATTGAACAGGTCCAATCAAGCCAGGCCGATGGCCATGGCTTCGCACTGGTGGTGCTGGGCGTGGCACGCCATCTGCTGCATTCCAGCCAGCACCAGGAATTGATCCGGACCCTCGAATACGAGTGTGACTGCCGCGTCCTGCTTCTGACCCCCACCCTCCATGAAGATACAAGCCCGCTGGTGGCCATGGCCTCAGCGCATATGAGCAAACCGGTGCGCCGGAGCCTGCTCCAACAGCGTCTCAGACATCTCATCCATGGCGCCAGGGATCCCTCGGAACCCCAGCAGGCACCAGCGCCGGCGCCCCTGCCCTCACGGGATGCCTCTGGAGTGAATGCCCGGGTCCTGGCTGTGGATGACAATGAGGCCAACCTCAAGCTGGTCACCACACTGCTCCGTGAGTTCGACCTCCAGGTGGAGGATGTCAGCAGTGGCTACCAAGCCGTTCAACGCCTTCAGCAAGGTACCTTCGACCTGGTACTGATGGACGTCCAGATGCCCGGCATGGATGGCACCGAGGCCACTGCCCGCATCCGCCGGCTCGACAACGCCAATAGTCACCTGCCAGTGATCGCGCTCACTGCCCATGCACAAGTGGAGGAACGGGAGCAGCTGCTGGCGTCCGGTTTCGACGGCTACCTGACCAAGCCCATCAATCCCTCCCTGATCGCCCATACCCTGCAACGCCATCTGGGGCTCAATGTGCGGGCGGAAGAGGGGCAGCAGACCACCCCCCTTGAACACGAAGCGGTACGACCCTCATCCCGTGGCCGCCGCCACCCCGTGGTGGATCCCGATGCCTGCCTGCGACTGGCCAACGGCAAGGCCGACCTGGCAGAGGAGATGCTGAGCATGCTACTGGACTATGTGGAGGAGGACCGCGCCGCTATCCAGAACCTGCACCAGCAGGGCGACCAGGCATCCCTGCTTGAACGGGTTCACAGGCTTCACGGCGCCACCCGCTACACTGGCGTACCAGAGCTGGGTGACTGTGCGGCGGATCTTGAAACCCGCCTCAAGAACGGTTCAGAAGGAATTGACGCAGCCGTGGAACGCTTGGTGGCAGCCATGGATCGGCTGATGCACTGGTGTGAACAAACCGACTGGCATGAGCTCTTACAGGAGGCCAACGCCTGAGGCCTGATCCATCAACGCCCGCATATCCCGGACCGCTTCCTTCATGCCCGTCATCAGGGCCCGTGCCATGATGGCATGGCCAATGTTCAGTTCATTGATGCCCGCCATCGCCGCGATTGCCGCCGTGTTGTGGTAGTGCAGACCATGGCCACCATTAACCACCAGTCCCTGCTGCCGGGCCAAATCCACGCATTCCCGCAACCGAACCAGTTCCCGCTCGCCAGCTTCAGGTGTGGTCGCCAGGGCATATTCCCCGGTATGCAGTTCCACTGCCGGTGCGCCACAGTCCGCTGCGGCCCGGATCTGATCCGCGTCGGCATCAATGAACAGCGAAACCTCGGTCCCCATTGCCGCCATGCGTTCACAGGCCGCCTTAACGCGCCCCGTCTGGCCTGCCACGTCCAGCCCTCCCTCGGTCGTCAGCTCCTCACGCTTCTCAGGCACGAAACAGCAGTGCTCGGGCTGGATCCCCTCGGCAAAATCCAGCATGGCGTCGGTAACGGCCATCTCCAGATTCATCCGGGTGGTCAGGGTCTCTTTCAGGATGCGTACATCCCGATCCTGGATATGGCGCCGGTCCTCCCGAGGATGAACCGTAATGCCATCGGCTCCGGCCTCTTCCGCCAGCAGTGCCGCCTGGACGGGATCCGGATAGCGTGTCCCGCGGGCTTCCCGGAGGGTTGCGACGTGGTCAACGTTGACACCGAGCAGGACACGGTGCGGCTGGTGATTCATTCTGACCTCCCCTGACGTTCGAAAAGACGACGGCTGTGCAATGGCCGCCCCTGTAACAGATGATCCATCAGGCTGCGCATCAGCCGCTTGGCCAGTCGCAGCACCGCCTGATTGTCCAGCTCATCAGCGGCCAGCGCCAACAGGTGCTCGCCCGCGATACCCCCTATGGGGCCCAGGCGCTCCGACAGAACGCCCTGGGCCGGATGGAACGCATAGGTCCCACCGGTCTGGACAGGCTCGCCGGTATCCCCGGTCCTGTCCCAACTGATGCCATAGCCCAATTCGCTTGCAAGCCGGTACTCAAACCGCCGTAGTACAGGCTCCACTGCCGGGGGAGCACTGGCAAGTCGCTCCAGAGTATCCAGGTAGGCCCCAAAAAGATCGGGTGCCGGATCCGCCTCTGTCAGCAGGCGCAGCAGCAGTTCGTTCACGTAGAAGCCACAATAGAGATGATTGCCGCCCAACGCCAGTGCAGGGGCCGTGGCTTCGGCATGCCGCAGGGTCTTGAGCGAGTGGCGGCCGGACCAGGAGACCCTGAGGGGCCGAAAGGGCTGGAGTTCCGCCTGCCACTGGCTCCGTGGGCGGGCCGCGCCGCGCGCGACAACGCTGAAATGACCATGACCAAGGGTGAACAGGTTGACGATCAGGCTCGTCTCCCCGTAAGGCCGGCGATGCAGCACAAAGGCCGGATCCAGCTGCTGGCCGCGAGCCGTCACGGCTCAGCGCCTCTGATCCCCATAGCCCAGGGAGCGCAGGGCACGCTCGTCATCGGCCCAGCCTTTTCGGACCTTAACCCATAGGTTCAGCATCACCTTGGATTCAAAGAGGCTTTCCATATCCAGCCGCGCCTCCTGGCCAATCTGGCGCAGCCGGCTGCCCTTATCACCGATGACGATCTTTTTCTGGCCCTGGCGTTCCACCAGGATGAGACCATTGATATGGAGGACGCCGCCTTCCTGCTCAAAGGTTTCAATCTCGACCGCCATGGTATAGGGCAGCTCAGCACCAAGCTGGCGCGTGATCTTTTCGCGGATCATTTCCGCCACCAGGAAGCGTGAGCTCCGGTTGGTCAGGTCGTCCTCATCAAAAGGATGGGGTCCTTCAGGAAGGTGGCTCCGGATGGTGCTTTCAAGGCGATCCAGGTTACGCGAGCGCAACGCCGACACAGGCACGATCTCGGTGAACGGGTACTGTTGGCTGAGCCAGTCAATATGCGGCAGTAACTGATCCGGATCCGCCATCTGATCCACTTTGTTGATCACCGCCAGAACCGGGCACTCGAGATGCGAGAAACGCGCCAGCACATTGGCATCGCCCTCGTTCCACAGATCCTGATCAACCACGAAAACCACCATGTCCACGTCCCTAAGGGCGGTGGTTGCCTCACGGTTCATGTACCGGTTCAGGACCCTGGGCTCCTCGGTATGCAGGCCCGGCGTGTCCACAAACACCATCTGATCCTGTTCCACCGTATGGATACCCAGGAGCTGGTAGCGGGTGGTCTGGGGCTTGCGCGACGTAATGCTGAGTTTCTGACCCAACAGGTGATTCATCAGTGTGGACTTGCCCACATTGGGGCGCCCCAGAAGCCCGATGAAACCACTGCGACTGACCGGCTCATCCGCCATGGGGCTCCCCCTCCTGCTCAAGCTGTTCCAGGGCCAGTCGCGCCGCATCCTGTTCCGCGGCCCGCCGGCTGCCGCCCTGCCCACGCGTGGCTGTCTGCAGCACGGGCACATTGCAGTTCACATAGAACGTCTGCTGGTGCGCTTCACCCCGCACTGTTTCCACCTCGTAGTTGGGAAGCGCCTGACGCCGGGACTGGAGGAATTCCTGCAGGCGGGTCTTGGGATCCTTCTGGGTATCCTGCAGGCTGAGCCGGTCCAGCCGGGGACCAAACCAGGCCAGAAGGCGTTCACGGGCCTGTTCCAGGCCCGAATCCAGATAGATGGCGCCCACAATGGACTCGACGGCGTCCGCCAGTATCGACTCACGCCGGAACCCCCCACTCTTGAGTTCACCAGAGCCCAGCCGGAGGCAGTCCCCCAGCTCGAACTCAAGGGCGATCTCGGCCAGGGTTGCTCCGCGCACCAGCCGAGCCCGCAGCCGACTGAGCTGGCCTTCCCGGGCTTCCGGGAAGCGATGGAACAGGTACTGCGCCATCACCATGTTCAGAATCGAGTCGCCCAGGAATTCAAGGCGCTCATTGTTGTTGCCGCCATAGCTGCGGTGGGTGAGCGCCAGCCGGAGATGTTCCACGTCACTGAAGCGGTAGCCCAGGCGCTTCTGGAGCTGGTCGAGACGTTCCTGCTCGGTCACGGCATCCTCAGTTCATGCTGATGGTCGAATTGGACGACGGTATCAATGTTACCAATGAACCCGGAGCGCACCTCATAGGAGAATTCCAGGTACAGCCGACCATCGTCGAGCTCCATCTTCATGTCACTCACACTGACCGCCTCAATGTTTTCCATCTGGAGACGTTTACGCAGATACTCGCGCACGTCACGTAGGTCCTCCATATCGCGATGGGACTCGGTCTCTTCCAGGGATCCAATGATCCGACCGAGCATGTAATCGTCAATGTACGCCGGTACCACGCGAAAGAGCACGTTAAGAAGGAAGGCACCGATCAGGATGAACAGCGCCATCGAGAGCATTGAAAAACCATTCTGACGTCTGAGTACGTGTTGCATCAGTAATCTCCGCTGTTAGTGAACCCAGCCGACACGGTTGAAAGTAGGCAGGCTCGTCAGCGACTCCCAGTGCATCCAGATCGCAAACGCCTTACCCACCACATAGCGATCGGGCACCATGCCCCAATACCGGCTGTCGCGACTGTTGTCCCGGTTGTCGCCCATCACAAAATAGTGCCCCTCGGGCACTGTCCATTCACCTTCCGCCTTTGGATCGGTCGGGCGCTGGGCGTACAGGGTACGGAATTGGTGCCTGCCCAGCTGTTCACGGTGGAGTTCCTGTTCGCGCAGGCCTGCCACAAAAGTGGAGGATACCGGCTCGCCATTCACATAGAGCTGCTTCCCTTCATAGGCGATGCGGTCCCCGGGCAGGCCAACAACCCGCTTGATGTAGTTCACCGAGGGCTCCTCTGGGTAATGAAAAACCATGATGTCGCCCCGCTTTGGATCACCAAGGTCCAGCAGCTCCCAGTGCGCCACCGGCACCCTCAGCCCATAGGTGAACTTGTTCACCAGGATGAAATCCCCCACTTCCAGCGTTGGCAGCATGGAACCGGACGGAATCTGGAACGGCTCCACCAGAAATGAGCGCAGCACCAGCACCACCAGCAGGATCGGGAAGAAGGACCGACTGACCTCGGCGAGCCAGGGCTGGTCCGGATCCGCCGCATCAGCCGCCCCCTCGGCGCTTTTCCGGGCCCCTTTCTGGGTGTAGCGCGCCTGCCTGCGGGGCCGGAAAAGATAGGCATCAATCAGCCAGATAACGCCTGTCGCGGAGGTCAGTACGACCAGTACCAGCGGGAAGTTGATGTTCATGGGCATGGCTACTCGTCATCCACCCTGAGAACGGCCAGGAAGGCCTCCTGGGGGACCTCCACACTTCCAACCTGTTTCATGCGCTTCTTGCCTTCCTTCTGCTTCTGCAGCAGCTTCTTCTTACGACTGGCATCGCCGCCGTAGCACTTGGCAGTCACATTCTTGCGCAACGCCTTCACGGTCTGGCGCGCCACGATGTGATTGCCAATGGCAGCCTGAACGGCGATATCGAACATCTGCCGCGGAATCAGTTCCTTCATCTTTTCGGCGAGAGCCCGGCCCTTGCTGTGTGCCTGATCCCGGTGCACCACGATGGCCAGCGAGTCCACCCGGTCGCCATTGATGATCATGTCCAACCGCGCCAGGTTGGCCGCCTGAAAGCGCTGGAACTGGTAGTCCAGGGACGCATAGCCCCGGGTGGCACTCTTGAGACGGTCGAAGAAATCCAGAACCACCTCGCTCATGGGCAGCTCATAAACAACCTGAACCTGGGTGGCCAGGAAGTTCATGTTCGTCTGGTGCCCACGGCGCTCCTCGCACAGCGCAATCACGTTCCCCAGAAACTCCTGCGGCACCAGGATATTGGCCTCCACAATGGGCTCACGGATTTCTTCCATCTCGCCGGCATCCGGCAGACGCGAAGGATTCTCGATGTACTCAATGCTTCCATCGAGCATAACCACCTCATAGACCACAGTGGGCGCCGTGGTAATCAGGTCGATGCCGTATTCGCGCTCCACCCGTTCCTGGATGATCTCCATGTGAAGCATGCCCAGGAAACCGCAACGGAAGCCAAAGCCAAGCGCGTCGGAGCTCTCCGGCTCGAAAAACAGCGACGCATCGTTGAGGGTCAGCTTCTCCAGGGCATCCCGGAAGGCATTGTAGTCGTCCGAGGAAACCGGGAAGATGCCCGCGTACACCTGCGGCTTGACGTTCTGGAACCCTTCCAGCTGGGCCACATCAGGGGTGCTGGCGTGGGTCATGGTGTCACCCACGGGCGCGCCCTTGATGTCCTTGATGCCGGAAATGATGAAGCCCACCTCCCCGGCCTTGAGTTCGGGGACCGTGGTCGGCTTGGGGTTGAAATAGCCCACCTTGTCCACCGCATGGGCCTTGCCGGTGGATTTGACATGAATCTTGTCGCCCTTGCGCACACTGCCGTGCATGACCCGCACCAGCGAAACCACGCCCTGGTAGTTATCAAACCAGGAGTCGATGATCAGCGCCTGCAGTGCCTCATCCACCTCGCCTTCGGGGGGCGGGACACGATGGATCAATGCCTCCAGAACGTCCTCGACGCCAGTGCCGTTCTTCGCGCTGCATGGCACCGCATCACTGGCATCAATCCCGATCACGTCCTCGATCTCGGACATGACCTTCTCGGGATCCGCCTGCGGCAGGTCGATCTTGTTCAGGATCGGGATGACTTCAAGATCCTGATCCATGGCGGTATAACAGTTGGCGACTGACTGGGCCTCCACGCCCTGCCCGGCATCCACCACCAGCAGCGCGCCTTCACAGGCCTTCAGAGACCGGGACACCTCATAGGAGAAATCCACATGCCCCGGGGTGTCGATAAAGTTGAGTTCATAGACGTTACCATCCTGAGCCCGGTATTTGAGCGTCACGCTCTGGGCCTTGATGGTGATCCCCCGCTCACGCTCCAGGTCCATGGAATCCAGGACCTGCTCCGCCATTTCCCGGTCGGTGAGCCCTTCACAGACCTGAATGAAGCGGTCCGCGAGCGTGGACTTCCCGTGGTCGATATGGGCAATGATCGAAAAGTTGCGTATGTGGCTGAGATCGCTCACTGACACTCCAGAATCCGGTTTCCCGTAACCGCCATTGCGGCGACGGCCTTGACCGGGCGGATTTTACCGGACACGTGAGGGAAAGGCTATGGCTGACCCGGCGCGAGGCGGACTTACCGCCGCGAGCCGGGCCGCCCCGGAAGGACGGATCATTCGGGCAGGCGCAGCGCCACGATCCGAGGATTACCCTGGCGGATCAGGGTAACCGCAACCGGCTCACCCGCCGGCAGTGACGCAACCGCCTCCCGGAACTCGTCAACACTGGTCACGCCCTGGTTACCGACCTTGCGGATCACGTCATTGCGACGGATGCCAGCCTGGCGCGCCGGCCCCCGGCCGACTTCGGCCACCAGAACGCCACCATCGAGTTCCCACTTCTGTGCCAGCTGCTCCGGCAACGGCTCAACGCGCAGCCCCAGACGGGTGCCGCTATCCGGCGTCGCGGCCGACTGCCGTGCCTGTTTACTGTCTTCAGGCAGCTTGCCCACCGTAAAGGTGACCGTCATGCGCTCGCCATTACGCAGCACCGTCAGATCGGCCTCGCTACCGACATCCGTCCGTCCCACCTTGGGCGGCAGATCCGAGGAACGGGTAATTTCCTCACCATTGAATTCAAGGATGACGTCCCCCTGCTGAAGGCCCGCTTCCGCGGCCGGGGAATCCGGGACCACATCCGCCACCAGGGCGCCATAGGGGCGATCAAGACCGAAAGTCTCCGCCAGATCCCGATTCACCTCCTGGATCATGACACCCAGCCAACCCCGGGTTACATGACCCTTGTCGCGCAGCTGATCAAAGACATCCATGGCGACATCCATGGGAATCGCAAAGGAAACGCCCATGAAGCCACCGGAACGGGTGTAGATCTGGGAGTTCACGCCAATGACCTCCCCCTTCATGTTGAACAAGGGCCCACCCGAATTACCGGGATTGATGGCCACATCACTCTGGATGAAGGGAATGTAGTTATCACGCGGCAGGGAACGGCCCTTGGCGCTCACGATCCCGGAGGTGACGGTGTAATCGAAGCCGAACGGCGAGCCGATGGCAAAGACCCACTCCCCCACGGAAAGATCCGAGGAGCTGCCGATCTTGGCCGTGGGCAACCCTTCGGCATCCACCTTGAGCACGGCAATATCGGAGCGGGCATCGGCACCCACTACTTCCGCTTCCATTTCGCTCCGGTCATTCATTCGAACGATGATTTCATCGGCGTCTTTAACCACATGGTTATTCGTCAGAATGTAGCCATCAGACGACACAATGAAGCCAGACCCCATCGATTGATGCTCGCGCTGGCGCGGCGGCATCTGGCCATGGAACCGTTTCTCAAAGAATTTCTGGAAGAACTCCGGGAGCTGCTCCATCCGGCCCCCGAAAGGTGTGGCCCCCCGGGACGAGGTAGACGTAGTGCTGATGTTGACCACGACATTCGCATTATCCTCAACCACGCCGGTGAAATCCGGCAGCTTCCCGCCGCTCTGCTGCGCGGGCACACAGGTACTCACAAGCAGAAAAAGCAGCGCAAACAGAGGCGTGAATCGCTGTGACATCCTCAACATTGGGATCTCCCGTTCGGTTTGAATACACAGGCGCCCGCAACGCCACGCGGGCCCTTGCCTAACCCCTTCATGATATTGACCTCAGCGGCGGGGTTTTCAAGTGAACGGTACGTCAGAAAAACGAACCCTTCTCACAAAGACCGGCTCGAACCGCTTACCGTAATGCCTATGCCGGAGCCAGTACCGCGCCGCCATCAACCCACCAGCAAGGCCGGCAACTCCAACGGCCGTGGTCGCGCCCTCACCGGCACCAGTCAGGGCTTCCCCCACAAACGCACCCAGAACCAGCCCCAAAAGCGGTACCAAGTATACCAGCGACGCCCCCGCCACCAGCGCGGAAGACGTCAAACGGAGCATGACCCGGTCCCCCGGCGATACCTGCTCATCGTCCGGAACAGTCACCCAGAACGTCACCGGACGGGGATCGCTGCGCATCGCCTCCAGCAACCCCTGGCCACACCCTTCACCGGCAGCACAGCGCGGACACCCGGTCACCGGCGCCACACGAACTCTGGCCCGGGACCCGTTGCACTGCACCACCTCCCCTTCGCGCTCCTCATGCGATGCCATCACTGATTCCTCGTTCAGCGTCATGAGCTTGATCATCTCCCGGCAGGTGGCGCACGTAAAGAGTGACACCGGAAGCAAACTTTAGTTCAATATTCCCTATGCATGCATTCCACCAATACGACGTTGTCATTGTGGGCAGTGGCGCCGCCGGCCTGACCACGGCCCTGACCCTGGATTCCCACTTGAACGTTGCGGTCCTGAGCAAGACGCGGCTCGATAGTGGCTCCACCCAGTGGGCCCAGGGTGGCATCGCCGCGGTTCTTGATGACAGCGACAGCGAAGAGGCGCACACCGCCGATACGCTGACGGCGGGCGCGGGCCTGTGCCACGAAGATACGGTCCGGCAAACCGTCTCCCAGGCCCGCGAAAGCATCGACTGGCTGATTGAGCAGGGCGTTCAGTTCACCCGCGCCGACGGCAGCCACTTCCACCTGACCCGTGAAGGCGGCCACAGCCACCGTCGCATCATCCATGCCGCGGATGCCACTGGACAGGCCGTTTCCCAGGCCCTGTGTGAGCGCGCCCGCCAGAAGGACAACATCACGATCTTCGAGAACCGGGTGGCAGTTGACCTGGTAACCCATCGCAAGCTCTTTCTGCCCGGAAACCGTTGCGTAGGCGCCTACGTCTTCAATCACGACACCCAGGAGGTGGAGCTGTTCCGGGCGCGCTTCCTGGTTCTGGCCACGGGTGGCGCCAGCAAGGCCTACCTTTACACCAGCAACCCGGACGGCGCCACCGGCGACGGCATTGCCATCGCCTGGCGCGCGGGCTGCCGGGTCGCCAACATGGAGTTCAACCAATTCCATCCCACCTGCCTGTATCACCCACAAGCGAAGTCCTTCCTGATCAGCGAGGCCGTACGTGGGGAAGGGGGCAAGCTCCTGTTGCCGGACGGCAGCCGCTTCATGGAACGCTTTGATGAACGCGCGGAGCTGGCACCACGGGATATTGTTGCTCGGGCCATCGACCATGAAATGAAACGCCTGGGCGCGGACTGCCTCTATCTCGACATCAGTCACCGGCCAGCGGAATTCATTGAAGAACACTTTCCAACCATCGCCGCCAGCTGCCGCGACTTCGGAATCGACATTACCCGGGACCCGATTCCAATCGTGCCCGCGGCCCACTATACCTGTGGCGGCATCATGGTGGATGAACGTGCCCGTTCCGACGTAAACCAACTCTACGCGGTCGGCGAAACGTCCTTCACAGGCCTGCACGGTGCCAACCGCATGGCCAGCAATTCCCTGCTGGAATGCCTGGTTTACGGTCGGGAGGCAGCCCGGGACATCAACCAGCAGAGCCCGCACGTTCCAGAGCCCCCCGAAGTCCCCGAGTGGGACGAATCCCGGGTAAGGGATTCGGACGAGGATGTGGTCATTGCCCACAACTGGGATGAACTGCGCCACTTCATGTGGGACTATGTGGGCATTGTGCGCACCACCAAACGCCTGCAGCGGGCCAAGCACCGTGTTGACATGCTCCACAGCGAGATCCGCGAGTTCTACAGCAATTACCGGGTCAGCAATGACCTGCTGGAATTGCGTAACCTGGTGACAGTGGCCGACCTGATCATCTGCTCGGCGCTGCAGCGCCGTGAAAGCCGGGGTCTTCATTACAACCTGGATTACCCAACCACCGCCGCGGACCCCAAAGATACGATACTGGTGCCAACCAGCTACATGCGATCTGATGCCTGAACCCTGATGGAAACCACTGACCCCATGACCGATGACCGCGAATACAAGCGCCTTATCTGGCACAGCCGCAGGGGCATGCTGGAACTTGACCTGCTGCTGGTCCCCTTCGTGAAGGAGGCCTACCCCTCACTCTCCGAAGCCGACCGGGCCCGTTACCGGAGCCTGATCGACTGCGAGGACAACGACCTCTTTGCATGGTTCATGCAGCGCAACCGGCCGGAGGACCCCGATCTTGCCCGCATCGTCGACCTCATCCTCCAGCGGGTTCAGCCGGATTGAGATTCCCCTGAAGCCTTCGCCCGGGTTGGGCCTTCTGGCCGCGACCCCATGGCTCCTGCCCGCCGCTGTTGTGCTGCAGCTTGAGGCACTGCCTTTCGCGGTTCCAGCGAGCATTGTGCTGGTGTGCACGGCGGGCGGCGTTACAGCCTTCCGGCGCCAGTTGCTGCGTGCCCGCAACAGCCCGGTCCAGCTCCTCGCCAGTCCGGAGGGACTACAGGCCATCCTGCGTAACGGCCACCAACACCGGCTCCACATCAGCCCGGGATCGCGCATCGCCCACCGTTTCCTGTGGCTGCATCTTAAAGGCCATGGTTACGGCTCCGCCCAGCCCTTGCTGTTGAGCACGATCCCGGGTATCCGTAATACTGATCCGCAACAACTACGTAGGCTGACGGGCTGGCTCCGGCTGGGGCCCGCCCGCACGGACGATACGTGCCCCATGAACCGGTTTCACGGAGACACAGAATGACCCAGACGAACACAACGGCCCCCGCCATGCTGCCCGATGCCATGACCGCGCCGGTCAATGCCCATCGGCTGATGCTCCTCGAAGGGCCGGATGTGGATCGCTTCCTCCAGGGCCAGGTAACCTGCGACATTGAAGAGCTGACCCTGGAACACAGCCTGCCTGGCGCGGCCTGTACCCCAAAGGGCCGCGCTTATGCCCTGTTCCGGCTGGTTCGCCTGTCGCCCGAACGGGTCCTCGTCCGTTTCCCGGAAACCCTCAGCGACCGCATCAATCAACAGCTGAGCAAATACCTGGCGTTCTTCAAGGCCGAGCTGAAAACGGCGGATGAGTGGCAGCTGTTCGGTCTCATCGGGGAAGAGCGCGCCGGCGCGATGGCGCCATCATTGCCGGAAGAGGTCAACGACGCGGTCGCTGCCGGCAATAGTATCCTGGTCCGGACCGTCCCTCTGCCCGACGGGCGCCCGCGTTTCGAACTCTGGTGGAACGCTGCCACGGAACCGGCCCCGCAACCGGACCAAGACAGTGCAACCTGGCAACTCTCCGAGATCACGAGTGGCCTGACCCTGCTGAACGACACCACCTCCGAAGCCTATGTGCCGCTGAACCTCAATCTTCAGGCCTATGACGGCGTGAGCTTTACCAAAGGCTGCTATACCGGCCAGGAGATCATCGC
Organism: Salicola sp. AFF1; assembly: GCF_056783195.1. Lineage (NCBI taxonomy): Bacteria > Pseudomonadati > Pseudomonadota > Gammaproteobacteria > Oceanospirillales > Halomonadaceae > Salicola > Salicola sp. AFF1. The sequence continues at coordinate 162,418 of NZ_JBXAYL010000008.1, forward strand.
CCGGATGCACCACCTGGGACAGCTCAAGAAAAGCCTGTTCCGCCTGGAAGCCCGTTTCACCGATACACTGCCCCAGCCCGGAGACCGGCTGGTGGATGCCGACGGCAATGGTCTGGGCGAGGTTACCGACAGCATTGCAACCGACGACGGCAACGTCCAACTACTCGGGGTTCTCAAACACAGCGCCCTGGACGCCACCGTTTCCCTCGCCGACCAGCCCGGCGCTCGGCTGGCCCTGCAGCCACTGGGCTACAGCATGCCGGAGCACCAGAAGCAGTGACAAAATATAACGGCATGCTGTGTCAGGTCTGCTATAAATAGGGCAGTATTACGAACGACTTGGAGACCTTCAAGGTTATGACGGAACTGGGCAACCGCATCCGCGACCAACTGCTCACAGCCATCGATCAGGACCAGCTGACGCTGCCAACCCTGCCCGAGGTGGCGCTGAAGGTCCGTGACATCGCGGAGTCCGAAGACTCCGCCATTCCAGACATGGTTAAGACGATCAGCGACGATGCGGCCATGTCCGCGCGCATCATCAAGGTGGTGAACAGCCCCCTTTTCCGTGGCTCACGCGAAATCACCACCCTGAACATGGCGGTCAGCCGGCTCGGTATGGACTATACCAGCAGCCTTGCCATGGGCCTGGCCATGGAGCAGATGTTCCAGGCCACATCGGATATGATCGACCGGCGTCTGCGCACCATCTGGCAGCGCAGCACCGAGATTGCCGGTATTGCCCAGGTTCTGGCCCAGCACTACACCAGGCTCAAGCCCGAACAGGCGACGCTGGCGGGGCTGGTCTGCCAGATCGGGGCCCTGCCCGTTCTGAAATTCGTTGAAGACCATGATATCCAGATCAACAACGCCATGCTGGATAACCTGCTCGACGAACTGCATCCAGTCATCGGCGACCGCATTCTCAAAGCCTGGGATTTTCCCCTGGAGCTGCACCATGTGCCTTCTGAACATGTCAACTTCAGCAGGCAGGTACCGGAAGCGGATTACGCGGATGTGGTGATGGTGGCAAGTCTGCAGGCCCTGTCAGGGTCGGGTCACCCCCACACCGAAATGGACTGGAGCGAAGTGACCGCCTTCCAGCGGCTGGGCCTGGATCCAGAATCCAGCATGGAAGACGACGAGGACCTGGGCGAACAGATGGAAGCCGCCATGGCCCTGCTCCAGAGCTGACTCAGGCGCCCGCCTTCTGGGTATCTCCCGAACCGCGATAGCGCGCTTCCAGTGTTGCGCGGTCGGGCAGCCCCCAATCCACTTCCGGCAATCCCTGCTGCACCAGCCATTCATTGGTACGCGAGAACCAGTGCTGCCCGAAAAAGCCACGGTGAGCGGATAGCGGCGAGGGATGGGGCCCTTCGAGAACCAGGTGCCGATTGCGGTCGATAAAGCCTCCCTTCTTCTGGGCATAACTGCCCCACAACAGAAAGACCACCCCTTCGCGCTCTTCGTTGAGGTGGCCGATGACGCGGTCCGTGAAGGTCTCCCACCCCTGGCCGCGATGGGCACCCGCATTACCCTGCGCCACGGTCAGTACACTGTTCAGAAGCAGCACGCCCTGTTCCGCCCAGGGCTGCAGGCAGCCATGATCCGGAATGGGCAGGCCCAGATCCTGATTCAGCTCCTTGAAAATATTGACCAGGGAGGGCGGCACTGCAACACCAGGCCGCACACTGAAGCACAGACCATGGGCCTGACCGGGGCCGTGATAGGGATCCTGCCCAAGGATGACTACCGAGGTACGATCAAAGGGCGTGGTGTTCAACGCATTGAAGCAGAGGTTGGCCCGCGGGAACAGCGTCTTCCCGGCCTCCTCCTCACTGGCCAGAAAGGCGCCGAGTTGCTCCATGTAGGGCTGGCTAAATTCCCCCTCGAGGCGTTCCCGCCAGCCGGTACCCGGTTTCAGGTGCGACAGCAGCGCTTCCGTGGCCGGATGCATCCTTACCCCCTTTCGGGTCGCATAGCCGGGAACAGGATCACATCCCGGATCGAAGGAGAATCCGTCAACAGCATCAGCAGCCGGTCAATCCCGATGCCCTCCCCTGCCGTAGGCGGCAGGCCGTACTCCAGCGCAGTAATGAAGTCCTCGTCATAGAACATGGCCTCATCATCGCCTTCGGCCTTCTCCTGTGCCTGCTCCCGGAAGCGTTCCGCCTGGTCCTCGGCATCGTTGAGCTCGGAGAAGCCGTTAGCAATCTCCCGACCGCCCACGAACAGCTCAAAACGCTCGGTCACGCTCGGATCATCGTCGCAGCGCCGTGCCAGTGGCGACACCTCGGTGGGATACCGCGTAATGAAAGTGGGCTGGGTCAGCCGGTGCTCGGCGGTTTCCTCGAAGATCTCGGCCTGGATACGGCCCAGCCCCCAGCCCTCTTTCACATTGATGCCGAGCTCGGCGGCCGCCTTCGCCGCCTGCTCGCGATCCGACAGCTGCGCTTCGGTCAGCTCCGGATTATGTTCCAGGATGGCCTCCATCACGCTCAGGCGCCGGAACGGGCCCGAGAAGTCATAGGTGACGTGGTCCACGACCTCACCATTGCCATCCCGCACGCCGTTGCTGAAGCGTGCCTCACCGAACACAGTCTCGGCCACCTCGCGCAGCAGGTTCTCGGTGAGCTCCATCAGGTGGTTGTAGTCCGCGTAGGCCTGGTAGAACTCGAGCATGGTGAACTCGGGGTTGTGCCGGGTTGACAATCCTTCATTACGGAAGTTGCGGTTGATCTCGAACACCTTCTCGAAACCACCTACCACCAGGCGCTTGAGATAGAGCTCCGGCGCCACGCGCAGGTACATGTCAATATCCAGCGCATTGTGGTGGGTAATGAAAGGCCGGGCCGTGGCACCACCGGGGATCACCTGCAACATGGGCGTTTCCGCCTCGATGAAGTCGCGGCTGGTGAGGTAGTGGCGCATCTGGTTGATGACCTTTGAGCGTACCTTAAAGGTGTTGCGCGTGTCCTCGTTCATGATGAGGTCCACGTAACGCCGGCGGTAACGCTGCTCCGGATCCACCAGCCCCTTGTGCTTCTCGGGCAGGGGCCGCAGCGACTTGGTCAGCAGCTGGTACTCCTCCATGACCACGTACAGGTCACCCTTGCCGGATTTTGAGAGCGTCCCCCTCACACCCACAATGTCACCCACGTCCCAGTCCTTGATCTCCTTCTGCACCGCCTTGGTGCTGTAGATCTGGATATGGCCACTCATGTCCTGGATCACGGAAAATGGCTTGCGATCCAGCATCAGGCGCCCGGCCACCGCCACTTTCATGTTCAGCTCAGCCAGTTCTTCCTTGCTGTAATCGCCGTAACGCGCCTGCAGCTCCGCGGCAGTGCTGTCACGCTCAAAGTCATTGGGAAAGGGGTTGTCACTGGCATCGCGCCGGCTCTGCAGCTTCTCGCGGCGCTCGGCGATCAACCGGTTCTCGTCCTGGGATGGTGTTGCGTCGGTGTTGTCCGTCATGGGCGAAAGATTCTCCGGTTACAGGCCCTGCTTGTACCTCTTACTCGAAATACAAATCAGGTGCTTATATTGCTTTTGGGCAGCCGAAATACACGCTGGTATACACGGATATAGCTGCTGGAATTTTAATCAGGCGCTGGTCTGAGCAGGTACAGCATGTTCAATGAGGGTGTCACTGTACTGGTGCAGATCGAACAGGCGAAAGTATAACCTTGCCATTCTATTTGAACCAGACTTGAAGCCTGTAGGACACGCAGGACCAGGCTTTCTCAGCCGGTCGGTAATCCCACCATTTTTTGAGGGCTTCAAAAGTAGAGCTCAGGCTACCAGGTCATCAACCTGCCTCGCCCAAGCCTGACCAAGGCGATCGGGTACACCCCATACAAGTAAATGGTGCATCTAAAACTGGTCCCTGAACCGGCCGGCTTCGGTGGCGATCATGTGCATCACGTTGTTATTGCGTGCCTTGTTATGGGCGTCGGGTCTTAGAACCTGGATCAGCAAGTAGCAGTTCTCGTCGCGGATCCCCTGGCAGTAAACCAAGTGCTCATCGCTGGTGCGCCGGAATTGAAGCGCGCAAACCGGCCAGTACGAGGAATCAGCCAGGTGAATATGCTGGATTTCTTCCTGTCTGGCCAGAGGGTAAGTATGGGGATGGTCGTATAACGCATCACGCCCGAACGTCTTGGGAATCCAATTGCCGGACTTGTAGTCTTTGAAATCGTCCTTGAGGTCTTGAAGTTACTGCTCGCTCAAGGCTTGCCGGATCAGTTTGGAGGTGAAGACCCTTACGGGCACTCAACGAAATCCCCCAGATCGTCCTCAGTCGCGTTTTCGGTGACCCGCGTTCCACGCTCACCGATCTCACGAAGCCGCTCGGCGGTGGGCCGGAAACGCCCTTCAACGGCGTGCTCTTTTTCGTATTGCTGGATCACGTTCACCATTGCCTCGTAGGTCTCCGCACCAATGACATACCCGGCTGGTTTATTGTGCGATAACACTGCTACCGGCTCAGCCGTGAAATAGTCTGCCGGCTTGTTGCGCAGCTCACTGATGCTAACCGTCTTTTCAGCCAGAATGGCGTGAGTTGTCATTGCAGCGACCTCCCAAGGCCCATATGTAACCAAAATTTCGAACAAAATTATGCGCATAATTCTGTGCAAAAAGATAGGCTTTGTTGGCGAAAGTGTCAACAGGAAACCTAGCTGCCATTTTCAGTTCCTAAATCTCCAGCTTATGCGACATATCTCGCAGCCAATCCCGCCACTGCGCGTAATCCGGCATCACCCTGGCCACTTCCCGCCAATAGGCTGAGGAGTGGTCATGCCAAATGAGATGGCACAGCTCATGGACGACCACGTAATCCACCACCCGGTTTGGCGCCATCATGATCCGCCAGTTGAACGCCACATCACCCTTGGGCGTGCAGCTGCCCCAGCGTGAGCGGAACGCCTTGATCTCAACCTTCCCGGGGCTCACGCCCACACTTGGAGCAAGCCGGCCCACCTTCGCCGGGAGTTTTTCCGCTGCACGACGCCGATACCAGCGAATAACGGCATTACGCACCATCTCAGGTGTATCGGATCCACCTGGCACAGACACCACCAGCTTGCCCTTGTCGAGCTTCGGTGCCTTGAAGGGGCCGTCGATCACCTTGAGCCGGTAGTTGCGCCCCAGGTAGGGAATGGCCTCCCCAGAGACAAACCGACGTGTGCTGGCGGGTCGTGCTTCGCGGTGGACCAGCATCTTCTCTTTGATCCAGCTGCGCTTGTCGGCAAGCAGCCGGTCGATGCGCTCGTCGGACAGCTCCTGAGGGACGATGACGGACACAACACCCTGCTCTACCCGAATGTCGGCCGTCTTACGTCGGTTGGAACGGATGACCTCGGCAATGAAGCCACCCGCATCCCGGTATTCGCCATTGTCGGTCGTGGTCATTTCCCGAATTTCGTCTCGGCTAATTCCATGAACCGATCCTGGACGGTGTTCACGATCGCCTTGTCGGCAAAGGAACACTCCAGGACCGTGCGCTTGATCTGTTTCTTCATGCGTTTGACTTCCTCGGGCTTGCTGAAGAAGTCGATGATCTGTGTAGCTTCCTCGAACATGGCCACCAGCTCCCGCGTGGCCTGGCGGATCTCATCATGGACCGCCTCATCAACCATGGCCTCACCCGCATGCTGGGTCACTTCGGCCATCAGGATGTTGTAGAAGGCGAACTCAGTCTCACTCAGACCCAGTGACTCGGCTTGCGCGTGGCGGTCGGATTCGATGGAGCCCACCAGCTGGTGAAGCAATTCGAGCTGCTGCTCCCACTTGCCATGAGACTGCTGGATGATCTCCTCCAGGCGCTGGCTCAGGGATTTGTAGTATTCCGGGTCTTCATCCAGGTTCACGGTGATATGATGGCGGATCGCGCTCTCGATCTTGGAGGCGCGTGATTCATCCGACTTCAACTCATTCACCGATTCCTGGAACTCGGCATCCATCAGATCCACGGGTGGAATCCGCGGATCCACGCCGGTGCTGATGATGTGTTCCTCCACCAACTCCCGTACCTTTTCACCCGCATCGCTGATGTTGAGCGCCTGATCGTGATACAGGTTCCGCGCTGCATTCTGGACTTTGCCCCAGAACTTGAGCGACGGGACATACGGTTTGGCTGCTGGATCCGGCAGCACCACGTTCAACTGCTTGGCAAAGCGCTTGTACTGGAGCTCAAACTGCTGGCGCAGGTCTTCATCCTTGAGCGCATGAACGTAGTCATCCACCTCATCACCGGCGACGTCCGAGAACAGTTGAGCCAACCGGGTATGCGCCGCCTCCAACTTTGGAATCTCATCCTTGAGCGTGTAATAGGCCCCTTCCACGTCCTCACTACTGAACTGATCCAGCGCCGCCGTGAGATGATCAGACAGACCATAGTAATCCACGATGTAACCAGCGGACTTGCCCTTGTAGGTCCGGTTCACCCGAGCGATGGCCTGCATCAGCGTGTGATCCTTCAGCATCCGATCCAGATACATCACCTGAAGGATGGGCGCGTCAAAGCCGGTCAGCAGCATGTCCTTCACGATCAGGAAGGTGGTCGGGTCTTCGTCCAGTGGTTTCTTGAAGTTCTCAATTGCCCGCCTCTGGTACTCCTTGTCCGCATACTTCGCCAGATGTGGCGGATCATTACGGTCACCGGAGATGATCACCTCCGAGGGAGGCGCCTCCATCTCATCCAGCGTGTCCTTGAAGAGGGTCGCAGCATGACGGCTGCCCACCACGATCATGGCCTTGAAGCCATCCGGCTGGATCCGTTCGCGGTAATGCTTGAGCAGATCCAGGCAGACCCAGCGGATGCGAGCCGGTGCCTCTCGTACGGCCCGCTCCACACCGTATTTCTTGCGAATCTCGACCTTTTCTTCCTCGGTCCGGTCGCCGAAGTACTCCTCGAACAGCGCATCCAGCGACCGGCCCACCACATCTGTCCGCACTTCCCGGCCTTCATAGATGATGCGCACCGTGGCGCCGTCCTCGACCGCCTCATCGATCTTGTAGCGGTCGATGTAGCCGCCGAAGGCATCGCTCATCTTTTGGGACTTCATCAACGGCGTGCCGGTGAAACCGATCTTGGGCGCGTTCGGCAGGGCCGCATTGATAGTTGCAGCCAGATTGCCAAACTGGGTCCGGTGCGCCTCGTCGGCGAGCACCACCACCTTCTCACTGGGGTTGAGATTGGTGAAATCCGCCTCGGATTCGGCCTCCTGAAACTTCTGGACGGTGGCCGTCACGATGTCGGAGGCATCACTGGCCAACAGGCCCTTGAGGCGGTCAATGGAATCCGCGTTGTGGACGGTCTCGTCCTGGGCCTCCCGGAAGGTATCGGAAAGCTGACGATCCAGCTGGGACCGATCCGTGACGAACACCATCTTGTACTGCTGCAGCTCTGGATCCCGGCGCATCTTCATCGCCAGCATCACCATCGTCAGCGACTTGCCCGAACCCTGGGTGTGCCAGACCACACCGGACTTCCCCTTGCGGTCCTTGCCATTCCTCAGGCGGTCGATCACCCGATTCACTGCCCGGTACTGCTGGTAGCGGGCCACCTTCTTGATCAGCCGGCCCTCAATAGGCTCATAGACGATGAAGTTCTGGATGAGATCCAGGAAGCTGCCCCGGTTGAACATGCCCGCCAGAAGGCGCTCCTGAGGGGAGACAGCGCCCTCCAACGCAGCCTGCCCTGCAATCTCACGCGCATTTGCCAGATACGCCGGTGACGGGGCCTCCTGGGCGTCTTTGCGCTCCCAAGGCTGCGGCGCCTGGCGCAGTGTCTGGATGTCGGCATCCGTGTAGGGGTAGGCGTCTTTCCATTCGGCGTAGTGCGAGGCCAGGGCGCTGATGGTGCCAACTCGGGCGTGATCCCGACTTAGCGCCACCATGAACTGGTTGTACCAGAACAGCCGTGGCGCCCCTTCCTCAGATTCCGGATAGCGCAGATTGGCGTAGCGGCGAAGCTGATCCACGCCTTCGGCCATGGGATCGGTAATGTAGGGCGATTTGCACTCCAGCACCGCCAGCGGCAGGCCATTCACAAAGCACACGATGTCCGGAATGATGTTCTGGACAGGACCAGTCACCTTGAACTGGCTGGTGCAGACGAAGTCGTTATTTTCAGGCTTCTCAAAGTCGATGACGCGAACGGTCTGGCCTTTGCGCCCTTTCCCTAGATCCTGATCCACCGACAGGTAGTTCACCAGCAGGCTGTAGAGCGAGTGGTTGTACTCCATCAATCCGGCATGGTTCGGATGGGTGAACTCCCGCATGACCTTGCGCAGATTCTCGTCGCTCAGCCAGGGATTGAGGCGGCGCAGGGCTGATTCCAGTGAACCAGACAGAACAACATCACGGTAAAACCCGCGCTCACCAGTGCTTCCCTCCGGCGACAACTCAACGCCGGGGACATACCGCCAACCCAACTTCTGAAGTTGCTCTATGGCGGGTTTCTCTACCTTGTCGACTTCATCCTGAAACATGGCGATGGGATTGCCTTCAGTCAGGCAACCTCAGACTCCTTTTGGTCGACGTTGACTCTGACTTTGCCTGTGAGAAGGTCTTGCATCAGGGCCTTTTTAAATGAACTCTCTGCTTGTAGCTTTTCCCGTTTCTCTACAATCAGCTGGGATATAGAAGACACTACTTCTCTGATTTTTATTTGCTCAGTAACTGTGGGGATCGGGACAGGTATACTCCTGATATCTTCGATATTGATCCGAGTAACGGTTGTTCCAACTGAAAGCTTATATATGTACTGCTTCCCGGAATCAGAGCTCAGAAACAAGGAAAGGAATTCAGGATCAGCTAGTTCCTGATCAGGCTTCAACAGTACCATTCGCTGCCCCATGCAGATATTCAAGCCTTCCGGAACCATGCAGGATTCACCAGCAGGCGCTTCACGTGTAAATAGAATATCGCCAGGAACAGGGGCCCCACGTCTTGTCCATTCCGTGAAGGCTTCCCGTGTTGTGCACTTTATGTCACTCAAGTGCAGCTCACCTCCGGAAACATTTGTGGTTCTCACTACCAAATAATTAGACCTATCTACATAAGGCGCCGTCTTATGCTCACAATCAACAACATCCTTGAGCACTTCACCTAAATCACAAACCGCCCAGCCTTCTGGAACTCTCCCCACCGGCGAATCCTTGAACTCCGTATGCCCAATCCCCTGGGTCAGCAACTCCTGCATCATCCCGGTTTTCAGGTCTTTCAGCTTGTCGATCTGAACGCGCGTCTTTTCGATGGCGTCATCGACAGACGAGAGGATGGTGGCGATCTTCTGTTGTTCTGGAATTGGCGGGGTCAGCACTGGAATCGCGTAGAGAGTATCTCGACCAAGGCTGGGAACTCCGCTCGCCTCATTATGCTTGGTCAGATCTTTCTCACTGATGCTGTAATAAAACCACTTTGGATCTGCACCTTTATATTCAGAACCATAGTAGGTCGTATCAATAGCCCAGAACCTGCCCCCAACATAAGATGGTTTATCGATCGTGCCCTTTCGGCCAATAACCGTGGTATTGCCTTCATGAAGAAAATGATCCGTGTAACCGGCGACACCGCCGGTGCCGATAATTGGGTATCGCCCATCGGAGGCGCTGATTTCCTTCGGTGATTTACCGTACTGTAAAGTCACCAAGTCGCAGAGGCGTTTTATCTCCCATCCTTCTGGAACTGCTTCACTCATACCCCAGCTCCTTCAGATGGCCCTTCATCACGCTTTCCGCCTCAGCCACCTGATCATCCAGCTCATTCAGTGATACACGGTATTTGTCCCACCAGCGCTCAAGCTGGGCGATGATCGGGCTGTCAGCGTCACCTACCGCTTCCCGGATGGCTTCCTTGGTTTCGATCTCTGGCCGGAAGTCGTAGTAATCCGCGTCACGCTCTACGAAAACCCGGGAAACATCGAAATCCCCCAGGATCTCCTCCCGGATGTACTCGCTCTCCACTTCCCGCTTGGGAATGCCTCCGTGCAGGATGGCCCGCACGTCGAAGATCTCTGGGGGCGGTGACGTGTCGGCGTAACGACGGATGTTGAGGTTGTAGTCGTTCTCAGCAATCTCCTCCAGAGTGGCCACCTTGGCGTAGCGCTTGACCTCAGTATACTCATCGAAGGTGGCGACGATCTTCTCGATGTCCTGCTGGCGCAGCTTGTTCTGGTTCTTGCCTTCCTCGCAGTCCAGCTCACCGTTGATGAACAGCACCTTGCCCCGGCGCTCGGCGGGTTTGGCCTTGTTGATGATGAGCAGGCAGGCCGGGATGCCAGTGCCGTAGAACAGTGACCTGAATCCGTTACTTCAATCGACCAGAAATGCGCCCAAAGCCTGCAATAACAAGGCTTTGAGCGATATAATAG
>NZ_JBXAYL010000009.1:0-159463 GCF_056783195.1 Salicola sp. AFF1
GGAAGCAATCCCGGCTGGATACTGACCCACTCGACTCAAACCGGGACCTAAAATCTTCTGCCGCGCAGACTCCTAGGTAAGGAAAATGACTCACCAGAGTGGCGCGCTATTGGCACCTTAGATACAGGGCCATTTATATCCTCAACAGGGGTTTCGTCATAAACTCCAGCGGGATCTTTTTGGCCTTGAGGTTTTTCTTGCAAGAACCCAGATACGATGACCAAATTCTCGTCATCAATAGCCTTTTGAGCCTCTTCATAAGTGTCAAATTTTTTGCCTTCAGAGCGCTTTACTCGGAGATCGCATTTGACGTGTTTATACGTCCGCAAATGGGCAAAGTAGGCATCGCGTCCATTTGAAAAGTAGTCGGTTTCCTTCGGAACCCGGATCAGATTGGTGAAACAACCCGGGCAAAATATCTTGCCCTCCATATCCTGCGTATATTCAGAAGGCAGAACCTTTTCGCCAGTTCGCTTCAACTCAGACTGACTACCACTCTCATACGACCAACCTTCTAATTTATATGCTAATTTTATTCTTTGGTTTGGTTCGTACTTTGCCATTTACCCCCCTATAGAAAGACGCAAGGTCTACATAACAGAGATTAGACCGAATTCCGCACGATTGAATATACAAGCGTTCTGAATAACACCATCGTTGCGGGCCTCTGCCTGTGACGCTTTTGGTCCTCAAAGCAACAGCCTAGCCGATGGCCGGAGTTCGGTCTATGGAATCTGTTGAATTCCCCTTTTTCGCACAGACAACGGTAGGGTCGAACTCGAGGTGCCAGCGGTATAGCGTCAGTCCTGTTACAGCAGGTCCGCGCTAACATGCTCCGTCACAGCATCAGCCAGCCGGTCCAGCTCTGCCAATCTGTGCTGCTGATAATCAGTGATTGCTTGATCGTTTTGTAGGCCGGCCCATATCAGCAGGGTGTCGCAGGCGTTTGCGTCATCGAACACGCCATGGATGTAGCAGCCAGCGATGGCCTGATCCTGGCTAACCGCCCCATCCGGCTGCCCATCCAGTGACACCAACGGCCACTCCAACGCACTCCCGGTCGTCACCCCGTCATGAATCTCATACCCACTCATTGGCGTCCCGCTTTCCGCAAACACTCCGGTCACCCGCCGCAGCTGGTTCCCTTGCACCAGACGCGTCTCAAGATCCAGCAGGTTCAGCCCTTTGGTTTCGCCGGGCTCACCTTCGATGCCGTCCGGGTCGGCGATGGTTCGGCCCTGCATCTGGAATCCCCCACAGATCCCGACCTCCTTTCCACCATAACGCAGATGCCGCTGGATGTGTTCGTCCCAGCCCTGGGCTTTGAGCCATTCGCGGTCGGCTCAGGTGCTTTCGCTGCCGGGGAGGATGATGAGGTCGGCGCCGGGTTTCGGTTGATCGGGGCCGAGTCCCCCCTGCTCCACTTGACATTGAGGGTCAATCGGAAAACAATCTCGCAACTTTTGTTTTTGGTAGGGTCAGCCCGCCGGACAAATTTCAGCTACTGATCGACACCCCAAGGAAGGTAGACAGGCATGAAGGACGTGCTCATCCCAATCGTATTCCCCGATTACAAGATTTCCGTCGAGACTCCCAGCGCCAGTATTGATGCACTGCCGTATTTCGAGTTCGATAACGTCAAGATCGAAAAAAGTAGGCGGAAGCTCTCCAACCTCGGCCATGCAGGCATCCTCCTGATCAACGGCCGGAACGGTCTCACGAAATATTACGAGTACGGTCGCTACGATGCGGCCAACCGGGGTATCGTACGTCGGATTCGTCTTCCCGATGCACAGGTTAACCAGAACGGGGTCATCCCGAAATCACTGGTAGCACCTCTTCGAAAAATCTCACGAACCACCGGCAAGGGTGGGCGCATTCAAGGCGTTTTTCTCGAAGCTGAAGACGTCTTTGAAAAAGTGCACAAAAAGCTACACGCCCGCAAGCAGAAAAACGGCAAGCCGGACCGCACCCCGTACAGTGTCACTTCGAACAGCTGCATCCACTTCGTCAAACGAGCCGTTGAGGCTGCGGGCAAGGAAACTCCATGGATGGTCGACCCACGGCCCAATTCCTATATCGGCGAGTTCAGGGATGATTACCGGGATCTGGACTATTCACCAGAGACCCAAACCCTGAAGATCGAGGGAATCGGGGAGATTCAGAGATGAGATTCTGGGCGCTGTTATTGGCAGTTCTACTCGCGGCGTGCGACGTCCAATCCAACGGTGAGGCAACTCAAGCACCCCAAAAACCAGATACGGTTTCTGAAGAAGCAATCTGGGTGGGCGGCGCGGATGGCGGTGTCTTCGTTGAGCTCTCCGAAACCGATAACGATGGCATCTATACCGGTTCGATCCGCTACGGGCATAACGGCGGCCTCTGGTATCAGGGGAGGTTCAAGTATACCGGAGACGAAGCTTTTACTCTCGACAAGCGCTCCAGTTTCAAGAGCTGGGACGGGACAACTCTCTACCTAAGCAACCAGGAACAACTGGTTGCTATAGAGTTGGATAACTAAGTCCGCTTGAAACTATTGGGCGCTCAAAGCCTCTGTCATAAGATGCTCCTCCACAGCCTCAGCCAAGCGATCCAACTCCGCTAAACGGTGCTCCTGGTAGTCCGCTTCCGCGTGCTGGTTGGGCATGCCTGCCCAAGACAGCAGCGTGTCGCAGGCCTTCGCTTCATCAAACAGTCCGTGGATGTAACAGCCGGCTATGGCCTGATCGTCACTCGCTGCCCCATCCGGCCTACCCTCAACCGAGAGCAGAGGCCGCTCCAACGCACTCCCCGTCGTCACCCCGTTATGAATCTCATACCCACTCATCGGCGTCCCGCTTTCCGCAAACACCCCGCTCACCCGCCGGAGCTGCTTCCCTTCGACCAGCCGCGTCTCAAGATCGAGTAGATTCAGCCCTTCGGTCTCGCCGGGCTCGCCTTCGATGCCGTCCGGGTCGGCAATGGTTTTGCCCAGCATCTGGAATCCCCCACAGATCCCGAGCACCTTTCCACCATAACGCAGATGCCACTGGATGTGTTCATCCCAGCTCTGGGCCTTGAGCCATTCGCGGTCGGCCCGGGTGCTCTTGCTGCCGGGGAGGATGATGAGGTCGGCGCCGGGTTTGGGTTGGTCGGGGCCGATGAACTGGAGATCCACCTTGGGGTGGAGGCGCAGGGGGTCGAAGTCGTTGTGGTTGCTCATTCTCGGGAGCGCGGGAATGACGACCTTGAGGGCGTCTTCGTCGGCCTCGGTGCCGGTGAGGCCGACGCTGTCTTCAGCGTCCAGGATGAGGCCCTGGAGGTAGGGGAAGACGCCGACGACGGGTTTGCCGGTGTGGTCTTCGAGCCATTTGAGGCCGTCTTCGAGCAGGGCCGGGTCGCCGCGGAAGCGGTTGATGAGCAGGCCGGTGACGCGGTCGCGTTCGGACTGGGACAGGAGCTGGAGGGTGCCGACGAGCTGGGCGAAGACGCCACCGCGGTCGATGTCGCCGACGAGCAGTACGGGCAGGTCGGCGGCTTCGGCGAAGCCCATGTTGGCGATGTCGTTTTCGCGCAGGTTGATTTCGGCGGGGCTGCCGGCGCCTTCGACGATGATGACGTCGTAGCGGGCCTTGAGCGCTTCCCAGGCGGCCATGACGCTCTTGCGGGCTTCTTTCTTGAAGCCGTGGTAGTCGACGGCGTCCATGTTGCCGTAGACCTGCCCTCTCAGGATGACCTGGGCGCCACGGTCGGTCTGGGGTTTGAGGAGCACGGGGTTCATGTCGCTGTGCGGTTCGATGCCGCAGGCCAGGGCCTGGAGGGCGGTGGAGCGGCCGATCTCGCCGCCGTCTTCGGTGACGGCGCTGTTCAGGGCCATGTTCTGGGGCTTGAACGGGGCCACGGAGACGCCCTGGCGGTGGAGCCAGCGGCAGAGGGCGGCGACGATGGTGCTTTTGCCGGAGTCCGAGGTGGTGCCCATGACCATCAGCGATTGCATGTTACAGCTCCACTCCTTTCTGGGCGCGGACGCCGAGGTCTTTGAAGGCGTGCTTGACGATCTGCATGTCGGTGACGGTGTCGGCCAGTTCGATGAGTTCCTTGGGGGCGTTGCGGCCGGTGATGACGACGTGCTGCATCTCGGGGCGGTTCTGGAGGTCGTCCAGGACCTGGTCGAGGTCGAGGTATTCGTTGCGCAGAACGATGTTGAGTTCGTCGAGCAGTACCAGGCCGTAGCTGTCGTCCTGGAGCATGCGCTGGACTTCTTTCCAGGCGTTTTCGGCAGCTTCGACGTCTTTCTCGCGGTCCTGGGTGTCCCAGGTGTAGCCCTGGCCCATGACGTGGTAGTCGACGTTGGGCAGATCGCGGAAGAAGCGTTCTTCGCCGGTTTGCATTTTGCCTTTGATGAACTGGACGATGCCGACTTTCATGCCGTGGCCGAGGGCTCTGGCGGCCATGCCGAAGCCGGAGGAGCTTTTGCCTTTGCCGTTGCCGGTGGTTACGAGTAGCACGCCCTGGTCTTTCTGGGCGTTGGCCATGCGTTCTTCCATGACCTGTTTCTTTTTGGCCATGCGTTTGGCGTGGCGTTCGGGGTCTTTTGCGTTCTCTCGCATTGTGTTCTCTCCTAGCCTTTTGAGTCAGTGCCAGGGCGGGAGCCGGTAGTCCTGATCGGGAACCGCTATAAATCCATCCATGGACGCTACGCGGTCGCCATCCATGGCGACCGAGTTTCCCGCTCAGGACTACCGGCTCCCACCCTCATACCGTTTGGGTTTATCCAGCTTTGAAAAAAGCTGCTACTAGTTTCGGGGCCGAAGGGAAGTAGCCGTGGAAGTAGCTCGCGGTCAGTGAGCCTTGTTTGAACACGCGCTCCCCTTCACTGCCGTTTTTCTTGGTCGTTCTCATGGCCGGTTCCAGTTCCGTTTCGAGTTCGGAGTGGTGGAAGGTGTGGCCTCTCAGTTCGCCATTGTCGGTGTTGAGGGATTGGATGCCCAGGGCTTTGCGTTTGGGGGCCATGGAGACCCGGCCGGGCATGAGGGCGTAGAGGCTGTGTTCGGTGCCGTCTTCAGGGTCCACCAGGGTTTCGGTGCAGGCCATGAGGCCGCCGCATTCGGCGTAGATGGGTTTGCCGGCCTGGTGGTGGGCCTGGATGGCGGCTTTCATGGCGGTGTTTGCGGCCAGTGCGCGGCCGTGGAGTTCAGGGTAGCCACCGGGGAGCCAGAGGGCGTCGGCGTCCGGGAGTTCCTGATCCGCGAGGGGGGAGAAGAACCTTAGGGTGGCGCCCATGGCTTCGAGGAGTTCGGTGTTGCCCCGGTAGATGAAGGCGAAGGCGGCGTCCTGGGCGATGGCGATGGTGGTGCCTTCGAGCAGTTTCGGGGGTTGCTCCGGGACCGTGGCTTCCAGGGTGACCTGGGCCGGGAGTTGGTCGAGGCCGGCTTCTTTGAGGACGTCGGCGGCGGCGTCGAGTTGTTGGTCGAGGTCGGTGATTTCGTCGGCCTGGACGATGCCGAGGTGGCGGTCGGGGATGTCGAAGGACTCATTTCTTGGGATGGCGCCGAGGAGGCTGATGTCTTCCGGGAGGCTCTCCTTGCACAGGTGGGCGTGGTAGCCGCTGCCGGTGCGGTTGGCGATGACTTCCTTCACTTCCAGATCATCGCGGTAGCGGGCGAGGCCGAGGGCGATGGCGCCGAAGGTTTGGCCCATGGCGTTGGCGCCGATGACGGGCAGCGCGGGGATGCCGCAGGCGACGGCCATGTCGGCGGTGCTGGGGTCGCCGTCGAACAGGCCCATGGAGCCTTCGACCAGGATCAGATCGGCGGTCTGGGCGGCTTCGGCGAGGCGCCAGCGGACTTCGTCCATGCCGGTCATCCAGCCGTGGATCTGGTAGACGGGGTTGCCGGAGGCTCTTTCGAGGACCATGGGGTCCAGGTAGTCGGGCCCGTGTTTGAACACGCGCACGGTGCGGCCTTCGTTTTTGTGGAGGCGTGCCAGAGCGGCGGTGACCATGGATTTGCCGTGGCCCGATCCCGGTGCTGTGATCATCGCTGCCGCTGTTGTGCCTTTTATCGTCTGATCTGGATTGGTCATCGGTTTAACTCCGTGCTTTGTGAGGGAGCGGGGACCTGCTCCCTCACGCTTTGAATTGGTTACTGGCTGATGTTTTCAAGCCTGGCCTAACTGCCCTTCCCTCTTTCAGCCGCTGTTTGAAGATGGCTGGCCTCTTCGGGGAGTCCCTCAAAAATGAATGGATTGAGGAATTGGCGTCCCATGAACCGGGTGCGCTCAGCGGTCGGCAGTGCCGCTTCTTCGCATGTGCTTTCCCAATGCTCGCTGATCACGCGGATCTGGTGCTCCATGATGTTGAGTGCGTCTTCCCGGGAGAGCAGGTATTGGTGTGCAACATTCAGGCACAGGTTCAGCTGACTTGCGCGCTCGCTGTTGCGGATCAGCATGGCCTGGGTGGCTTCATTGCCGGTTCGGGGTTGGGGGCAGATGTCGTAGGCCGGAGTCAGTTCGAAGGTTTCGCCATTCCAGAACGCTGCGTGATTCCGTGCGTGGTCATCCGTGTTGCCGGTGAGGATGTTGAACACCAGCCGTGAGAAAAGTTCGCGCAGCATCGGTTCCGGATCATGGAAACGGTGGCGGATACGCTCGGCCAGGTCTTCGTAACTGGCGTAGCGGGCCATGAGTTCGTCGAGTTCGAACAAGGTCAGTGCCGAGATCACTGCATGACGTTGCCAGCCTTGTTCGCTCCTTGTTCGGTCAAAGCGCTCCACCAGAAGCACGTCCTTTCCAGCGGCCTGGACGAGCGAGACCGGTGCGACGTTCAATCCCGCCTGAGCTGCAAGCCTCATAGCGATGAATTCCGCTTTCACGATGCTGTAGAGGTCGGTGGAGGATGAGAACTTGGCAACGAACTTGCGATCGCCGTCCTCTATCAGTGCCTTGGGTCGTGCGCCGCCAATGGAGGTTCCGTGAAACAGTGCCTGGTCCAGCTCAGGGTTAAAAGGAAGCCCTTGCTCGACCCTTTCCGCCGAAGCCACGAGTTCCTCAAGCGCCGCATTGCGTGGACCCCGTGGTACGTATTCGGTGGCCGAGGACTGGAAGTCCAGTGCGCCGATCCGGTCCGAACCGGAGGCTAGCAGGTAGCCGAGTTCGTTAGGCTCACTTGAAAAACGGTTGATAATGATGCGGCGACCCCAGGCGTCGGGCGCGGCGTCCCGGAGGCAACCCGGCATCATCAGGCCAGACAGCGGCAGTTGCGGGCCGCGCTGCAGGGGCAATTCCTCCGGGAAAAGCGGGATGGCATCGGTGCGTTCCAGATAGCTTCTGGCATAGGTGAAGACAAGCTGCTTGCCGTCCTGATCCAGACGGCCGGCGACCACCGGTTCTATTTGGCCCGGAAGCCAGAACCAGACAAACGCGGTCGTTGCCTGCAGGATCTCAGAAGTCATCGTCGATCGACCTTCTGGGTGGTCGGACCCGTGCCGGGAGCAGGTCCAGCTTGTCTTCGGTCTGTTTCAGATGGCGTTGCCGTTCGGTTGGATCCTCGCTGAAAAGCGGAACCCCGACGATATGGGCGACTTCGAGGACGGCGCCGATGCGGCAACGGAGGTCGCCTTTTTCCATGCGCTGAACAAGGCCCCTGGATACGCCGGCACGGGTGGCCACTTCGCCAGCGGTCATGCCCTTCTCGGTTCGATACAGGCGGATCTGACTGGCCAGGAGTGCCATGGTTTCGCGGGTGGCGCGTGAATAGGGGTGTTGTTCAGTCATGCTATGTCTTATGTGTTTTATATATGGATCATTAAACCAGATAATGATCTATGCGTGAACCACTATTCCGGGGCGGCGGTGGTGCCCTTGATGATCTCTTGCTGCTGGCCTGAATTTGTCATTTCAGTTCCTGAGCGAAAGGTATGGCTTCGTGTGACCGAAACGTCTTTAGGCCAAACACAGGGAACGCGGTGTCAGGGAGCAGGCGGAGGAAGATGCAGCGGGAAGGTGCTGAAGAGAGTCCACCGGCCCGTCGTTGCCCACCGCAACCCATGGCGTTCCTGCAGGCCGGTCTACGGGCTGATGAGCAGAGATCATGGTCCCTGGGCGACCGCCTTCCCATGCGTTTTCAGCACAGTGGCGTGTGAGCCGCCTTCACTCAATCACCGTTGCGGGGGCAGCGCCGGAATGACCCTGTTGCTTGGCTGGGCGCACCGGCTTCCCGTTTCACCCCGCCCGACACGTTGGCGGAGCACCTACAAGGGATCTGGACAGTATCAAGGGGAATGAATCCGGTCAATCTGGGCCGCTCTTTGCAGGGCTGATGGTTCCAGACCGATCTTCTTTGGCAATTTAGCCCTCCACCCCGTTTTATTCGCCGGCGCCAGTGCAGTTGCGCCGGATCTCACGCGAGACTGTGCGACTGCTGCATCCGATCTTTCTGGCTATGGCTCGAAGACTGCACTGGTACTGCAATCTGCCTGAATTCAGCTTTACTGCTGCTAAGCCGGAACAAAAACCGGCGCCCCCTCCACCTCTGCCCTTGTGAGGGGTTGGCCGTATAGGTTTTCGAGGGCGCCGGGTTGGAGCATGCTTTCAGCCTCGCCCCAGCAGGCTTCGCCGTCCGGGTACAGGAGCAGGAGGTGGTCGCACCAGCGGGCGGCTAGGTTGAGATCGTGGAGGCACATCACAACGGTGTGCCCTGCCCTGGCCTGCCCGGAGAGCAGTTCCATCACGGCCACCTGGTGGCGGAGGTCCAGGTGGTTGGTAGGCTCATCGGCGAGCCAGATGTCCGGGTTCTGAGTCAGGGCCGTGGCCAGGGCCACCCGCTGTCGTTCGCCGCCGGAGAGGGTGCTCACGGGGCGATCCGCCAGGTCACTGAGTTCCAGGCGCTCCAGGGCCTTTTCGGCCATTTCGAGGTCGTTGCCGCCTTCGAGCTGCCAGGGTGAGAGGAACGGGTGGCGGCCGATGAGGGCCGTCTCGAGGACGGTGGCAGGGAAGCCGTCCTGGCGTTCCTGGAAGACGAGGCCCAGCTGGCGGGCGATGGTCCTGCGCCGCAGTTGCTGCAGGGGTGTGTCGTCGATCCGCACTTCCCCGCTCCTCGGGCGGTTAAGGCCGCCGAGGGTGTGCAGCAGGGTGCTTTTGCCGGCGCCGTTGGGGCCGAGGATGCCCCAAGTCTGACCGGGTTCCATACGCAGGTCCAGCGGGCGGCCGTCGGCGCGCTCGGGAATGTCGATGATGAGGTCACGGGTCTCCAGCGTGCTCATCAGCGGCTCCGGTACAGCAGCACGAGGAAGGTCGGCACGCCCAGCAGCGCGGTGATCACGCCCACGGGGAGCTGTTCCGGTGCGATGACGATGCGCGCGAGCGTGTCCGCCAGCGTGAGCAGTGCGCCGCCGGCCAGGGCGCAGGCCGGCAGGATGAGGCGTTGGTCATTGCCGAGCACGAGCCGGAGCATGTGCGGCACGACCAGGCCCACGAAACCAATGCTGCCGGCGGTGGTGACGGCCAGCGCGGTCAGCAGGCTGGCGAGGATGTAGATGGTCCATTCCAGCGGGCGCACGGCCACGCCCAGGGCGGCGGCCTGGAGCGGGCCCCGGGCGAGGACGTTGAGGCTGCGGCCGAGGGGGATCACCAACAGACAGGCCAGGACCAGCAGAACCAGCGCCGGCCACGGGCTCTGGGCGTAAGTGAGATCGCCCATGAGCCAGTAGAGCATGCCCGGGAGCTTGTCCTTGGGGCCGATGGCCAGCATCAGAGTGACGACCGCGCCCCAGCCTGAGGCCACCACAATGCCGGTAAGCAGCAACCGGGCCGGCGTCCAGCTGCCGCTGCCGTGGGCCAGGCCGAAGACCAGGAAGGTGGACAGCAGCGCCCCAACGAAGGCGGAGCCGGACAGAACAGCGGTGCCCATGCCCGCGAGCATGGCCGCCAAAGCGCCCACGGAGGCACCGCCGGAGACGCCGAGCACATAGGGGTCCGCCAACGGGTTGCGCAGCAGGATCTGCATCAGGGCGCCGGCCACCGCCAGCAGGCCGCCCGTGGCGAAGCCGGCCAGGGCCCGCGGGGCGCGGAGTTCGAAAATCAGGGTGCGATGCAGTTCGCTACCCTCGCCTGTGACCACCGCCCAGAAATCCGATGGCGCAATCGCCACGCTGCCGATCGCCACCGCCAACCCCAACGCCAGCAGGCCCAGGAGCCCCAGCCAGACCAGCGGCAGGAAGGGGCGCAAGACGGAAACGGCCATGGAGGCGCTGGCACGGTGGGCGACGGCGTCAGCGGCGTTCACGCGCGGTCTCCAGTCTCTCGCACAGGGTCTGCCCGCCCTTGAGCAACCTCGGCGTGGGGCGCTGGAGGGTGGACGGGGGCACGAAGAAGAGGTTGTCGCGTTCCGTGGCCGTCAGCGAGTCGTACTGTTTCCATTCCTTGAGCCAGTCGCGGTTTTCTTCACCCATGCCACCGGCGACGATGGCTTCTGGGTTCTTGTTCAGGACGGACTCCCGGTCGATGCGCGGCACCAGCCGGTCCAAGCCAGCATAGACGTTCTCGCCGCCGCAGAGCTCGATCACTTCGTGGATGAAATGCTTGCCGTTGACCGTCATGAGGGGCTGGTCCCAGACCTGGTAGAAAACGCGCACCGGTTCGGCATCGCCGTATTCCGCGCGCAGGTCGGCAATCCCATCACGGAAGCGCTCGGCTTCGCGGCGCCCGGCCTTTTGCGTATCCGCCAGCACCGAGAGCCGTTCGATGGAGCGGGCAATGCCCTCGAAATCCCGTGGCTCCAGGTAGTAAAGGGTCAGGCCCAGTTCTTCCAGCTGTTCGGTCTGGCTCTTGGGGTTCCCGGTGACCCAGGCGATGACCAGGTCCGGGGAGAGACTGAGGATCTTCTCAACATCCAGCCGCTTGAGGCTGCCGATAATGGGCAGTTCCTTGGCGGCCTCCGGGTAGTCGCTGTAGTTGACCACACCCGCCACGTCGTCACCGGCACCGGCGGCAAAGAGCAGTTCCGTGGCGCCGGGGGAAAGGCTGATGATGCGTTCAGCGGGCTCATCCAGACAGACCTCCCGGCCCTTGTCGTCCGTGGCACAGACTTCCGCATGGGCCGCCGTGGTGGCGGCCAGAGCGAGAATCACGATAGCGGTGAGTCCATGCAGCGTCCGGGTCACTGGCTGTTTCCTTTGTCGATCATGATCATGCGTCCGGTTTCCGGGTCCTGGTAGACCTGGCCCATGGGCTGGAAGCCTTCGCCGGATTCGCCGGCGCCCTTGGGCAGCTCGGGCATTTCGCGGCCGGCTTCCACGTCCACGCCGCTTTCCATGGGGTTGTCGGCCCTTTCGGAGGCGGCCAGTGCGACCATCAGGCCGACGGCGAAGACGAGCATGATGTCGGCCATGTTGGCGAGCGGGCCCATGGGGTCTTCGTCGGTGATGTCGAAGCGGCTGCGCCGGTAGCTGGGGATGCTCATGGCTGGGCCTCCTCCAGTTCGGCCATGGCGCCATCATACCAGCGCCGGCGGGCGCGTCCGAGCATGAAGCCGATGATGCCGGCGAGCAGGCCGAGGACGGTGGTGTTGAAGGCGACGGTGACGGCTTCGGCAAGGAGGTCGAGTTCGCCGCGGCCCAGGGCCGCCAGGCCGGGGCCCAGTGGGATGAGGGTGCCCATGAGGCCCAGCATGGGGCCGATTCTGGCGATGAGGTCAGCTCGGTCGATGCGGCGTTGGGCTCTTGCGGCGATTGAGTTGGTGTCGCCGTTTTGGATCATGCGCTGAAGGCCGCCGGTACGTTCGCCGATGGCCAGGCCGGTTTCATAGAGGGCCAGGGCTATGAGGGCCAGCAGGGAGATGATAACGGGCTCCAGTAGGAAGCTGACTATGGAGTCCATGATGTCGAGTGTTGCGGATGTGAACATTGCTGAATCTCCGCTTAAACTTTGGATTCTGTTTGGTCCGGGAGTTTTGGTCCCAGACTGATGATTAGTGACGGAGGGTGTGGGGGTGTTCTCCGGGAACCGCCACAAGTACGTCCGTGTAGGCTACCCGTCGCCCGTCGCGCTGCGCTGTCCTGCTTCACGCGCCGGTCCAGGGTTGCCTTCCATGGCAACCCGTTAGGCCTTTCGGCCTAACTCATGGCGAAAGAGTTTCCCTACGAACACCCCCACACCCTCCTGCATGCGGGCAGAGCTTTAACGGGCTCGTCGGCCCCGCACTACCCCTCCAATGAGCAAGGCCAGTACGGCAGCGCCGATTAGCCACGGGAGGAGGACCTGGCCGCCTTCGGCGGAGGCCTTTTCCTTCTTGGCTTTCTTGGACTGTTGTTGGGCCTGTTTCTTGGCCTGCTGTTGCTTGGGTTTCTGTTTCATTTCGACTTCGCGCATGCTGGCCGGGTCCGTTTTCTTGGACTTTTGGGCTTTCATGCGGGCCGCTTCGAGGACGGCTTTGAAGTCTTTTTTGAGTTCGGCGTCGCTCAACTGTTCCGCTACCCACTTCATGGTGGGGTGGTCGGGCCTGGTGTGGCCGCTGCCGGGAAGGCCGTTTTCAACCACAAGCTTGGCGAAGTCTTTCCGCAGCTTCTTAAGGGTTTCCTCATCCGGCTTCCAGAAGCCGCGGTGGGCGGCGACCAGGGTGATGGCCTGCATGTGGGTTTTGACGTGGACGTTGTGGTCCTTTTCGAGGAACTTGTCCAGCCCCAGGTTGTGGCGGTCCTCGAAGTAGACCTCGTTGATGTCGTCCCACACGGCGGATTTGACCACGTCCGGGCTTGTGACCTGCCAGCCCCAGAGGTTGTCGAGGAAGTCGGCGGACATGGTTCTGGCGCCGGCATAGCCCTGTTCCATCAGGGGTTTGATCCACTGCGGGTTCAGGTTCTGGCCGCGGAGTTCGCTGAGCAGGGCCTGTTGCAGGGATTCGACCCTGGGGTTGTCGGGGTCGGCGTGCATGAGGACGCGGTTGTCCGGGGCCTTGCCGGTTTCGTGTTCCACGGCCATGGAGAGGCCGCCCTGGAAATCGAAGCCGTCGTCGTTGTCGAGCAGGCCGTAGACGTGGCTGGCGCGGCCGAGATAGGTGCGGCCGACGTCATCCAGACGATCCTTGAACGCATCGTGCGCGGGACGGCCGCCCTGCTTGTCGCCACCGAAGGCGTAGCCCATGCGGCGAGTGTAGGCGTCGGCGACCTTGCCACGATTGTCCCAGGCGCCGGAGCGGTCCGCGAGGCGGTTGACGCCGGCGCCATAGGAGCCGGGGGCGGTGCCGAAGACGCGCAGGGCGGCGTCGGTGCCGGCTTTTTCGGCGTTGGCGCCGTTGGCCATCATGGCCTTGGTGTCGGCCACCCAGCGGGCGGCGACGTCGTTCTTGGCCAGACTTTCATTGCCGGGATCTCGCATGTCCTCGGGAAGCGGTTCCATGGCCGTTTCCAGGGCGCGGTCCAGCTGAGGGTGCTTTTCCATGATGGTCTTGTAGGCGCCATCCAGCGCCAGGCGGGAGGCCTGGTCGAGCAGTACCAGCTGGTCCTCGTAGAGGTCCCGGAACAGGCCGGAGGTGGTGAAGAGCGCATCGCGGCGACGGTGGCGGTCTTCCAGCGGCATGCGCTCGAGGCCTTCGACGATGCCCCGGGAGTTCCACTTGGGCTTGATGCCGAGCATGTCCAGGCCGAAGGCGATCATCACGCCTTCATCACGGACGGTGTCCGAGGCCCAGAGGACGATGGCTTCGCTGCCCTCGGCCTTGGGATCGCCCTTGGTGCGGGCGTCCTTGGCCATTTCCGCGCCCAGGGACCAGGCGACGCGGGTCGGGACCAGGTCGCTGGACAGGGCGTGGAAGTTGCGGCCCGTGGGCAGTACCGCTGGCGTGCGCACGGGGTCGTTACCCTCTCCCGGTGGGACGAAGCGGCCATCGAGGCCGGCCATCAGGTGGTCCATCTCTTCGCCGGGCGAGGCCTTAAGCTTCTCGCGCCACTCCGGCTCGGGTTCTTCGTCGTCGCCGGCCATGGAGCTGAGCATGGTCTCGATGCCTTCCTGTTCCCAGTCACGCCCGAAGACGTGCAGGCCCAGGGGCATGAAGCTTTCCTGCATGGTGGTCAGGTAGTGGCCCACCTCGTGCACCAGGAGTTCGTCGTCCACGTCTTCCAGGTGGACTTCTTCCTCGTGCTCGTCGTGGTGGTGTTCGTGGCCGTGTTGATCGCCATCGTCGTGGGCATGCTGATGGGCGTGCTCACCCTCTTCCGGGTGTTCCGCTTCTTCATGCTCGTGATGGTGTTCCTGCTCCTTGTGAGCCACTTCGCCACCGGCTTCATGGTGATGCTCGTGCTCGTGGTGGTCACCATCCTCGTGGTCATGATCATGGGCATGCTCGCCCCCGCCTTCGGGTGTCTCGGCGGTTTCATGCTCGTGATGGTGTTCTTCGCCTTCCTCGTGCTCGCCCTCTTCCTCGTCATGCGCTTCGCCATGATGGTGGCCGTGGGCCAGTTCCTTCTCGATGTCCTGGACCATGTCCAGTTCCTTGAGGCGCTTGCGCAGTTCCTTAACGGCACGGTCGCGGGCGGAGGAATCCGGGTCGTTGGAGGATTCCCAGGTTTCAACGAGCTGGCGCAGTTCCAGCAGGTTGTCGTAGAGCTTGGTGGTCTCCAGCGGCGGCGTGAGGTGGCTGATCATCACGCCCATGGCGCGGCGCTTGGCCTGGATGCCCTCGCCCACCCCGTCAACGATGTAGGGGTAGATGAGCGGGAGGTCCTTGCCCAGCAGTTCCGGGTAGTCGTCCTCGGCCAGGCCGGCGCGGCGCCGTGGCAGGAACTCGCGCGTTGAGTGGCGGCCCAGGTAGACGAGCGCGTCCGCGTTAAAGTCCTTGCGCAGCCACTGGTAGAAGCCGACGTACTGGTGCGTGGGCGGGAAGGTGGTGTTGGCGTGCAGCAGTTCCTCGCTCACTTCCCAGCCACGCGGCGGCTGCGGGCCGATGAAGACGTTGCCGAAGTGGATGCCGGGGAACAGCATCTCGCCTTCGTACACCATGGAACGGCCCGGCGCCTCACCCCAGCCGGAGAGGCCGGGAATGCCGGTGCGGATCAGGGCATCGCGGATGCTGGTGACCTTTTCCGTGGAATCCGTCTCGTTGCGGAGCACGGCGCGCCAGCCGGTCTGGTACTGGTCGAGCAGGTCCAGGGCGCGCTGGGTGGCGTCGTGCTCGTAGTTGCGCAGCATGTGGCGCAGGTCCTTCACGCCGCTCTTGAGCAGGTCGTTGCCAAGCTTGGTGTGGCCGTTGTTGGCGGCGTTTTTCAGCTGGGCGTGGAGGTAGCCCACCGGGCCGTGCTGCATTTCGGCCTGGACGGCTTCCGGCAGCTTCTTGAACCGCTCCAGGTAGGTTTCCTTGCTGACTGATGGCACCTTGCCGGCCAAGTCTTTCAGGCCGGATTGCTGGTCCGGCAGGTTAACGCCCCGGTCCTGGATTTCATCCAGTAGCGCCTCGGGGGATTCGGGCAGCTTGCCGGTCTTGTAGCCTTCCGCTTTCAGGCGCTGCAGGATCTCGAACAGGGATTCGGGGACGTTGAGCTTGTCCGCCCCGATGTTCTGCCGGCCGGGCGGGTGGTTGTAGTAGACCAGCGCGATGCGCTTCTCCGAGTTGTCCTTCTCCTGCAGCGTTACCCACCGATCCATGCGGTTGGCCAGAGCGTTGACGCGTTCGTCCACCGGGGTGGTGAGCGTGAGCTCCACGCCCGTCAGCTCATCAATGCGCGGCGGCTCGGCCACGGACAGCACCATGGGCTGGCTGATGCCCTGGAGTTCGGGCATGGCGAGCTGGTAGTGCACCGAATCCCAGGGCAGCCCTTCATCGGAGAGCAGCCACTCGGGCTTGGTCAGCTTGGAAATGCGGATGCCCTTGATAACGGGCACGTCCAGGTTGTTGAACGCCTTGGTCACGGCTTCACGGCCATCGCCGCCGCCGACGGTGAAGTACTGGAGGCTGACGATGCCGGACAGGGTCGCGGGCTGGATGCGTTCTTCGAGCGTTTTCACCGCCTCAACGCTCGCCCCGCCCCAGCGCGCCAGGATGGTGAAGCACTGGATGCCGCGCTCTTCCATCTGTTCGCAGGCGTCGTCGAGCAACGCCTTGTCGCCCGGGCGGTCGCCGGAGTCCAGGTCGAGCAGGGCGACGGCGGGCCCTTCCTCAAGATTCAGTGAATCCGGGTCGGAACTGGCTTCGCCGTTGCGGTAATAGCGGATGGCTTCACGGGGCTTGGGTTCCGGCACTTCGATGTCGTAACCCGCCTGGGCGAGCAACCAGCGGAAAAGCCCGTCCATGTGCTCGGGGCTTCGGCCCTGGTAGAAGGCGCGGCCCTTCAGCCATTCGGACTGCTCGGGGTAGGCCTTACGCTGGTCCGCCAGGTGGGCAGAAGGGTCCTCCCCCGGCTCGGGGTTGGAGACCATCTCGTTGATGGTCTTGTCCGAAAGCTCATCCATGACCGGTTCGCCATCCAGCCGCGACAGGCGTGTAATCCCGCGCTTGCTGTTCATGGCCATGATGGGCACATCCGCGCCCGGCCCCTGGTTCCGCACCAGCCGCCGGATACGACCGGATTCTTCACCGAAAACAGCAGCCAGGACCATGGCATCGGCATCCGCCCAAAGACTGGCAATCTTCTCATCGGAATAGTCTTTGAGCTGCTCGGGCGTGCGCAGCACGATCTCATGCTCCGGGAATGCTTCCAGGTGCTTTTCCGCCCCAGCCGCCATTTCCACCGAGGAGCGGTCGGAGACAATGCCCACAATGGTGGCGGCGTGGAGCATGGGCGCCACCAGTACCAGGAAGAGGATCCATATTCCTTGTCGCATTACTTCACTCCATAACGAATGCTGGCGTATACCGCCCTGCCAGCAGCAAGATAATCAAAGGACGGTGCAAAACTCCGGCTGGTTGTGCTGTAACGCCGATCCAGGGCGTTGTCGACATTCAGGCTGACCGACAAAAGAGACGTCACATCCATGCCGGCGCTCAGATCAAGCCGGCCAAACCCTGCAAGCTTCTTGCTGTTGGCCTGGTCGTTGTAACGGTCACCCTCGGCGACAAATGACGCGCCCAGGTGGTAGTTGGCTGGTGTGTAATCAGCATCCAGCCTCATGGTGCGCTTGGCACGGCGGGGCAACCGGTTGCCGGTGGACCGGTCTTCCGGGTCCTGGAACGTAAACGAAGCGTTCATTTCAACGTCCGAAACCTCAAAACCACCAGCCAGCTCCACGCCTTCAATGCGTGAACGCCTGATGTTATCCGGCTGGGCGCTGATCAGGTCATCAATATCGGTTCGGAAAACAGCCACATCCCAGAACAGCGCGTCATGGTCGGCCCTGAATCCAACCTCGAGTGTGTCCGAGGTTTCGGGGTCCAGATCCGGGTTGCCAAAGCCAGGGTAATAGAGGTCATTGAAGGTGGGCGCACGAAAGGCCGTTCCATAACTGGCCCGGGCGCTGTAGACGGATCCCAGGTCGTACCCGAGGGCGATAGAGCCGGTGGTTTCTTCGCCAAATGCCTCATTGTCATCCCAGCGCCCGCTGACCTGAAGACTGGCTGGCCCGAACTCACTCAGAAGCTGGGCAAACGCGGCCGTATTGTCCCGGCTGTCCTCGGCGTAGGCCGTGCTGCTGTCCACATCGTCGACGCGGTATTCAGCCCCCGCGATAAGCTCATGATCAGCCCATGCAAAGGAATTCTCCCAGCGGGCCGTGCGGCTGCGGGTATCAAAGAAGCTGGCGCCGGAATCCCGCTCATTATCCTGTTCGTCACGCGCCTCGCTCAGCTGGACGGATGTGGACCAGTGATCCATCACGGGGGTGCTCGCCTTGAGGCCCAGGGTCCGCATGTCGAAATCCGTCTCACCACCGAAGAACTCGGTATTGCCGCTGCTGTGAAGCCCAACAACGCCTACTGAGGCCCCATTATTGAATTCGTGGCTTAGGTTGAAGGTGCCGGCGGCATTCCGGAAGCCTTTGTCCTCACCACCGGGACGCAGGTTGGTTCCGTCCGTGTCCATGTAATGACCCTGAACACTATAGCGGGTGCCGCCGGATTGGCCGCTGATGCCGCCACCATATTGCTGGGTTGCGAAACTACCACCGCCGACCTCCAGCCACTGTTTGTCCTGATCGTCCCGTGGCGTGGTGAATCCCTGGATAACGCCTCCCACAGCATCCGAACCGTAAAGGGAGCCTCTTGCCCCGCGCACGACTTCAATGCGCTGCAGCAGTTGCGGGGGGATGTATTGCCAGGGGGCGCTGCCCAGCGTTGCGGAGCGGATCCGGATCCCGTCAAGCAGCAGTATGGTGGACTCACTGCCCGTACCCCGGGTAAAGACACTGGTGGCCTTGCCGAAACTCCCGCTGGAGGTGACGTTGATCCCTGCCTGACCCTGCAGGATCTGGCTCAATTCCTTGGGGTTGCGTTGCTCAAGCTCCTCGGAATCGATCACCGTTACGGAGGAAAGGCTTTCTTCTGTTGTTTCCACACCCAGGGTCGAGGTGACGACCAGAGGGTCCAGCGTCAGTGCGGCCACTTGGGTTGTGTCGGAACCCTGCTGGGCTGTCGCGTAGAGCGGCGCAAGACTGGCCGCCGCCAGACAGGTAAACAGAGGTAGACGATTCATAACTGGGACTCCCTGGTGCCCGCTGCGCTTCCCCGCACAGCATGACTGAAAGCGTTACGGGAGCAAGCTCGGGAGGACAGGCGGCGGAGAGCTGGAGACTGCGCGGCGCGAGCCGCGGGGGAAGATCCGACCGGCCTGTCGTTGCCCACCGCAACGCATGGCGTTCTTTCCAGGCCGGTCTACGGGCTGATGAGCGGATGCGGGCTGCATCCTGAACGACCGCCTTCCCATGCTTCTCCGGCACAGTGGCGCGATGGCCGCTTTTGACTCAATCACCGTTGCGGGGGCAGCGCCGGACTCACTGCTTGGCACAGCTCACCGACTTCCCGTTTCATCCCTTTTCAATAAGGGAAACCTGAAAGCGGCTCGAACCGTACCAATCCCCCCCTGTGGGGTCAAATCGGCTTGAGCCGCAAGCCAGGCGCAAAGCCGTACAACTACGGATAAGAGCTGGGTTGGATCCCCGAAACCGATTGCCTATTATGAAGTGGCAGATTATGAATCCTGACTATGAGGAAGAGTGGTTTGCAGAAAACCGGACTTGAAAGCGTTGGGCAACGACTGAGCTGGTGCGGCTGGTTCCTGCTCATCAACGGGGCTGTGACACTTCTGATCGGACTGCGCTACCTGCCCTGGATAACCGTCCCGGATCAGACAACAGGGCTTTACCTGAGCGTTCTGTACCTGAGCCAGTTCCCCCTGCTTGCCCTGGTTGTGGGCATGCCCCTGTTCGTGGCCGGCCTGATCCCCAGCCGGCGCCTGCTCATCGCCACGGGCACGGTGTACGCCACCGCGGCCCTGAGCCTGCTCCTGATCGACACGGTAACCTATGCCCAGTTCCGCTTTCACCTGTCCGGCTTTGTACTGGATATGGCGCTGAAAGGGGGCACCCAGGTGTTCTCGTTTCCCTGGCAGATGTGGGCTGTGGCCAATACGGCTGCGCTGGGGGTCCTTGTCGTGGAGTTTCTGCTGGCCGTGGGCCTGACGCGCTGGCGTCCCCGCCCGCGATGGCTGGCTCTCGCCATTTCCGCCATCCTGGCGGGGCAGCTCACGGTGCACGGCTGGCACGCCTGGGCGGACGCCCACCACGACAGCCGGATCACCGGTATAACGCGGACCATACCGCTGTATTACGGCGCAACGGCCAAGCGCTTCATGGCCAACAATGGGCTTGTTGACCCGAAGGTTGTACAGCAGAACCGTGCCACAAGTGCGCTTTCGGATAATAACGGGAGCGGCCAGCTTGACTACCCGCTGGAGCCACTCAGCTGTAGCCCGCCGGAGCAACGGCCTAATGTGCTCGTAATAGCCATCGACGGGGCCCGTGGGGACATGCTGGATCCGCGCTGGATGCCGACTATTCACGCCTTTGCCAAACAGAACCTGCGATTCACCAACCACTACAGCAATGGCAATGCGACCAAGCCCGGCATTTTCACGCTTTTCTACTCATTGCCCGCGGGTTACTGGGACGCCTTCACCAGCGAACAGCGCCCGCCGGTTATGCTGACCCGGGCCCAGGCCCTGGATTACCAGCTCAAGGTTCTTGGTTCCGCGCCGTTGATCAGCCCTGCCTTTAACAAGAACGTCTTTTCGTCGGTCGAGGGCCTGCGGCTGGAAACGCCGGGAGAGGAGCCCTGGGACCGGGACAGGCGCATTACCACGGATTGGCTGCGGTTCACGGAACAAAGGCAAAACGCCAACCAGGATGCGCCATTTTTCGGTTTCCTTTTCTACGATACGCCCCACAACCACCGCGTTCCGGATGACTACCCCGTCAAGTTCCAGCCTTACTGGGATCCGGTGAACAAGCTTGCGTTGGGTCCGGACTTCAACCCGGAACTGATGCGCAACAACTACAAGTCCACACTGCACTTCGTGGATAACCAGGTTGAGCGTGTGCTTTCGGACCTCAAGAAGCGCGGGCTCCTC
This sequence comes from Salicola sp. AFF1, assembly GCF_056783195.1. Lineage (NCBI taxonomy): Bacteria > Pseudomonadati > Pseudomonadota > Gammaproteobacteria > Oceanospirillales > Halomonadaceae > Salicola > Salicola sp. AFF1. The sequence goes on from NZ_JBXAYL010000009.1 coordinate 20,523, forward strand.
GCCTCCACCATCGTCATGATCACCGGCGATCACGGCCAGGAATTCAATGACTTCGGCAAGAACTACTGGGGGCATGGCAGCAACTTCGGTCAGTACCAGCTGCATGTGCCGATGATCGTTCACTGGCCCGGCCGGGGCAGCAAGCGCTTCCAATACAGAACGGAACACTTCGACGTTGCGCCCACCCTCATGGGCAAGGCCCTGGGCTGCGACGCCACCCCCGCCGAGCATTATGCAACGGGCAACGGCCTTTTCCAGAAACGCGAGCGCGACTGGAGCATCGCCCACAGTTACATGGATTACGCCGTGCTGCTTGAAGACCACCACATCGTTCAGTACGCCTCCGGTCATGTGGAAACACGGGACGACAACCTTGACCCGGCCCCGGCGTTCACGCCCGAGCCCGCCACTGTCCAGGCCGTGCTCAAGGAGATGTCCCGGTTCTACCGGTAGGCCCTAGTTGCCGCCCGTTGGCAGAACAGCGTCCAGAGCGTCGATCACCTGCTCCCGGCGGGCCTGGTCGGTTCGAATGGAGCGGTTCTGCTCCAGGTGCAGGAACTGGCCCGAAGCAGCCTCCGCCGGCTGCGTGCAGGCATCCGGAGAGCCATTACGCTGGCGCCCCTGCACATTGGTGGTGCCACACAGGTGATGGGTAGCCTCTGTATTGCCGTAGGCATTGCAGGTGGTGACGGAACGGTCCGGGAACCGCGCAGCCAGTTCACCGTGGAAGCGGGCGACAGTACTGGATTGCTCCGTCGCCCTCTGGGTGCCATTGGAAAGGCTGATTCCCTCCCGCGACATGCCATGCAGGTTCAACACCCAGGTGTCCGGATACAGGGCGCCAATCTCACGGTGGGCCACCTGGAAAAAGGCCTCTAGAGTATGGGCCATGTCCGACTCCCGGAACGGCTCGCTGCTGCCGCTACAGACCGAGGTCGTGCCATCACAGCCGGAAGGTGTGCCATTGGCGCAACGGTGGCCCGCGTTCACCAGCAAGGCCCGGGCGTTCAGCTCCCGGAAGATCTCCATGGCCTGCGTAAGGGTATCCGTCTCGAAGAAACCATGGGGCGACTCCACCACCAGTGGGCGGGCATCGGTCTGGGCGCGTATCGCCCAGCGGGCATGGCCTTCACCCGCGTTCACGGGATACCAGAACACCAGGGTCCCCGCGGCGCTGTCCGAGCGGCACAGCTCATAGGCAGCCGCACTGGCGCCGGCCAGTGCTGCTTTGTAGTCCGTGGTCGCGAACGACTGAAAGGCATCCTGGATGTGGGAGCGGCGGGTACTGGAGGGAACCACATAGGCTTCCGAATCCGCTGGTGGTGCGTCGATTCCGGTAGCCTGGACGCGTTGCCACGGGTCCCCGCTACAGGCCGGGATCACCTCAGCCAGGGTTTCCGGCTCGTTGGCGCCGTCACTGGCGCTGTCACTGGCGCTACCACCACCACAGCCCGTTAGCGCCAGAACCAGCCCCAGCACAATCAACCGGCACGTCATCATCGCCCCCTGTCCTGCCTAGCCCTATGGCATCAAGATAGTTCGTAAAGCGCGATATCTGCCAATCCAGTCGGGTTAAACCTTCAAAAAAGCGGGCAAGCGCGCCAGAGCGTTCTCCAGATGCTGCCATTCGGACGCCGGGCCGGGGAGCCCGAAGCGCAGTGCCGGCGGCGTATCGAACACCCGCACAAGCACGGCCTGTTCCGCCAGAGCCTCAGCCACCTGCCGCGGGCGTTCATGAGGGCAGTACATGAAAAGCGGGGTTCCGCCGCCAGGTGGCAGGCCCGCGTCCCGCAGCATGCTCGCGAGACGGCCACTGTCCACTCTGAGGCGATCGGCCGTGGCCTGCTGCCAGTCCGTATCCGCCAGCGCCCGACGCATCAGGAACCGGGCCGGATGGCTGACGGCCCAGGGGCCGAGGGCGTCACCGAGCCTGTCACAGAGACTGCCCGGACCGAACACCAACCCCGCCCGCAGCCCCGCCAGTCCAAAGAACTTGCCCAATGACCGATAGACCACCAACCCGGACCGCCCGGTCTCCGGAACCAGGCTCTGCTCCGGCTCCGCGTCAATGAAGGCTTCATCCACGACCAGCCAGCCGCCCTGGCGTGACAGGCGTTCATGGCAGGCCAGCAAGCGGCTCGCGGTAAGCGCCTCACCCGTTGGGTTGTTGGGATTGACCCAGACCAGCGCATCCAGCCCGGCAAGCGCCTCGTCACTGGGAAGCGCGTTGAATGGCACCACTTCGTGCCCGCCAGCCCGCCACCCCTCGGCGTGTTCCGCATAGGCGGGCTCCGGCACCCCGATACGCCCCGGCGCCCGCAAGCGGGGCAACGCCTGGATCGCGGCCTGGGTTCCAGCCACCGGAAGACAGCCGGCCGTCTCCGGCGCGCCAGCCCAGTGCCGGGCCAGCCCCGCAAGTCCATCATCATCTTCCGGTAGACGCTGCCACACCTGGGTTGGCAGCTCGGGCACAGGCCACGGCCAGGGGTTGATCCCCGTGGAGAGGTCCAGCCACTGTGCCAACGGGATGCCCCAGTGCCGCGCCGCTTCGTTCAGGCGACCGCCGTGTGATGCCACCACTTACAAGACTCCCCAATCCAGCGCTTCAACAAGCGCCATAATCACCATGACCACCACCAGCCACAACACCAGGCTGCGCTGGATCAGAGCGGCGGCCCGCGAAATGGTTCCAGCATCGGCGACAGCACCGCTACCCAGCACCGGGCGCTCACGCCAGCCCTCATGATAGGGCGCTCCTCCACCGAGCCGAACCCCCAGAGCGCCGGCGCCGGCTGCCATCACGGGTCCGGCATTGGGGCTCTCCCATACGGGGGCCTGGGTCCGCCAGCACCGTAATGCCAAACGCGTCTGGCCAGCCAGTGCATACCCCAGCGCGGTGAGCCGGGCAGGGATCCAGTTCAGCGCATCGTCCAGCCGCGCTGCCGCGCGCCCAAACCGGTTGTACCGTGGCGAGCGGTAGCCCCACATGGCGTCCAGGGTGTTCACCACGCGGTGCAGCACCAGCCCCGGAAGTCCGCCCACCAGGAACCAGAACAGGCTCGCGAACACGGCGTCCGCGCCGTTTTCCAGAAGGGATTCCGTCGTGGCCGTGGCAATACCTGCTTCATCCAGTGACCGGGTGTCGCGGCTGACCATCATGCCGGCACGTTCACGGGCCTCCCCCAGATCCGCCGCCACCAATGGCCGGTACACCGCCATGCCGTGCTCCACCAGACTCCGATGACCGATGGCCAACCAGAGCACAACCGTGCTGAGCCCCATCCAGGCCAGCAGCGGCAGCCAGGAAGCGGCAACGGCCAGTGCCACCAGGGGTGCCAGGAGGGTGAGCATCGCCAGCAGGCCGGTGCCAACACCCGCGCCTCCCTCGCGGTTGAATGCCTTTTCCAGTACGTCAACACACCAGCCCAGCCCCACCAGCGGGTGCCAGCGCCTGGGCTCGCCGAGCAGACGGTCCAGTACCAAGGCCATAACGAACACAGCAAAGACCCATTTCATGCATCAGCCTCATCGCCAAACAGCCGGAGGAGTTTACACTGGCTGTTCCGGCGGGTGCGAACCAAATGTCCTGTGTTAACCGGCTACTCCCAGCTCAGTCACTGCGCGGCCAACCGGGCCCAAGGTCACACTCTGGGTCATGAACGCAAACCTGATTACGGCCCGCCGCCTTGGCCCGATACAAGGCCTGGTCGGCCCTTTGGATCATGTCATCAGCGGTGGCGTCGGTACCCGGCCTGAGCGTGGCCACGCCAGCGCTGACGGTGAATGACAGGCAATGCCCACCATGGGCGATCCCGGTCTGGGCCAACTGCTCCCGCAAGCGCTCAAGGACACCCAGCGCGTCATCACCATCCGCATCCAGGAACACCAGCAGGAACTCCTCACCGCCGTAACGCACGGCGATATCCGGCGTGCGGACGTGATGCATCAGAATTTGTCCCAATTGCTGCAGGCAGGCGTCGCCCGCCTTATGCCCGTAGGTATCATTAAGACGTTTGAAATGGTCTATATCGACCATCACCACGCTCAGGGACCGATCGTTGCGTTCAGCTCGCGCGATTTCCCGGGGCAGGGCCTCCGACAGGTAACGGCGGTTCTTGAGGCCGGTCAGCCCATCGGTAACACTGAGTTCATTGAGCCGCTGGTTGACCTGCTCCAGCTCAGCGGTACGGGCCTGCACCCGGCTCTCCAGTTCCCGATTGTGACGCTCACTCTCGGCCAGCATGGCCGCCTGGGTCTGGAACCGAAGGCGGCGCTCAATATTGATGCGCTGCGCCAGCGCGAACGACAGCAGAAGCACCTCCAGGAACGACCCCACCTGGGCAGCCGAGTCCGTAATGGCGTTGGAGGGCAGTACGCCCCCTTTGCTGAGCGCCAGAATGAGCAGCCCAAGCAGCAGGAAGGACCAGGCAAGAACGTAATACGGCGCCGTGCGCTGCTTGCGGATCCATGCGTAGACGGCCACGGAAAAGCTGTAGAGCGTTGAAAAAACCGCAAGGGGGATGGCCAGCACAATGGCTGAGTAGTAGCTGAGAATCCCCGAAGCCAGCACCATCAATCCGCCAATCGCCGCCTGGAGCAACAGAATGGCATTGAGCCAGCGCGACAGGCGCCGTATTGCCAGAAAGGAACTGGTGAACAGCGCTGCAAAGGCCAGGGCTAACCCGAAGAACACGATGAGCGATTGCAGGTTCCAATCTGGCGCCTGGGGCCACAGGTAACGGAACGTATACCCATTAATGGTCGCCACAAGGATCACGATGCTGAACACCGTTCCCACATAGAGAATGTAGTTGCGGTCCCGCAACGCAATGAACAGAAGCAGATTGTAGAGCCCGATGGCGACCAGCGATCCCATGTAGCCCCCATCAAGGGTACTCCTGAATGTACTTTTGGCCTGGAACGACGACAGCTTTGACAGCGTCAGGGGGACCTGCAAGGCCGTATCCGTTTGCACACGCAGATAGAAGTGGCGCGTTTCCCCCGGTTTCCAGCGCACGGGCACCGCAAACCGGCGATTCTCATAGGGGCGCTCACTGAAAGGCAGGGAAGCGCCCATGCGCAGCAAGCGCCAGTCCGGGCCCTCACTAGTGCCGATATGGAGCCGGAGGTCCTGGAGTAACGGGTAGTCAATGGACAGGATGCGCCGGCGCTCATCCGCCGCCCTGTTGGTCAGGGACCAGCGTATCCACCAGGTGGTGTCCTCATAGCCCTTATTGAAGGTGGTATCCGGGTGCTGTGACCAGCGCTCGCTCCGGCGCACATCCTCAAGGGTCAGGCGGCCACTGGGATCTTCCAGAACTTGCGTCATGCCAGCAAGCTGTCCGTCATTGCCATCCAGGGTCCGCGTCGCGGCGCCCAGCGGCAATGCCTTCACCAGCAATACCAACAAGACGGCTAACTGCCAGCCCGACAGCCGGTCGGACGTCATCAATCTAACTCCATGGGGTTCCATCACAGCCAGGGCCTACGTCAGTCTAGTCCGGACTCAGCGCCTGTGCACTTATTGACCTGACACCAGCACTGCCCTGGCACTGAAGGCGCCTTCGGAGTAAGGTGCAACCATTTCACCAATGCGGTACCAAGCCATGACTGATCCCTTCTGGCAAAAGCCCCTTCCGCAGCCCTCCCAGTCCCACTACGACCGGGCGTTCGCCCGCCAGCAGCAGCTGACCAAGCCACCCGGCTCATTGGGTCAGCTGGAAGCGCTGGCTTGCCACCTGTGCGCCCAGCAGCAGCGGGACCGACCGTGTGTGGACCGGGTGCATATTGGCGTTTTTGCCGCCGATCATGGCATTGCGGCGGACGGCGTTTCCGCCTTCCCGCAGGAAGTCACAGCACAGATGGTGGCGAACTTTGCGGCCGGCGGCGCCGCCATCAGTGTTCTTGCGCGCCAGCTCGGAGCGGCACTGGAGGTAATCAACATGGGCGTGGCCCACCCCCTGCCCAATGATCAGGGCGTCACGAATGAATGGATTGCGGCGGGCACGGGCAACCTTATGCACGAGCCGGCCATGACGCCGCAACAGCTCGAACAGGCGCTTGAAGCGGGCGACCGCTCGGCGGCGCGTGCCGCGGAGACTGGTGCGGAGCTTTTCGTGGGAGGCGACATGGGCATCGGCAATACCACCAGTGCCTCGGCCCTGGCCAGCCTGTTGCTCGGGGCCCGGGTGGAAGAGCTTGTGGGCCCCGGCACCGGACTGGATGAGGTGGGTGTGGCCCGCAAGGCCCGCCGCATCCGGGCTGCCCTGCAGCGCCACGGTAGCGACACGGATCCCTTCCACGCCCTTGCCTCACTCGGTGGCTTCGAGATCGCGGCCCTGAGCGGCGCCATGATTGGTTCAGCCCATCGGGGAATCCCGGTGCTGGTCGACGGGTTCATCGCGAGCGCTGCCGCGCTGGCGGCAACCCACCTGAGCCCGAACCTGATGGCGTGGCTGCATTTCTCCCACCAGTCCCGCGAGCCCGGCCACCGTTACCTGCTCCATGCCATGGGAGCCACGCCAGTGCTGGAGCTGGCCATGCGCCTGGGTGAAGGCAGCGGTGCGGCCGTGGCCGTTCCAGTGCTACGCTCTGCCTGTGCGTTGCACAATGAGATGGCAACCTTCGCGGAAGCGGGAGTGAGCGATGGCTGACGGCCCTGAACAAGCACCTACATTCTTCGACCTGATTCGCCACGGTGAACCACAGGGCGGGCGCAAATACCGTGGCCTGATTGATGACCCGCTGAGTGAACAGGGCTGGCAGCAGATGCAGGCCCAGGTTTTTGCAACGGACCAATGGGATGCCGTGCTCACCTCACCGTTGAAACGCTGTGCCGATTTTGCCGCCTCCGAGGCCAGAGACCGGGGACTGCCCCTTTTCGAGGAACGCGACCTCCGGGAAATGAGCTTTGGCGACTGGGATGGCCAAACGCCGGATGCCATTGCCCGGGAAACCCCGGATGCCCTCAAGGCGTTCTGGCGGGACCCGGTGCACTGCCCGCCCCCCGGCGGCGAGAACATTGCAAACTTCTACCAGCGGGTGGAGGGTGCCATGCAGCACTGGCGCCAGGAGCTGGAAGGCCAGCGCACCCTGCTGGTGTGCCACGGCGGGGTTATACGCATGATCCTCGCGATGGTCATGAGCACGCCCCTGGAAAGCGCCATGGGAGCGGTCGCGGTGCCTTTTGCCTGCCGAACGCGCTTGCGGATGGACCGTATCGCGGAAACACGGGAGTGGCTCAGCTGCCTCGTTGCCCACCAGCCGGGGAGCCCTTGAGAACCTGGGGCAGGCCCGCAACGGACAGCAGAACCTGGTCGCAGCGTTGCGCCAATGCCTGATTGAGCCACCCCAGTTCATCACAGAAACGGCGGGTCAGCTTGTCCATGCCGATCACCCCCATCCCGGCCTCATTACTGACAATGACCAGGGGGCCGGGATAGCGCTCAACCTGGGCCAGAAACGCCTCACGCTCGCGTTCCAGTGCGCCTTCTTCCGCCCCCAGCAGGTTGCCAAGCCAGAGGCTCATGCAGTCGATCAGCAGACAAGGGGCCTCTTCGCGGTACCGTGCCAGCACGCCCCCCAGGGCCACGGGTTCCTCATCCAGCCCCCAGTCATCAGGGCGCCGCTTCTGGTGGCGGGCGATGCGCTCGGCCATTTCTTCATCATCGGGGGTGGCCGTAGCCACATACACCACAGGGGCTTCACAGGCCATGGCCTCGGTTTCCGCCAGGGCGCTCTTGCCAGAGCGAATGCCGCCCAGAATCAGTGTCCGGTTGTTGCTCATTGTTGCATCCGTTTCCTTTGCCCCAGGGGAACCCAGAAAGGGGTCTCTCCCGAACCGACGGCCTTGAGGGGCACGCCATAAAGATGTTCCAGCCGATCCTCGGTGAGCAATGCTGCCGCGTCACCGGCCTCCCAGGTGCCGTCAGGATACAGCATCAGCAGCCGGTCCGCGTACTGGCTCGCCAGGTTCACGTCATGCAGCGAGACCATAATCAGGCGCCCATCATCCGCATGGTCCCGGAAACGATCCATCAGGGCCACTTCGTGGCGCACGTCCAGATGGTTGACCGGCTCGTCCAGCAGTAGCGCACTGGGCTCCTGGGCCAGGAGCGTGGCAATGGCAACGCGGCGCTGTTCACCGCCCGATACCTGATCCGCCCGCAGCCCGGCCAGCTCCGAGAGGCCCGCCTCCTCAAGCGCCCACTCCACCACGGCATGGTCGCGCTGGCGCAGCGAGCGCCACGGCGGACGGTGCGCATAGCGGCCAGCGCTGACGGTCTCGCGCACCGAGTACGGAAAGGCCACATCCTGATGCTGGAGCAGCAGGCCCAGCCGGCGCGCCAGCACCTTACGCGGCATCCGCCTCAGGTTTACCCCGTCAACAGCCACCTGCCCCTGAACCGGCGGCAGCAACCCGGCCAACGTTGCCATGAGCGTACTCTTGCCACAGCCATTTTCGCCCAGCACGGCCCAGAACTCACCGGAACGCGCTTCAAGCGTGACCGGATCGGTTAATCCATGGCCCCGGCGCCCGAAGACAAGCCGATCCAGCTGCAGTGATGCCATCAGCTACCGACCTTTGTGCGTTGCAGCATGTACAGGAAAACCGGCACGCCTACGATGGCCGACAGGATGCCCACCGGAATGGTCCCCGGCACAAACACCAGCCCGGCAACCGCCTTCAGCCCCGTCAGGTAGACCCCTCCGAGCACAACGGAGACCGGCAGCAGAACCCGGTGGCGCGCCCCCACACCCAGGCGCACCATGTGCGGCACGACCAGCCCCACAAAGCCGATGGGGCCGGCCAGCGTCACCGCCAGCGCCGTGAGCACCGCCGCCAGCACATAACAGACAAGCCTCACCCGGTGCACCTCAACACCCAGCACGGCAGCCTGTTCATCGCCACGCACCAACAGGTCCAGTGCCGGCGCCATGATCCATCCGGCCACCAGTGCCAGAACCAGTGCCAGCAGTCCCCACCAGGCAGATATGGGTTGGGTCAGGTCGCCCATGAGCCAATAGAGCATATCGTGAACCGAGGCGCTGGACTCCAGCGCCAACAGGAAGCTGATCACCGTACTCCAGCCCGCAGCCAGTACCACGCCCGTTAACAACAGGCGCTCGCGGGGCACACGGCCGTCACCACCACCAACCAGAAAGACCACCGCCAGGGAAAAGAGGCTCATTACCAGCGCCGAACCGGAGATCCACCAACCTCCCAACCCGAGCAGCATGCACACCAGACCGGCGCTGGCGGCCCCACCCGAAACCCCGAGCACATAGGGCTCGGCCAGGGGCGTTCGCAACAGCACCTGCATGAGCACACCGGCCATGGCCAGCATGCCGCCAACCGCAAACCCGGTGAGCAGTTCCGCCAGCAGGGCGTTAGTCATCATCCTGAATGGACAGCCGATCCACCGAGCTGGACAGTTCTTCCGCGGTCGCCGCATCGGCACCCAGCTTGATCATCAGGCGCAGGTCGTTGGCCGAATCCGCATGGGCCAGCGCATCCTTGTAGGTGATGCGGCCTTCGGCATAGTGGTGGTAGAGGGCCTGATCGAAGGTCTGCATGCCGGATTCCCCGGACTTGGTCATCAGGTCCTTGAGCTTATCCACCTCCCCCTTGCGGACCATGTCCTGGGCCAGGGGTGTGTTGACCAGTACCTCAATCGCCGCGACCCGCCCGTTGCCATCCGGCGTGGGAATCAGCTGCTGGGCCACGATCGCCTTGAGGTTGAGCGACAGGTCCATCCAGATCTGGTTGTGCACTTCCGGAGAAAAGAAGTTGATGATCCGGTCCAGGGCCTGGTTGGCGTTGTTCGCGTGGAGCGTGGCCAGACACAGGTGGCCGGTCTCGGCGAAGGTAACGGCGTACTCCATGGTCTTGGCGGTACGCACCTCCCCGATCAGGATCACGTCCGGAGCCTGGCGCAGGGTGTTCTTCAGGGCGGTCTCGAACGAATCGGTATCCACTCCCACCTCGCGCTGGGTCACAATGCAGCCCCTGTGCTGGTGGATGAATTCGATCGGATCCTCCACCGAGACAATATGACCCCGGCTGTTCTGGTTGCGGTGGCCCAGCATGGCCGCCAGCGAGGTGGTCTTGCCGGCGCCGGTGGCCCCCACGAAAATGATGAGCCCGCGCTTGGTCATGGCCAGCTCACGGATGATATCCGGGAGCCCCAGATCGTCGAGTTCCGGGATGTCCGTCTCGATCCGGCGCAGCACCATGCCGCAGAGATTGCGCTGGAAGAAGGCGCTCACACGGAAGCGACCGATGCCCCGGGCGCTGAGTGCGTAGTTGCACTCATTATTGTCCTCGAACTCCCGGGCCTGTTTATCCGTCATTGAGCCATAGACCAGCTCCCGGGTCTTTTCCGGCGTCAGCGGCTCCTTGGTGATGGGCACGATGCGACCGTTGATCTTCACACTGGGCGGAACCCCAGTGGTGATGAACAGGTCCGAGCCGTTTTTGTCCACCACGACCTTAAGCAGCTTTTCAAGTTCCATGACCGTCTTTCCCGCCCGTTATCAGAAGTTGTCCGGCATTTTGGCCTTGGCCTGGGCCTCCTCACGGGAGATGGCGCCCTTTTGCAGCAGATTCTTGAGGTGCTGGTCGAGGGTCTGCATGCCCAGCTGGCCACCCGTCTGGATGGCGGAGTACATCTGCGCCACCTTGTCCTCACGGATCAGGTTCCGGATGGCCGAGTTGCCAATCATGATCTCGTGCGCGGCAATCCGTCCACCGCCGTTTTTCTTCAGCAGCGCCTGGGAGACCACCGCCTGCAGAGACTCCGAAAGCATGGAGCGTACCATGGCTTTTTCCTCGGCCGGGAATACGTCCACAACACGGTCGATCGTCTTGGCGGCAGAGGTGGTGTGCAGGGTGCCGAACACCAGGTGGCCGGTTTCAGCAGCCGTCAGGGCCAGGCGGATGGTTTCCAGGTCCCGCAGCTCGCCCACCAGGATGATGTCGGGGTCCTCACGCAGTGCCGAACGCAGCGATTCGTTAAAACCCAGGGTATCTCGATGCACTTCCCGCTGGTTCATCAGGCACTTCTTGGAGTCGTGCACAAACTCGATGGGGTCCTCAATGGTGAGGATGTGGTCATAGCGGGTTTCGTTGATGTAGTCGATCATCGCCGCGAGCGTGGTGGACTTACCTGAGCCGGTCGGCCCCGTGACCAGCACAAGCCCACGCGGGTTGGAGGCGATGTCCTTGAACACCTGCCCCATGCCCAGATCATCCATGGTCAGGACCTTGGAGGGGATGGTCCGGAAGACCGCGCCGGAACCACGGTTCTGGTTGAAGACGTTGACACGGAAACGCGCCACCCCGGGGACCTCAAAAGAGAAGTCGGTTTCCATGAACTCTTCGTAGTCCTTGCGCTGCTTATCGTTCATGATGTCGTAGATCAGCCCGTGGACTTCCTTGTGTTCCATGGGCGGAAGATTGATCCGCCGCACGTCACCGTCCACACGGATCATGGGCGGCAGGCCGGCGGAGAGGTGGAGGTCGGATGCGCCCTGTTTGGCGGAGAACGCAAGCAGTTCGGTTATATCCATGGTGCCCTCAGACAGAACATCGCAGAAAGACTTCAGTTTTTGTTGCAGCGATAAGGACTCCCGACCTCATCGCCTCTGGCCATCGCAAAACGCCCCAAAAACAACCAGGCGCCCGTCGCAGCTTGGTTTTTGCAGGGGCAGACGTTACTTTATGAGCCGTCACATTACCCGCGGGCAGAGCCAATGACCAGCATAGCAGAGAACCTCGATCAGGCAGTCAGCCGCCTCCATACCGCAGCCCATGAGGCTGGTCGGGACAAGGAAGACGTGCAGCTGCTGGCCGTATCCAAGACCAAGCCGGCCGCAATGATACGAGAGGCGGCCCTCGCCGGCCAGAAAGCCTTTGGCGAGAACTACCTCCAGGAGGCGCTGGATAAGATTGAAGCGCTTTCGGACCTCACGGATCTGGAGTGGCACTTCATTGGCCCCCTCCAGTCAAACAAGACACGCCCGGTGGCGGAACACTTCCACTGGGTGCACAGCATTGACCGCGCCAAGGTGGCCCACCGGCTGAGTGAGCAGCGGCCCGAGGGGATGGCACCTCTGAACCTCTGCATTCAGGTGAACATTGACGAGGAACCCAGCAAGGCCGGGGTACGGCCGGAGGAGGTTCCGGCGCTGGCTCAGACCCTGGCCGGGCTCAATGGCTGCCGGTTTCGGGGGCTGATGGCCATTCCGGACCCGGCCAACCCGCCGGCGGTGCAGCAGGAGCGGTTCCGGGAACTGGCCGGGCTGCTGGCTGAAGTGCGACGCGGCGTGGATAATGGGGACCTGGATACTCTGTCCATGGGCATGTCCGGCGACCTGGAGGCCGCCATCGCCGAGGGCGCGACCATGGTACGCCTGGGCACAGCCCTTTTCGGACCCCGCGACTACGAGGCTCAGTAATGCAACAGGACCCGCAGCAACCCGCCATCTCCTTCATCGGCGCCGGCAACATGGCCCGGGCCATTCTGGGCGGCCTGGTCGCCAACGGCTATGACCCATCACGCATCTGGGCCAGTGCTCCCGAAGACAGTCACCTTCAGGGTCTGCGCCATGACTTTGGCATCTACACAACAACCGACAATCGTCACTGCGCCAGCCAGGCGGACATCCTGATCCTCGCGGTCAAGCCCCAGATCATGGCGAATGCCTGCCAGGAGATTGCCAGCGTGGTCCAGAACACACGCCCCCTGGCCGTCTCCATCGCGGCGGGACTGGACACCGAAACCATCGGGAACTGGCTCGGCGGCGATGTGCCGATGGTCCGCTGCATGCCCAACACCCCCTCTCTGCTTGGCAAGGGCGCGGCCGCGCTCTATGCCACGGAGGGGGTGTCAGCCGAGCAGCGTGAGGCCGTCACCAATATCTTCAGCAGCGTCGGCCTGGCCGTCTGGCTGGAGGCGGAAGAGCAGATGCACGCGGTTACGGCCCTTTCAGGCAGTGGTCCCGCCTACTGCTACATGCTGATTGAAGCCATGGAAGCCACCGCTGTCGATGCGGGCCTGGCTGGCGATACAGCCCGCCAGCTTGCCATCCAGACCATGGCGGGCGCCGCCGAGATGAGTGCCCGTGGTGACGAGGAGCCTGCCCAGCTGCGGCGCAACGTCATGTCCCCGGGCGGCACCACGGAGCGCGCCGTGGACAGCCTTGAGAAGGGTGGCCTGCGGGAGGTGGTTGCCAGGGCGTTCAATGCGGCAAAAACACGTTCGGCGGAGCTGTCGGAACAGTTGAAAAAAGCTTTATAATCCGGACCAATTGACGCTTTACAAGCTGGGGTCCCGGCCCCCTTGTTCAGATCACGCGAAGGCCTCCGGGCCGGAATTCGCTTAAAGGAGCACAGTTCCCCATGGGCACCCAAATCCTGGTTGAATCCCTCCAGATGCTCACCACCGTCTACCTGACGCTGTTGATTCTCCGGTTCCTGTTCCAGCTTTGCCAGGTGGACTTCTACAACCCCATCAGCCAATTCATCGCCACGGCCACCAACCCTGTCACCAACCCGGTACGGAAGATGATTCCGCCCGTGCGCCGGTTTGATGCCGCTTCCCTGATCACGGCCGTCGTCATCCAGGCCATCATGTACCTGGTCATCCTCAGCCTCGCCGGCTATGGCTTCCAGCCCCTGGCGCTGTTGATCTGGGGTGTGCTCAAGGTGGTCAGCCTGGTTCTCACCATCTATTTTTTCGCCATTATCGGCATGATCGTGATCAGTTGGCTCGCGCCCGGGAACCCACACCCTGGCATCCAGATCATCCACCAGATCACCGAGCCGGTGATGGCACCGTTCCGCAACCTGCTGCCGCCCATGGGAGGGCTGGATCTATCGCCCATTCTGGTTTTTCTGGTACTGAACATGGTTCAGGTGGTCATGAGCCATCTCCAGCAGGCGGCGGGGATGCCGTTTTGAGCGTTTGGTGTTCTCAAACGGAAACATGAAGGCGCAGAGCCATCACAGGCTCTGATTCCAAGGATGTTCTACACTTCCGTCAATTCCCGTAAAACGGGAGCAGGAAGCCGGGAGCCCATGATGGCAGACGCAGTTACCCTCACGGATCACGTTGAGGCCTACCACCGCTGGAAAAAAGACCTGGTCCGGAATATCACGCGGTACCGGCGCTGGCTGCAGTTCAACGAACTGCTGGAAGAAGACATTGAGCGCCACCTTCAACACAGCATCCGGCTGCTGGTCGAGGACGAGCTGACAATCGCCTTTGTCGGCGAGTACTCCCGGGGCAAGACGGAACTGATCAACGCGCTCTTTTTCGCCACCCACGGCCAGCGGCTCCTGCCCTCGGAAGCGGGGCGCACGACCATGTGCCCCACGGAACTGTTCTACGACCGCCATACGCGCTCCAGTTACCTCATGCTGCTGCCCATCGAGACGCGGAACGGGCCGTCATCGCTGCAGCAACTGCGCCATCAGGAAGAGGCCTGGGAGCAGCTGGCACTTGACCCGACCGATCCCGGCGCCATGTCCGAAACCCTGGCCCGGGTTGCCGAGACCCGCAGTGTCACGCGCGCCCAGGCAGCGGATCTGGGGTTCAACGATGCCATGCTCGACGCCGATACGGACAACCCCGACCAGGTCCTCATCCCCGCATGGCGCCATGTCATGATCAGCATGCGCCACCCTGTACTGGAACGCGGCCTCCGGATCCTGGACACCCCAGGACTGAATGCCCTGGGCTCGGAGCCGGAACTGACCGTGTCCATGCTGCCCTCGGCCCAGGCGGTGCTGTTCCTCCTGGCCGCGGATGCCGGGGTCACAGCCAGTGACATGACCATCTGGCGGGAGCACATTGATACCCGGGATTCCGACCACCGCGCCGGCCGTTTCGCCATCCTCAATAAAATCGATACCCTGTGGGACGACCCGTCGGGCAACGACCACACCGGCAGCGCCATAGAGCGGGTACGCGAAACCACGGCGCGCCAACTCAGCCTGAGTATGGAGGATGTGCTACCGGTCTCCGCAAAACAGGGACTGCTGGCGCGCATCCGCGACGACGACGGGCTGCGCCGCGCCAGCGGCATGGCTCAGCTGGAGGAGCTGGTCAGTGAGCGCATCCTGGGACGCCGCGAGCAGCTGATCAGCGGCGAACTGGTAAGCGATCTCCGCGCCATGATCCGCGATAACCAGGCCGCCCTGGAAAGCCAGCAGGCCTCGCTGGATGCCGAGCTGCAACTGCTGGAGGCCCAGGGGACCGACCGCCAGGAGATCGCCGATCTTGCCGACCAGACCCGGCAGGATTATGACTTTTTCAACCGCCGGCTGATCACTCTCAAATCCAGCCGCCGCCTCATGACCTCGCAGCGGGACATGCTGCGCCGTATCCTCAACCCGGAACGGTTTGAACAGCACGCGGCGCATACCCGCGAGCGCCTGGAAACCAGTTGGACCACCCCTGGGCTGACCAGTGCCATGAACGCGCTGTTCGAGGCCCTGGAAAACGACTTCAACAACCTGATGGCGGAAGCCCGTCGCGCGGAAAAAATGGTGAGCTCCATCTACCGCCGCCATACCAGCAGTTCCGATGCGTGGGCCCCGCAACCGGTCCCCTTGCGCCTGGGGCGGCACCTGATCGCCCTGCGCGACCTGCGCTCCCGCGCTGACCGCTTCCGGCGCAACCCGCGTTCCCTGCTGACCCAGCAGAGCCGGCTGATCCAGCAGTTCCTGAGTACCATCGTCAGTGAGGCCCGCCAGATCATCCACCGCACCATGGAGGACATCGACCGCTGGCCCGGCGAAGCATTGATGCCGCTGCTGCAGCACACGCAACAGCAGAAGCAACGTCTGGAAACCCAGTTCCAGCGGCTGCGCCATATCGTGAGTGACGAAAAGGAACTCAAGGCCGAGGCGCAGAAGCTGCGCAAGCAGCGCGACACCCTGGATCAGCAGCTGCGTGTGGCGCGCAAACTGGCGGAGCGGATCGCCCCGCCGCCGGGAACCTAGTTGCCTTAAGGCTGCCCCCTCGATACACTGCCCTGCCTAACCGGAACCGTCCATCACCGAAGGATCCTTTTCGCATTCATGGCTGCTGAATCCCAGGCCGCCGACTCGGTGGGCATTGTCGAACCCCAGAGCCTGCACTTTCCGGAGCCGATCAGGCTGGAATCCGGCCATACGCTGCCGGAATTC
This sequence comes from Salicola sp. AFF1, assembly GCF_056783195.1. Taxonomy (NCBI): domain Bacteria; kingdom Pseudomonadati; phylum Pseudomonadota; class Gammaproteobacteria; order Oceanospirillales; family Halomonadaceae; genus Salicola; species Salicola sp. AFF1. The sequence continues at coordinate 36,718 of NZ_JBXAYL010000009.1, forward strand.
GATCTGGTGTTCGAGACCTACGGCACCCTGAACGCGGATGCCAGCAACGCGGTGCTCATCTGCCATGCCCTGAGCGGCCATCACCACGCCGCCGGCTACCATTCCCGGGAAGACCGCAAGCCCGGCTGGTGGGATGCCTGCATCGGCCCCGGCAAGCCCATCGACACCAACAAGTTCTTCGTGGTCTGCCCCAACAACCTGGGCGGCTGCCACGGCAGTACCGGCCCCATGTCCGAGAATCCCGACACAGGGCGCCCCTATGGCCCGGACTTCCCCGTGGTCACGGTGCGCGACTGGGTCAAGAGTCAGGCGCGGCTGGCCGACCGTCTGGGCATCCAGCAGTGGGCCGCGGTGATCGGCGGCTCTCTCGGGGGCATGCAGGCCCTCGACTGGGCCATCCATTACCCGGAGCGCATCCGCCACGCCGGCGTGATCGCCGCCACGCCCAGGCTCACGGCCCAGAACATCGCCTTCAATGAAGTGGCCAGGCGCGCCATCACATCGGACCCCGAGTTCCACGAGGGCCGCTACCTCGAAAACGGCGTGATTCCCCGGCGCGGGCTGATGCTTGCACGCATGGTGGGCCACATCACCTACCTCTCGGATGTGTCCATGGGCGAAAAGTTCGGTCGTGAACTGCGCGATCACGCCTACCACTTCGGCTTTGATGTTGAGTTCCAGGTGGAGAGCTACCTGCAGTACCAGGGCGTCCGCTTCTCGGAGACCTTTGACGCCAACACCTATCTGCTGATGACACGGGCACTGGATTATTTCGATCCGGCCCGCGAGTTCGGCAACGACCTGACTCGCGCCATGGCCGAAGCGCGCTGCCGGTTCCTGGTGCTGTCGTTCAGCTCGGACTGGCGCTTCGCCCCGGAGCACTCGCACAAGCTGGTCAATGCCATGGTTGATGCCCGGCGTGACGTCAGTTATTCGGAAATCGATTCCGACTGGGGCCATGACGCCTTCCTGGTGCCGAACGAACGCTATGAGAGCCTGTTCCGGGCCTACATGAACCGGGTGGCAAAGGAGCACGGCGATGCGGGCTGACCTCAAGCTGATCGAACCCTGGGTCGCTCCCGGCTCGCGTGTACTCGACCTGGGCTGCGGCGACGGCACGCTCCTGGACTACCTCCAGCGCGAGAAAGGCATTGTGGGTTATGGGTTGGAGATCAACCCGGAATACATCGAGGAGTGCGTGCGCAAGGGCGTGAACGTCATTGAACAGGACCTGGACGAGAACCGGCTGAGCAGTTTCCGCGACCAGACCTTCGATACCGTGATCATGACCCAGGCCCTGCAGGCCGTGCGCCGTCCGGACCGGGCCCTGACGGAAATGCTGCGCCTCGGGCGCGAAGGCATCGTGACCTTCCCCAACTTTGGCTACTGGCGGTTGCGGCTGCACCAGCTGTGGAACGGGCGCATGCCCATGTCCAGCACCCTGCCGCACACATGGTACAATACACCCAATATTCACCTGTGCACGGTGCGCGACTTCGAGGCGTTGTGCCAGGAGCACCGGATCCGCATCAAGGACCGGACCGTGGTGGACAACGCCCACCGCTCGCGCTGGTACAACCGCCTCTGGCCCAACCTGCTCGGCCAGATCGCGGTGTATCGCGTCACCCGCTGACGGAGGTCACATGGTCAAGCGTCTATCGCTCCTGCTGATGCTGCTCACACTGGCATCAGGATCGGCCCTGGGTTCGGAAAGTCCCGCCGAGTTCGACGGCTATGAGGTCCACTATGCCGCGCTGCCGTCCACCTTCCTGGACGCGGAAACCGCGCGCCAATACGACCTGACCCGCAGCCGGTCCGTGGGATTACTGAACGTATCGGTGCACCGCACCACCGGTGAAGAGGCTCCCAAGCCGATCACGGCCCAGGTCCAGGGCACCATCACCAACGAAGCGCGCCAGGTTAAGGAACTCTCGTTCCGGCGGGTTCAGGAGGAAGACGCCATCTATTACCTTGCCCAGTTCCGCTACCGGGAAGGCAAGACCGTGACTTTCGAGCTGGAAGCCGCGCCGCTTGGCGACTCCGAGACCCTGCCAGTGCGTTTTTCCCGGGAGCTCTACCATGACGACTAATCGCCACTGGGTCCTGGCCAGCAATAACGGCGGCAAGATCGCCGAGTTCAACCGGCTGCTGGCGCCCTGGGGCATCGCGGTCAGCGCTCAGAAAGACCTGGGCGTGACCTCCCCGGAGGAAACCGCCACCACCTTCGTGGAAAACGCCCTGATCAAGGCGCGCCATGCCGCACGCATCAGCGGCCTGCCGGCGCTGGCGGATGATTCCGGCCTGGCCGTGGACGCCCTGGGCGGGGCCCCCGGCGTCTATTCCGCCCGCTACGCGGGTGAGCCCGCGGACGATGAGGCCAATAACCGCAAGCTGCTTGAGGCACTGGCCGATACACCAGACACGGAACGCGGCGCCTGCTTTCATTGCGTTCTGGTGCTGATGCGCTCCCCCGAGGACCCGATTCCCATGATCTGCCATGGCCAGTGGCCCGGTCGGATTGCCCGGGAACCGGCCGGAGGCGGTGGCTTCGGCTACGATCCCCTCTTCCTTGTGCCGGAGGAAGGCTGCACCGCCGCGGAACTGCCGGTCGAACGCAAGGCCCATCTCAGCCACCGCGGCCGCGCCATGGCCGAGCTCAGGGAGCACCTTGGTGACGCCGTCGCCTGAAGCCCTCGCGGCACCGCCACTAACGCTCTACGTGCACACGCCCTGGTGCGTGCGCAAGTGTCCGTACTGCGACTTCAACTCCCATACCGCTCCTCAGACCATCCCCGAGGACGACTACCTGGCCGCCCTCCTGGCGGACCTGGATGCGGATTTGATGACCCCGGAAACCCGCCCCATCGAGGCCATCTTCATTGGCGGGGGAACGCCATCGCTCATGTCACCGGGCTTTTATGAGCAACTCTTTGAGGCACTGGGACAACGCCTGGATCTGTCCCGGCTTGGCGAGATCACGATGGAGGCCAACCCGGGGACCGTGGAAGAAGCACGCTTCACCGGCTTCCGAAGGGCCGGCATCAACCGGTTATCGCTGGGCGTCCAGAGCTTCGATCCACAGCACCTGGAGCGCCTGGGGCGCATCCACGGCGGGGACGATGCCTCACGAGCGGTGACGGCGGCCCAGGCCGCGGGCTTCGAGCGCATCAACCTGGACCTGATGCACGGCCTGCCGCAACAGACGCCGGAACAGGCAGTGGCGGACCTCCAGACAGCACTCGCTTTCGGAACGGGCCATGTCTCCTGGTACCAGCTCACCATCGAGCCCAATACCGTGTTCCATTCGCACCCGCCCACACTGCCGGACGAGGACACACTGGCAGCGATCCAGGAGGCGGGAGAAGCTTGCCTGCACGAACATGGACTCCAGCGTTATGAGATCTCCGCCTGGTCGCGCCCTGGCGAGGAATGCCAGCATAACCTGAATTACTGGCGTTTCGGCGACTACCTGGCCATTGGGGCCGGCGGGCACGGCAAGCTGACCACCCCGGAGACGGACCGGATCCTGCGCTACTGGAAAACGCGCCGCCCCGAGGACTACCTGAACCGCATTGGCAGCCGTACCGCCGGCCGCGAGGCGCTGGAACACACTGAGCGGCCCCTGGAGTTCCTCCTCAACGCGCTGCGCCTGAGCTCGGGCGTTCCCAGCGCCGCCTTCACGGAGCGGACCGGCCTGCCCTTGGCCAGTATCCAGGGCGAGCTTCAGCAGCTGCGGCAACGGGGCCTGCTGGTCCCGGACGAGCAACGCCTGGCCGTCACCGACAAGGGCCAGCGCTTTCTCAATGAGGTGCTGGAGGTTTTTGTGCCCTGAGGCGCTGGCCGCTGCTGCTCACTGGCGCTCAAACAGCATATCCGCAACCCCGTGGCCCCGGGCCTCACCCCGCTTCTCGAACTTGGTCAGCGGCCGGTCCGCCGGGCGCGGGACCGTGGTTCCGTCTTCTGACAGGTTGCGGTAGCCGGCCGCGTCATTCATAACCTCAAGGATATGCTCGGCGTAGGGGTCCCAGTCCGTGGCAATGTGCAGCAGGCCACCCGGGCGGATGTAGCGATGCAGCGTGGCTACGAATTCCGGCTGGATCAGGCGGCGCTTGTGGTGTTTCTTCTTCGGCCAGGGGTCCGGGAACAGGATCAGCACCCGGTCCAGGCTGGCCTCAGGGACCGCCTCGCTGAGCACGTCCAGTGCGTCGGCCCGGTAGATCCGGATGTTGTCGAGACCGCGCGCCTCCATCTCCATCAGCAGCGCGCCACAGCCCGGCTTGTGCACTTCCACGCCAATGAAGTCCTGCTCTGGCGCCGCCTCGGCCATTTCCGCCAGCGACTGGCCCATGCCGAAACCAATCTCCAGGTTCAAGGGCGCCTGCCGGCCAAACAACTGCTGGCGCTCAACAGGGCCATCCGCCAGGCTGAGCCCATAACGCGGCCAGAGCCGGTCCCAGGCATTCTGCTGCCCCCGGGTCATGCGCCCGGCCCGCAGCACGAAACTGCGCACGGATCGCTCCTTACTGCGGGCGAGGTCGTCACTGGAATCGCTCATGGTGCCTCCGGCTCTGGAACTTGGGCCACGGATTATCCGGATTCGGCGCCGGACTGCAATCGGTAACCCAGTGCTTCCACCAGATGCGCCTTGTCCACCCGCTCGGCGCCCGCCAGATCCGCGATGGTTCGAGCCACCCGCAACACCCGGTGCAATGCCCGCGCGGACAGCCCCAGACGCGCCATGGCCTGCTCCAGAAGGCTCTCGCCCTCACCATCGATCGCGCAGGCATGGTGCAATGCCTCCCCGGCCAGTTCCGCGTTCAGTGCACCGCGCTGGTGCTGGATGGTACGAAGCGCTCTGACGCGCTCCCGGACTTCGGCACTGCTGATCTCTCCCTTTTCAGGACGCAGCAGGGTACGGCCATCCTGAACCGGTACGCCCACGTGCATATCAAACCGGTCCATCAGAGGGCCAGAAAGCCGGCTCTGGTAACGCAGCACCTGCTGGGCGGAACAGCGACAGGCAATGTCGGGATGGCCTTCATAGCCGCAGGGACAGGGATTCATGGCAGCCACCACCTGGAAGCGGGCGGGAAACGTTACGCGGGTATGGGCACGGGCGATGACGATCTCGCCGGATTCCATGGGCTCGCGCAACACCTCCAGCACCTTGCGGTCGAATTCCGGCAGTTCATCCAGAAAGAGCACACCCCGGTGGGCCAGCGAAATCTCACCGGGGCGCGGACTGCTGCCACCGCCAACCAGGGCTACGGCAGAAGCCGTGTGGTGCGGCGCCCGATAAGGCGGCGTGCGCCATCCCCTGGCCTGGCTGAAGGAGCCTGCCACCGAATGCACCGAGGCCACCTCCAGCGCGGCCTCCCTCGCCAGCGGCGGTAACAGCCCTGGCATGCGGCTGGCCAGCATGCTCTTGCCGGTACCGGGCGGACCATGGAACAGGAGATTATGGCCGCCCACAGCGGCGATCTCCAGGGCCCGCTTGGGGATGTGCTGGCCCTGAACGTCCGCCAGGTCCGGCACTGCCCCAGGACTGAGGTCCTCCGCCTCGCGCGGCGCAATCGCCGCCAGTCGCTGCTCCCCTTTCAGGTGGGCACAGACGTTGAGCAGATGATCCGCAGCGAAGGTATCCTCCTGGCTGGCCAGGGCCGCTTCCTCGGCATTGCCGGAGGGCACCATGATGGTGCGCGCCCTGGCCCGTGCCCCCATCACCGCGGGCAGGATGCCCTCCAGTGGCCTCAGGCTGCCATCCAGCGCCAGCTCGCCCATGAACTCCATGGCATCCACCGCACTGGGCTCAACCTGCCCCGAGGCGGCCAGGATGCCGAGCGCAATGGGCAGGTCAAAACGACTGCCTTCCTTGGGCAGATCGGCTGGCGCCAGGTTGATGGTGATGCGGCGGGCGGGAAAGTCAAAACCGCTGTTGAGCAGGGCGCTGCGCACCCGATCCTTGCTCTCGCGCACGCCCGCTTCGGGCATGCCCACGATGGACAGTGACGGCAGGCCGCCAGAAAGATGGGTTTCAACGGTTACGGCAGGGGCATCCACGCCCACCCGAGCCCGCGTGTGGATTACGGCAAAACTCATGGCAACATCCCTGTTGTTAATCGGATTCCGGGGTTACTGCTGGCTGTCGTCCAGGCGCTCTTCCAGCTCCGCGACGCGCTTCTCCAGCGCCTCAACCTTCTCCCGGGTGCGCGCCAGCACCGCGGCCTGGGCATCAAACTCTTCGCGGGTCACCAGATCCAGGCGGTCAATCACCGAACTCACCGCCATCCGCACGTGCTGTTCCACATCGTCACGGGCCACCCGGGCCATGTCCGGCATGGCCTGATCCAGCTGACCACGCAGTTCATTGAAAAGATCCTGGGGGCTACGGGGCATGGCGGCAACTCCTGGGTTCGTTATTCTGAGTATGCTAGCACAGCGCCTCCAGCGGGCCCAGCCGACCCTCAGATGCCCCGGATTGGGTCACGCCAGGGATGAATGCGCTACAATGGGGCAATGCAGCCGGGCCGCACCTCGGCCGCATAATGTAACTTATTGTTTTTAAGTTTATTTCAGCGTTGGCACAGGGCGTGCAAAGGTCTGCACAGAGTCCGCACAACCTGCTGCGGGCCAACGATGCACCCCGATTCAGGCCGCCATAACCCAGTTCGGCTGGGCCGGCAACGAAAGGAGAAACCCACATGAAACTTGTGACAGCGATTATTAAGCCGTTCAAGCTTGATGACGTGCGCGAAGCCCTGTCCGAAATCGGTGTCCAGGGTGTCACCGTCACGGAGGTCAAGGGATTCGGCCGCCAGAAAGGCCACACCGAACTCTACCGCGGTGCCGAGTACGTGGTTGATTTCCTGCCCAAGGTGAAGGTCGAGATCGCCATCAGCGAAAAGCTGCTGGACCAGGTCATCGAGTCCATCTCGAAAGCCGCCAACACCGGCAAGATCGGTGACGGCAAGATCTTCGTCAGCGAGCTGGAGCAGGCAATCCGGATCCGGACCAGTGAAACCGGCGAGGAAGCCGTCTGACGCTGACCCCGAGGCCATAGCGACATTCCTGAATTTGAAAAGCCTTGTGCGGAGGGCTTATTCCAATGGAAAACACAGTCAACGAACTGCAGTTTGCACTTGATACCTTTTACTTTCTGATCTGTGGTGCCTTCGTCATGTGGATGGCGGCAGGCTTCACCATGCTTGAGTCCGGCCTCGTCCGGGCCAAGAACACCACCGAGATCCTGACCAAGAACGTTGGTCTTTATGCCATCGCGTGCATCATGTACATGGTCTGCGGTTACTCCATCATGTACGGCGGTGGTACCTTCCTTTCCGGCATCATGGATCCGGGCGTTTCCGAAGGCTTCACCTATGAAGCAGTATCCACCTATGCCCCGGCCTCGGATTTCTTCTTCCAGGTCGTCTTCGTGGCAACCGCCATGTCGATCGTTTCCGGCGCCGTGGCTGAGCGGATGAGACTCTGGGCGTTCTTTACCTTCACGGTTGTGCTGACCGGCTTCATCTACCCGCTGGAAGGCGCGTGGACCTGGGGTGGCTCAGCAGTGTTCGGCCTTTACAATCTGGCGGATCTTGGCTTCAGTGACTTTGCCGGTTCCGGCATCGTGCACATGGCGGGCGCGGCAGCGGCCCTGGCCGGTGTTCTGCTCCTGGGTCCGCGCAAGGGCAAGTACGGACGCAACGGTGAAGTCCGCGCGATTCCGGGCGCCAACCTGCCGCTGGCCACACTGGGCACCTTCATCCTCTGGATGGGCTGGTTCGGATTTAACGGTGGTTCGGTGCTGGCAGCAGCCAGTGTTGAGACCGCCAACTCAGTGGCCATTGTCTTCCTGAACACCAATACCGCCGCTGCGGGTGGCGCCGTGGCCGCCCTGATTGTTGCCCGGCTGATGTTCGGCAAGGCCGACCTGACCATGCTGCTCAACGGGGCGCTCGCGGGGCTGGTGACCATCACCGCCGAGCCGTCCACGCCGACACCGCTGGCCGCAACGATCTTTGGCGCTCTTGGTGGTGTTCTGGTGGTCTTCTCGATCATCGCCCTGGATAAGCTGCGCATCGACGACCCGGTGGGGGCGATCTCGGTGCACGGTGTTGTCGGCATCCTGGGTCTGCTCCTGGTGCCGGTGACCAACGGTGGAGCCACCTTCATCGGCCAGATCGTCGGCATCCTGACCATCTTTGTCTGGGTCTTTGTCGCCAGCCTGATTGTCTGGGGCATCCTCAAGGCGGTCATGGGCATCCGCGTGAGCGAAGAACAGGAGTACGAAGGCCTGGATATCGCCGAGTGCGGTATGGAAGCCTATCCGGAGTTCGAAGGCAACGGCTGAGCCATTGCCTTACACCCCGAACGAAAAAAGGCGCCCCAGGGCGCCTTTTTTTATGGAACCTGCATTGGTGGGGCCTTCACTCCGCCAACTCAGGCCGATCCCGGAAATACGCCAGTGCTTCCGGGTTGGCAAGGGCATCCTGGTTCTTCACCGGCTCACCATGCACGACATTGCGCACCGCCAGCTCGACGGTCTTGCCGCTCAGGGTCCTGGGAATATCCGGCACTGCCAGTATTTTGGCGGGCACGTGCCGTGGCGTGGTGTTGTCACGGATCGTCTGGCGAATACGCCGACACAGCGCGTCGTCCAGTGATGCCTCATCGTGCAGCCGCACGAACAGGACCACGCGCACATCGTCCTGCCACTGCTGACCAATCGCCAACGACTCCACCACCTCATCCACCTTCTCGACCTGACGGTAGATTTCGGCCGTCCCGATCCGGACACCACCCGGGTTCAACACCGCATCGGAACGACCGTGGATGATGACGCCCGTCTGGGCCGGTGTGGTGTCGGTGGCTGGGTGGGGAACCAGCTCGCCATAGTCCCCATGGGCCCAGACACCCGCAAAGCGACTGAAGTAGGCGTTGTGGAAACGCTCATTGTCCTGGTCCTTCCAGAATCCCAGGGGCATCGACGGGAAGGCATTCCGGCAGATCAGCTCGCCCTTGCCGCTGGCAAGCGGCTGCCCCTGCTCATCGGCAAATGCCACATCCATGCCCAGCCCCAGGCACTGCAACTCACCCCGGTAGACCGGCAGTGTGGGGTTACCCAGCGCGAAGCAGGAGACAATGTCGGTGCCGCCCGAAATACTGGCAACACAGACGTCGTCCTTCACGTCCCGGTAGAGGTAATCAAAACTTTCATGGGTGAGTGGGCTCCCCGTTGCCAGCAGGGCATCCAGAACGGCAAGATCATGGCTTTCCCGGGGCTTGAGGCCAACCCTTTCGCAGGCGGCATAGTACTTGGCGCTCACCCCGAAGATCCGGACCTGCTCGCGCTCCGCCATGTCCCACAGCACGCTGGGCCCCGGGGAGAACGGCGAGCCGTCGAACAGCACCACCGTGGCGCCCAGCGCCAGGCTGCTGACCAGCCAGTTCCACATCATCCAGCCACAGGTGGTGTAATAGAACACCCGGTCACGCGCGCCCACATCTGTGTGCAGGCCCAGTTCCTTCAGGTGCTGGAGCAGCGTGCCGCCAATGCCATGCACAATGCACTTGGGCGCACCAGTGGTTCCCGAGGAGTAGAGAATGTACAGCGGCGCGTTGAATGCCAGCCGCGTATAGTGCGCCTCCGGCTCGGCCCTTAACGCTTGGTCCCAGTCCATACCGGGGGCATCCTCCGCCCAGGGCAGGTCCGCCCTGTTGTCGATCCGGATCAACCGGCTCAGCGAGGGCAGCTCATCGCAGATGGCCTGGACGCGTTCCCTCGTATCCATGAGCTTGCCGTTGTACTGATAGCCATTGATGGCGATGAGGACCTTGGGTTCGATCTGGCCGAAACGGTCAATCACCCCATTCAGACCGAAGTCCGGCGAACAGGAACTCCAGATCCCGCCCAGCTGGGCCGTGGCCAGCATACCGATGACCGCCTCCATGCCATTGGGAACGAAGGCGGCAACGCGATCCCCCGCTTGCACCCCTTGCTGTTGGAGACAGCCCGCCAGAGCCTGGGATTGGCGGCGCAGCTCCCGGAAGCTGAGGCTCCGGCGCCGCCCGTCCTCGCGGTGCTCAATCAGGGCGGTGTCGTCCGGGTTACCGGCCGCCAGCAGATTTTCCGCAAAATTGATGCGGGCTTGCGGAAAGAAGCGTTCGCCAACAACCGGGGCCCCCATTTCGCTCACCGGGCCCTGCCAATCGGCCTGCACCTGGAAGAAGCGGACGAGCGCGTCCCAGAACTCCCTGTGATTGGCCACTGTCCAGCGGTGGAAGGCGTCATAGTCGGCCTCCACGGGCGCCTCGTCGGTGGCCAGGTAGCGACGGAAGGCGGTCATACGGCTGTTCTCGATCCGTTCCGGGTCGGGTTGCCAGAGAATACGGTCGCTCATGATGATCGGTCACGCTCCAGTGGGTGGTCGTTCAGGATGCGGCGAGCGCGCGGCCCACCCGGGACGGGTTGGCCCGGGCCAACTGCTCGCAGATCGCATTGCCCAGAGCCGAGACGGCTTCAAGGTCAACGCCGGTCGCCATGCCTTCGCCCGCCAGCAGATAGAGCAGGTCCTCGGTGGCCACGTTGCCGGTGGCGCCCCTGGCATAGGGGCAGCCGCCGAGGCCGGCAACAGCACTGTCAAAGGTGCGGATGCCGCGCTCCAGGGCGGCGTGGATGTTCGCGATGGCCTGGCCGCGGGTGTCATGGCAATGGAGGGCGAGCCGCTGCGTCGCGACCAGGGGCATGACCGCGTCCAGCAGCCGGTGAATCTCCCGTGGGCGGGCGACGCCAATGGTATCGCCCAGCGACACCTCGTCGACGCCGATCCCCAGCAGCTTCTGGACCACGTCCGCCACCTGGCCCGGTTCGATAGCCCCTTCATAAGGGCAACCCACCACGCAGGAGACATACGCCCGAACCGGCTTGCCCGCTGCCCGGGCCCCTGCGACCACCGGCCGGAAGCGTTCAATGCTCTCATCAATGGAGCAATTGATGTTCTTCCGGTTGAACGCCTCCGAGGCTGCCGTGAACACGGCAACGACATCGGCATCGCTGGCCAGGGCGCACTCCAGCCCCTTGTCATTGGGCACCAGCACCTCGGCGGAAACATCCCCGGAACGCTGGATGGCGCTCAGGACCCGGTCGGTGTCGGCCATCTGGGGCACCCATTTGGGAGAGACAAAGCTGCCCGCCTCGATCCGGCGCAGGCCCGCCCCCGCCAGGCGGTTGAACCAGTCCGCCCGGGACTCGAACGGAACCGGTGTGGCCTCGTTCTGGAGTCCATCGCGCAGGCCCACTTCCACGATCTCGACCCGGTCATCACTCATGCGTCCGCCTCCTGATCCGGTTCAAAGGCAACCAGCTCCTGGCCGGAGCTGACGGCGTCGCCGGTACCGCAGTGGATGGCGGCGACAGTGCCGTTGGCGGGGGCACGCAGGGTGTGCTCCATTTTCATGGCTTCCATGATGACCAGGGCGGTGCCCGCTTCCACCCAGGCGCCAGCGGTGCCGGGCACATCGATGATGCGGCCGTGCATGGGCGCATACAGTGCGTCATCATGCCCCCCGGCCTCCTTCTGTTCCTCGGGGTGATTGACCAGTGCCGTCCAGTGGCAGGCGTCCGCGAAAACGCCAAGTCTCTCGCCATGGCGGCACGAAGCCAGGACCACTTCCCGCCGGCCCAGAGCAACAATGACCTCACCGGGCGAGGGGCCCGGACGCCAGCGCAGGGCCTGGCTGTCACTGCCGGTGCGCACCAGGGCGCGCCGGTCGTGGCTCAGCTCATAGCTCAGGTGGGCATCCGTCTGGCCGATCCGCAGCTCGCAGGGCTGTTCCCGGGGCCCTCCAAGACGGAAGGCATCACCCAAGGACCAGGGATCCCTGTCCGCGGCTGTGGCCTCGCGTTGATACCACGCCAGCCAGGTAAGCGCCTGTTGTTCCGCCGCATCGAAGCGCGTGGTGTGAAGGGCCTCCTCATACTGCTCGATGAAATGCGTAGTGAGATCACCAGCGATGAAGGCAGGATGCTCAAGCACCGCTCTCACAAAGCCTGTATTCAGGGTCACGCCCAGGGCCCGGTAACGGATCAGGGCGCTCGACAGGCGACGCCGCGCCGTCTCGCGGTCCGGCCCCCAGGCGATGACCTTGGCCAGCATGGGGTCGTACCAGGGCGTGACCGCCAGGCCTTCAGCAACACCGCTATCGATGCGCAGGTGATCGCTTTCGGGCGGTTCGTCAAGCCGATGGAGGGTGCCCGTGGCCGGAAGGAACCCATTGTCCGGATCTTCTGCATAGACCCGCGCCTCCATCGCATGCCCGCTGTGTGACAGCTCATCCTGGGCCCATGGCAGCGTCTCGTTGGCGGCGACCCGCAGCTGCCACTCCACCAGGTCCAGTCCGGTGATCATCTCGGTCACCGGGTGTTCCACCTGCAGCCGGGTGTTCATTTCCATGAAATAGAAATGGCCACCGGGTTCGTACAGGAACTCGACGGTGCCGGCCCCGGTATAACCGATGGCCTCGCCACAACGCACGGCCGCCTCGCCCATGGCCTGACGGACCGACTCCGGTACACCGGGTGCGGGCGCTTCTTCAACGATTTTCTGGTGCCGGCGCTGGACGGAACAGTCCCGGTCAAACAGGTAACGCCCTGCGCCGTGGCGATCGAACAGGACCTGGACTTCCACATGTCGCGGGTTCTCCAGGTACCGTTCCAGCAACAGGTGCGGATCGCCAAATCCGGATTCCGCCTCGCGGCGCGCGGATGCAATGGCCTCGTCCAGCTCTTCCGGCCCGCGAACCACCCGCATCCCCTTGCCGCCGCCACCGGCGCTGGCCTTGATGAGCAGTGGATAGCCCGTCTTTTCCGCTTCCGCCCGCAGGTGGTCGTCACTCTGCTCATCGCCGTGGTACCCCGGCACCAGCGGCACGTCGGCACTGGCGACCAGTGCCTTGGCGGCGCTCTTGGAACCCATGGCACGGATGGCCGATGCGGGCGGGCCAATGAAGTGGATGCCGTGCTCGGCACAGGCGGCGGCCATGTCGGTGTTCTCGGAAAGAAAACCGTAACCAGGATGAATGGCATCCGCCCCCGTCTCCCGGGCGGCGGCCATAACGGCATCAATGTTGAGATAGCTCTGGCTCGCCTCGGCCGGGCCGAGGTACACCGCCTCATCGGCCTCCAAAACGAAGGGCGCCTGCCGGTCCGGGTCCGCGTACACCGCCACTGACCGGATGCCCATCCGGCGGGCCGTGCGCATGATGCGGGCTGCGATCTCGCCCCGGTTGGCGACGAGCAGGGTGCGGATCGGGGTATCAGTCATTCCAGGCCTCCTTCCACCCAGCTGGCCGGGCGTTTTTCCAGAAAGGCCGCCAGCCCTTCCTGGGCTTCATCCCCCGTCCTCAGGCGGGCGATCTGGCGCGCCGTGAAATCCATCAATGCGTCATCAGGCTGGTCCTGGCCAATCCGGGCGATCAGCTCCTTGCAGGCGGCCTGGGCCTGTGGCCCATTCTTGAGCAGACGCGCCAGTAGGGTGTTAACCGCCTCATCCAGCCCCTCGCCAGGGACAACCTGATGGACCAGGTTGAGCTCCTGGGCGCGATGGCCATCAATTTCCTCGGCGCTGAGAAAGTAGCGGCGGGCCTGGCGTGCGCCCATGGCTCGGACCACATAAGGACCGATGGTGGACGGCGCCAGCCCCAGGCGGGTTTCGCTGAGGCAGAATCGGGCGTCCTCGGCCGCCAGCACCATGTCACAGCAGCACACCAGCCCCAGGGCGCCGCCGAAGGCGGCCCCCTGAACGCGGGCGATTGTGGGGGCGGGAAAGCGGTCGAGGCTGTCCATGAGCCGGGCCAGTGTCCGGGCATCGTCGATGTTCTCCGCCTCGGACAGCTCGGCGCTTTGGCGCATGTAGTCCAGGTCCGCACCAGCGGAAAAATGCTTGCCATTGCCGGCAACAACGAGGGCCCGGCATTCCGGTGCCTTGCGTGCCCGCTCAAGGGCGTCCAGCAGCTCGGCAATCACCGGGCCGCCGAAGGCGTTGCGCTTGTCGGGACGGTTGAGCGTGACCCAGGCCACGCCGTGATCGTCCAGGTGATAGAGAACGGTTTGGTCGGTCATGTCACATCCGGAAAATGCCGTAGTGGGTGTCCTCGATCGGGGCGTTGAGCGCGGCCGAAAGGCTCAGACCGAGCACGCGCCGGGTGTCCGCCGGATCGATAACGCCGTCGTCCCAGAGCCGGGCACTGGCGTATTGGGGCGACGACTGGCGCTCAAACTGCTCCACATAGGGTTGCTTGAAGGCTTGTTCCTCGGCCTCCGTCCAGGTCTCGCCCTTGCGTTCCATGCCGGCGCGCTTGACCTCCGCCAGCACGCCCGCTGCCTGCTCGCCGCCCATCACCGCGATGCGGGCGTTAGGCCACATCCACAGGAATCGGGGCTTATAGGCCCGGCCACACATGCCGTAATTGCCTGCGCCGTAGCTACCGCCGATGATGACCGTCAGGCAGGGAACCCGGGAGCAGGCCACGGCGGTGACCATCTTGGCGCCATGCTTGGCGATACCGCCGTGCTCGGCCTCCTTGCCGACCATGAAGCCGGTGATGTTCTGAAGGAATATCAATGGGATATGGCGCTGGTTGCACAACTCGATGAAGTGCGCGCCTTTCTGGGCGGACTCCGAGAACAGGATGCCGTTGTTGGCAACGATGCCCACCGGCATGCCATACAGGTGCGCGAAGCCGCACACCAGGGTGGTCCCGAAGGTAGCCTTGAACTCATCAAACTCGGAACCGTCCACGAGGCGGGCAATGACTTCGCGCACGTCATAGGGCGTGCGCAGGTCGGTGGGCACCACGCCGTAGAGTTCCTCGGCCGGATAGAGCGGCTCGTCCGGTTCCTTCAACGTGAGCCCTTCCGGCTTCTGGTGATTGATGTTGGCGATGCAGTGCCGGGCCCGCTCCAGAGCCTCGGTCTCCGAATCCGTGACATGATCCGCTACGCCGGAAATACCACAGTGAACGTCCGCCCCACCCAGCTCCTCGGCGCTCACCGACTCGCCGGTGGCCGCTTTCACCAGTGGCGGCCCTGCTAGAAAGATGGAGCTATTGTCCCGGACCATGATGCTTTCGTCGGCCATGGCCGGCACATAGGCGCCGCCGGCCGTGCACAGCCCCAGCACCACAGCGATCTGGGGAATGCCCTGGGCGGAGAGATTGGCCTGGCGGTAGAAGATGTGGCCAAAATCGTCCTCATCCGGGAAAACCTCGTCCTGGCGCGCCAGGTTAGCGCCGCCCGAATCCACCAGATAGATGCAGGGCAGACGGTTCTCCGCCGCTATGGCTTGGGCCCGCAGGTGCTTTTTAACGGTCAGGGGGTAGTAGGTGCCACCCTTAACGGTGGGATCGTTGGCCACGATCATGCATTCAACGCCTTCCACCCGACCGATACCGGCTACCGCACCAGCGGCCGGCACCTCTTCTTCATAAACGCCCTCGGCGGCAAAGGCCCCAATCTCCAGAAAGGGCGACCCCGGATCCAGCAGTCGCGCGATACGCTCGCGGGGCGGCATTTTGCCCTTGTCACGCTGGCGTTGCTGGGCCTTTTCGCCGCCCCCAAGGGCGATCCGTTCCCGCTGCGCGTTAAGCTCGTTGACCAGGGCATCCATGTCCGCGTGGCGATCGCGGAATTCAGCGCCGTTGCGGTCTATCCTGGTATGAAGCACGCTCATGACGATTCCTTGAACAGTTCACGACCAATCAGCATCCGCCGGATTTCCTGGGTGCCAGCACCGATTTCGTACAGCTTGGCATCCCGGAGCAGGCGGCCGGTTGGGTACTCGTTGATGTAGCCATTGCCTCCAAGGATCTGGATGGCCTCCAGTGCCATCTTGGTGGCGCGCTCGGAGGTGTAGAGGATGGCCCCCGCCGCGTCCTTGCGTGTGGTTTCGCCCCGGTCGCAGGCCTGGGCCACGGCGTAGAGGTAGGCCCGTGAGGCCGCCAGTTCGGTGTACATGTCGGCAAGCTTGGCCTGGATCATCTGGAACTCGCCGATGGGCTGGTCGAACTGCTTGCGCTCATGGACATAGGGCACCACCTGGTCCAGGCAGGCCTGCATAATGCCAACAGGCCCACCGGAAAGAACCACACGCTCGTAATCGAGGCCGGACATCAGCACCTTCACGCCCTGGTTTTCACCACCGAGGATGTTGTCCTCGGGCACCTCGACGTCCTCGAAGATCAGCTCGCAGGTGTTGGAACCGCGCATACCAAGCTTGTCGAGCTTGGGGCCACGGGAAAAGCCCTTCCAGTCCCGTTCCACAATGAAGGCGGTAATGCCGTGTGGCCCCTTGTCCGCGTCGGTCTTGGCGTAGATCACGTAGGTATCGGCGTCAGGGCCATTCGTGATCCACATCTTGCTGCCGTTGAGGATGAAGCGATCGCCCTTGCGGTCGGCCCGCAGCTTCATGCTGGCCACGTCCGACCCGGCATTGGGCTCGCTCATGGCCAGGGCGCCGACCTTCTCCCCTGACACCAGCCCGGGCAGATAGCGGGCTCGCTGCTCTGGCGTGGCGTGACGGGCGATCTGGTTGACGCAAAGATTGGAGTGGGCGCCGTAGCTGAGGCCGATACTGGCTGAGGCGCGGCTGATTTCCTCCATGGCCACTACATGGGCCAGATAACCCATGTCGCTGCCGCCATCCGCCTCGCTCACGGTCATGCCCAGCAGGCCCATCTCGCCGAGCCTGGGCCACAGCTCATTGGGAAAGGCGTTGTCCTCATCCGTTTTGGCCGCGATGGGCGCGATGAGGTCCGTCGCGAACTGGTTAACCTGGTCCCGCAGGATGTCCGTGGTTTCGCCCAGTCCAAAGTTCAGGGATGTGTATTGGCTTTTCATGGTGCTGATGGCCTCTGTTGATCAGGTGTCTTCGGAAGCGGGTCATTCGCCCAGACCCAGCTCCTCGATGCTGATTTCCCGCATGCGGTATTTCTGGATCTTGCCGGTCACGGTCATGGGGAAATCGTCCACCAGCTGGATATAGCGCGGTACCTTATTGTGGGCGATGCCGGACTGGCAGAACTGACGGATTTCGTCTTCACTGGCCTGCTGGCCCTCGACCAGCTTGATCCAGGCCATGACTTCCTCGCCGTAACGGGAATCGGGCACGCCGATCACCTGGGCGTCGGAGATGGCTGGATGGGTGTAGAGGAATTCCTCGATTTCCCGGGGGTAGATGTTCTCGCCACCACGGATGATCAGGTCCTTGATGCGTCCAACGATGGCCACGTAACCGGCGTCATCCATCGTTGCGAGATCGCCCGTGTGCATCCAGCCAGCGCGGTCGATGGCCTTGTGGGTGGCCTCCTCGTTGTCCCAATAACCGAGCATGACGCTGTAGCCACGGGTACAGAGTTCTCCTTTCTCGCCCCGGGGCACGACCTGGCCGGTGGCGGGATCGACCACCTTGACTTCCAGATGCGGATGGATGGAGCCAACGGTGCTGACGCGCTGCTCCAGCGATGCCTCCGGCCCGGTCTGAAGGCTGACGGGACTGGTTTCGGTCATGCCATAGCAGATGGTCACATCGCGCATGTGCATCCGGTCGATGACCTGCTTCATGACCTCGGCGGGACAGTTGGAACCAGCCATCACGCCGGTACGCAGGCTGGAGAGGTCGAACTGCTCAAAATCCGCGTGCTCCAGCTCGGCGATGAACATGGTAGGCACGCCGTAAAGGGCCGTCGCTTTCTCCTGCTCCACCGCGGCCAGCGTGGTGGCCGGCTCGAAGCCCTCGGAAGGATAGATCATGGTAGCGCCATGGGTAACGCAGCCCAGATTGCCCATGACCATGCCAAAGCAGTGATAGAGCGGCACCGGGATCACCAGCCGGTCCTCGTTGCTGAAGCCCATGCGCCGCGCAACGAACAGGCCATTGTTGAGGATATTGTGGTGGGACAGCGTGGCGCCCTTGGGCGACCCCGTCGTGCCGGAGGTGTACTGGATGTTGATCGGGTCATCGAACGCCAGGGCCGCCTGGCGCTGGCGATAGGCCTCACCACTGGTCTGGCTGGCGGCTTCCAGCAGCTCATTCCAGGTCTTCATGCCAGGGGAGCGGTGTGCGTCGTCCAGGCAGATGACGTGGTTCAGCTCGGGGAAAGAGGCATCGTGCAGGGCGCCATCCACCGGCTGGTTCAATGCCGGGACCAGCTCGGTCACCATCGCCACATAGTCGGAGGTCTTGAACCACCCCTGGATCACCAGTACCGAAATGCCGGAATGCTGTAGCGCGTAGTGCGCTTCGTGACTCCGGTAGCTGGGATTGATGTTGACCAGAATGGCGCCCACCTTCGCGGTGGCGAACTGCGTGATGCACCACTCGGCATTGTTGGGGGACCAGATGCCCACCCGGTCGCCTTTTTCAACACCCAGCGCCATCAGCCCGCGTGCGCACTCGTCCACGGCCGCCTGGAGCTCCCGGTAACTGTATTGGCGATTCTGGTGATGGACGATCAGCGCATCCGAGTCCGGATACTGTTCAACCGTGTCATCAAACTGCTCGCCGATGGTCTTGCCCAGCAGCGGCAGGCTGCTGGTACCGCTGAGGTAACTTTTGGTTGTTGTGGCCATAGCTCACCTGTTGTCGTTGTTCGGTGGCGAGTCATCCGGCTCAAGGGTCCCGAAGGATCCCTAGCCTGTTTCCCCGGTGATCGCACCCGAAGTGGATGATCCGTCCTGGGTATCGTTGTTTTTGGCCCTCAATGCCTCCAGACAGCGTTCTTCCGCGGCATCCAGCTCATTCTGCATGTCCTCGATGTCCATCAATTGTTGCCGCAGGGCCTCGCGGCGGTTCTGTATCTTGTCGCGCAGCGCCAGCAACTGGTGCGTGTTGTCAGACGTCGGGTCGTACATCTCAATCAGCTCCCGGGACTCGGCCAGGCTGAACCCGAGGCGCTTACCACGGAGGATCAGCTTGAGCTTCACCCGGTCCTGATCCGTATAGAGCCGGGTCTGTCCATCCCGCTGGGGCTGGAGCAGTCCGGCTTCCTCGTAGAACCGGATGGTCCGGCTGGTCACGTCGAACTCACTGGCCAGGTCACGGATGGTGTAATGAGCCGGTTTCTCAGGCATCGAATGCCTCCTTGATTACGTTTACGTTAAGGTAAACCCAAATCCACAAATTGTGCAAGGGACTCTGGAATGAACAGACAGAGCGCTTGCGCACGGGGTTCAGCGAAGCCGGGCCTCCCGGTTCAGAGGCCCGTCAGGGTGAGAGCGGGACCAGGCCTTCAGCCTTCCCCGCCAACGGGGTGATCCTCTCCGATGATATCCTGCAGGAACGGCGGGGTCGCGAGGGCGCCCCGATGCACGTCCGCACTGTAATAGTAAGTCGGAAACGGGCGGGCACCGGCATCCGCCTCCCGGAAATGCTCCAGCGGCGTTACCTTGCTGGCAATGGTGCAACTCCACCAGCCCGTGGGGTAAACCGGCTGCGGGAAGACCAGCGTCTTGCTGTTATGGTAGCCAGCCGCCTTCATGTCCTCATGCGCTTTCCGGATGATGGACCCTGGGCGCTTCATCAGCGGCGATTCGGTCTGCTGCACCATGAGCCCGTTGTCCGCCAGCGCCATGTAACAGTCCCGGTAGAAGTCCTTGGTGAACAGCCCTTCCGCCGGGCCAACGGGGTCCGTGCTGTCGATGATCACCACATCGAAATAGCCCGGATCCGCATCCTGGATCCATTTGATGCCGTCCCCGAAGAAGAAATTCGCCCGGGGGTCTTCATTGGCCTCGCACAGCTCGGGGAACCACTGCTCCGAAAGCCGCGTTACAGCCTCGTCAATCTCCGCCTGCCACACTTCCTCGACACTGTCGTGACGCAACACCTCGCGCAGGGTCCCGCAGTCCCCGCCTCCAATGACCGCCACCCGTTTCGGGTTGTGGTGGGTAAAAAGAACCGGATGGGCCATCATCTCGTGATACAGGAAATTATCCCGCGTGGAGAGCATCACGCAGCCGTCAATCGTCATCAGGTAACCGAAGGTCTCGGTCTCGTAGATACTGATGGTCTGGTAGTCGGAGACTTCCTCGTGAACCTTCTGCTTGGTCCGGAGCGAGAAGGCGGTGGACTCCTCCGGGTAGATCTCGGTGAACCAGTTGTCGTCGAGTCCGCTCATGGCTGTCTCCTGAGGCTGGGTGGAAGGCCTCATTGTACGGCCCGCCAGCACTGGACAGAAGCCTGTTGCCAAAACGCCAGTGGCCTTACAATCCCCGGAAAGTTACCGATGCGGAGCCCCCATGAGCAGCGACACCCCCGGCCAGACATGGAATATCGACCGTTGGAGCGAGGGCTACGTCACCGTCGGCGCCGGGGGCGAGCTGCGCATTACCCCCGACACCCGGGAGCCCGGCCTGGCCCTGGCCCGAGTCGTCAGTCAGGCCCAGGCCCAGGGGGCTCGCTTGCCACTACTGATCCGCTTCAGCGATGTACTGCACCACCGGGTCAACCGCCTGTGTCGCGCCTTCAACGACCCCATCCGTAACCTCGGCTACGCAGGCGGGTTCACCGCCGTCTACCCCATCAAGGTCAATCAGCAGCGCCGCGTTGTGGAGGAGATCCTGCGCAGCGAGCCGGCCGCCAGCCAGGGCCAGATTGGACTGGAAGCCGGCAGCAAGCCGGAGCTGTTCGCGGTACTGGCGCTGGCCCCCCGCAATGCCCGCATCATCTGTAACGGCTACAAGGACCGCGAAACCATCCGACTGGCACTACTGGGGCAGCGTCTCGGGCACCGGGTATTCATCGTGGTTGAGAAAGCATCGGAACTGCCGCTGATCCTCGACGAGTCCCAGCGCCTGGGCGTGCGGCCTCTGATCGGCGTTCGTGCCCGGCTGGCCACCATTGGCGAAGGCAACTGGCAGAACACCGGCGGCGAAAAGTCCAAGTTCGGGCTCTCTGCCAGCCAGATCCTGACAGTGGTCGACCAGCTGCGCGAAGCCGGTGCGCTGGAGTGCCTCCAGCTGCTGCACTTCCACCTGGGGTCCCAGATTGCCAACATCCGGGATATCCAGACCGGCCTGCGGGAAGCGGCCCGCTTCCACCATGCCCTGCGCGAGGCCGGTGCGCCCGTGGACACAGTGGATGTTGGCGGCGGCTTGGGCGTGGATTACGAAGGCACCCGCTCACGCAGCGCCTGCTCCATGAACTACAGCATGGAGGAATACGCGCGCCAGGTCGTCCAGGCGTTCCATGAATCCTGCAACCGCCACGACCTGCCCCACCCGCACCTGATCACCGAGTCCGGCCGTGCCATCACCGCGCATCACGCCGTACTGGTGACCAACATCATCGACCGGGAGGCGCCCGCAACCGTCGCGCCCAGCCCGGTTGCTGAACCCGAGCCCGCCCCCCTGCGAAGCCTGTGGGCGGATTTCCAGGCGTTAAGCGCCGACGGGCCAAGGCATTCGGCCGTGGAAGTCCACCACGACGCCGCCCAGGCCATGGCGGACGTGCAAACGGAGTTCGCCCATGGCATGCTGTCGCTGCAGCAGCGTGCCCACGCTGAACAGCTCTACCAGCAACTGGCCATGAGGCTGCGTGCCCGCCTTAACCCAGGCAACCGCGTCCAGCGCGACCTGCTGGACGAGCTCAACGAGCAGTGTGCCGAACGGCTTTTCCTGAACCTCTCAATCTTCCAGTCCCTGCCGGACATCTGGGGCATTGATCAGATTTTCCCGATCCTTCCGCTCCAGGGCCTGGACCAGCCCACATCACGCCGGGCGGTGCTGCGGGATATGACCTGTGATTCCGACGGGCGCATTGACCATTATGTGGAGGGAGACGGGATCGAAACCACACTGCCGCTGCCCGCGGACACGGATGTGGACCAGCTTGCCTTCTTCATGACCGGCGCCTACCAGGAAATCCTGGGGGACATGCACAACCTGTTCGGCGACACGGACGCGGTGGATGTGTGCCTCGATCCAGAGGGCGAGGCAAGAATCACCCACCTGGCGCATGGTGAAACGCTGGCCAACGTACTGCGACAGGTCAACCATGACCCTGACGCGCTTTTCCAGCAGCTGGCCTCCCGGCTTGAACAGAGCCCGCTTACGGCGGAGGAACGCAATAAACTGCTGGAACAGATCCGGAACGGTCTGGACAGCTATACCTATCTCACGGATGAGTGATCCAGCTTTCTACCCGTCGCGTAAACCTGATCACGTATGATTTCCCAACATGGCGACGGGCACCTACAATGGAACTCATAAGAGGCAGCCAAACGGCAGCAACGAAGAGTCGGAATGTGACTTCAGCCCCGGACAGCTCGCGCCCCGAGCGCAGCAAGGATCATTGGAGCCAGCTCCTGGAGCGTGTCGGCAGCCATCATGACAGGGCGGCCTTTCATGAGCTGTTCGAGCACTTCGGGCCGCAGATCAAGTATTACGCCATCTCCAATGGCATTGCCCACCAGGCGGAAGAGCTCGTCCAGGAAGTCATGATCTCCATCTGGCGGCGTGCCTCCACCTATGACTGGCGCAAGGCGGCCGCATCCACCTGGATCTTCACCATTGCCCGTAACCAGCGCATCGACATGCTGCGCAAGATCCAGCGTGGTAGTGCTGAAATGGCGATCGAAACGGAAGATCTGTGGCAGATCCCCGGGGACGACGAAAAGGACCCCGTGCCCTCGCTCCACCGTATCATCGCCGAGCGCCGCATCCGGGATTCCTTCGAAAGCCTGCCCCATGACCAGCTGACGGTTCTGAAACAGGTCTACCTGGAACACAAATCCCACCAGGCTGTTGCCGAAGAACTGGATATTCCGCTGGGAACCGTGAAAAGCCGTGTCCGTTTGGCGCTGAGCAAGTTAAAAGTGATTCTTCAGGATCAGGACCTATGAGTACCCACCATCCCGAGGACGTCCTGCTGATGGAGTACAGCGCAGGCACGCTGTCGGAGCCGATGGCTTTGTGCGTTCGCATGCACCTCGACAGCTGCTCCCAATGCCGGGGCCAGCTGGACATGCTGAACAGCCTGGGCGCGATCATGCTCGACCACAGCCGACAGGCCAGCAAGGTTTCCGATGACCTGTTCGATAACATCCTCACGCAGATCGATACCGAGCCGCAGGCGCCGCAACCCCCGGAACCGGCAAAGAACCATGACTCCCCGCTTGAGCGGCTGCTCGGCAGTGACCTTGATGAGCTGCCCTGGAAGCGCCAGCTGGCCGACGTCAGTGTGTATGACCTGAGCGACCGCTTCCCGGGCGACGAGCGGGTGACCCTGCAGAAGCTGTGCGCTGGCGGCCGGGCCCCGTCCCACAGCCATCACGGCTCCGAGGCGACCCTGGTCCTTACCGGGGCCTTTGCGGACGCCAATGGTGTCTTCAGCAGGGGAGACTTCGTGATCCTTGACCATCACCATGACCACCAGCCGGTGGCACTGCATGGCGAGGATTGCATCACCCTCTCTGTAATGGATGCGCCCGTTAAGCTCACTGGCCGGTTGACGCGGCTGCTCAACCCCTTCATCCGCTAGGCGCCGGGCCGATGGATACCCTGATTGCCGGCATCAGCGGTGGCATCGGCCTGGCCCTGGCAGCCCATGAACTCCAGCGCAACGCCGAGGCACGCGTATTCGGGCTGAGCCGGCAGGCATCCCAAAGCGAGGGCGCGTGCCAACTGGCAACCGCCTTTCCGGGTCGCCTTATCCTGGTGGATGCGGATGTGGCTGACAGGCACTCACTGGATACCGCCTTCTCCAGCCACCTGCCACCGGACGCCCGGATAAGGCGTATCCTGTATGCCATTGGCATTCTGCATGGTGAGAGCCTTTTCCCTGAAAAGCGCCTCGAAGACGTGGACCCGGAGGCCATGCTCCAGAGCTACCGCGTCAACACCCTGGGGTTTCTCACCACTGTCCAGGCTCTGATCCCTTGGCTACGCCATCGGGAACCGAAACACATCGCCGCCATCTCCGCGAAGGTGGGCTCGATCGGCGACAATGAGTTCGGGGGCTGGTACAGCTACCGCTGCAGCAAGGCAGCGCTCAACATGGCCGTCCGCAACCTGGCCATCGAGACCCGACGGCGCCTGCGCCCCGCCATTGTTGTAGCCCTGCATCCGGGCACCACTGAAACCCAACTGACCGCCCCTTTCCAGCAATCACTGGCGCGGCTCAAGGTCCATTCCCCCGCGGATACGGCCGCCAACCTCTGGCAGATCCTCGACCAGCTGGCGCCGGAGGACAGCGGTCGCTTCCTGAGCTGGGATGGCACTGAACTGCCCTGGTAGTCCCCTGAACCAGGCGCTCTATTGGCGCGTAAGAACCAGTGTATCCATGACCATCCATCCCACAAGGCGAGACACCGATGGCCTACAACGCGCCGATTACCGACTACCGTTTCATCCTGTACAACGTCCTCGGGGCTGACCGCCTCTGCGAGCTTGAGCCCTATTCCGAAGCCACGCCCGACCTGATCAACGCCATTCTTGAGGAAGGGGGGCGCTTCATGCGTGACATCATGGAACCGACCAACGTCCCCGGGGACCAGGAGGGCTGTCACTTCAACCCGGACGACGCCAGCGTGACCACACCCACGGGGTTCAAGGAGGCTTACCGGCAGTTCTCCGAGGGGGGCTGGACATCACTGGATGCGCCCGTGGAATACGGCGGCCAGGGCCTGCCTCACATCCTCAAGTTCATTGTTGATGAAATGGTATGCGCCACGAACCTGTCCCTGGGCATGTACCCGGGTCTGACCCACGGCGCCATCAGTGCCCTTTACGAACACGGCTCGCAGGCACTGAAAGACACCTATCTGGAGAAGCTCATCTCCGGTGAGTGGACCGGCACCATGTGCCTGACCGAGCCCCAGTGCGGGACAGACCTGGGCCTGATCCGGACCAAGGCCCAGCCGGACGCCGACGGCAGCTACCGCGTCAGCGGCACCAAAATCTGGATCACAGGCGGCGAACACGACCTGACGGACAATATCATGCACCTGGTGCT
This sequence comes from Salicola sp. AFF1, assembly GCF_056783195.1. Classification (NCBI taxonomy): domain Bacteria; kingdom Pseudomonadati; phylum Pseudomonadota; class Gammaproteobacteria; order Oceanospirillales; family Halomonadaceae; genus Salicola; species Salicola sp. AFF1. The sequence goes on from NZ_JBXAYL010000009.1 coordinate 61,725, forward strand.
GGCCAAGCTGCCCGATGCGCCCGCCGGCACCAAAGGCATTTCCCTCTTTGTGGTCCCCAAGATCATCCCCGAAACAGGCGAGCGCAACAGCATTGTCTGCGGCGGTCTGGAGCACAAGATGGGCATCAAGGGCTCGGCCACCTGCGTCATGAACATGGACGAGGCGCGTGGCTGGCTCGTGGGTGAGCCCCATGACGGCATGCGCCAGATGTTCACCATGATGAATGAGGCGCGCCTGATGGTGGGCATGCAAGGGCTTGGCCTGGCGGAAGCGGCCTACCAGGTGAGCCTTGGCTTTGCCAGGGAGCGGCTCCAGAGCCGTTCGCTGGCCGGCCCGAAGAACCCGGATGAGGCAGCAGACCCCATCATTGTGCACCCGGACGTGCGCCGCATGCTGATGCGCCAGAAGGTGCTCAACGAGGGCATGCGCGCCATGGCGCTCTACGCCGGACACCAGCTCGACCTTTCCAAGGCTCACCCGGACCCGGAAACCCGCCAGAGCGCCGATGACATCGTCCAGCTCCTGACGCCGGTGGTTAAGGCGTTCCTTACCGATGAAGGCTTCGCCAACGCCAACACCGGGCTGCAGGTACTTGGTGGCTCCGGCTTCACCCAGGACTGGCCGATTGAGCAGTATGTACGCGATGGTCGTATTGCCCGCATTTACGAGGGCACCAACGGGATCCAGGCAATGGACCTGGTGGGGCGCAAGCTCAGCCTGCATAAAGGCCGCCTGGTACAGAGCCTGTTCGCGGACATAACCAACTACCTGAAAGCGCACCCGGATTGCGCCCACCGCGACCAGCTCAAGGCAGCTCTTTCAACGCTCGAACAGGCCGTGACCTGGCTGAATGACAATGCCAGGCAGGATCCGGAGCAGGCGGGTGCCGCGGCCACCCCCTTCCTGCGTCTGACAGGGCTGACCGTAATCGCCTACATGTGGGTACGCATGGCCGAGGCAGCCCGCCAGGCACAGGCCAACGGCGAGGGCAACCAGGACTTCAACGACGCCAAGCAGGTATCCGCGCGCTTCTTCTTCGACAAGCTTCTACCGGAGAAGGATGCCTTGCTGGCGGACATCAGGGACGGCAAGGACAGCCTCATGGCCCTTAACGACGACCAGTGGGCGCTCTGAGTCGAGCACAGCACTACGGCTGGACTGAGGCCGGGCCCCCGCGCCCGGCCGTTTTGTGTTCCTACCCCGCCTGGCGTAAACTTCCGCCATGCGGGCATTTGTGATGAGACTACCGATACTGGTCGCGTGCGGGCTGCTTGCCGCACCAGCGGCGGCGCATCCCCACAAGGACGACACTCCCGAAGCGACGACCGGATCCAGCTCGATTCCCCGTGAGCGCATGCTGGGAGATTCCAGCATTTTCCAGCCGCACCGGCGCAACTACCTGCTCCCATCACCTCGGCCAGCACCCCCAACCAGGTCCCACGGACACCAGCGCACCCACCGCGCCCTCATGATGAGACACTCGAAAAAGAAGAAGCGAAGTTCCAGCTCAGCTTCCGGCTGCCACTGCTGACCGGCGTGCTCGATGGCCCCAACCGGCTGTGGTTCGGCTACACCCAGCTTGCGTTCTGGCAGCTGTACAACACGGACGAATCCTCGCCGTTCCGGGAGATCAACTTTGAACCGGAAATCTTCCTGACCCACCAGTTGGGCTGGGCGTTCGGCCCCGGCTCACTGGAGATCATCTCGATCGGCTTCAACCACGAATCCAATGGCCGCGAGGAGCCGTTTTCACGCAGCTGGAACCGGCTTAAAGGGGGGCTGGTCTACAGCACCGACAACTGGACCTTCGCACTGGAGCCCTGGTATCGCCTGAAGCCCACGGCGTCGGAAGACGATAATCCGGACATTGAGTGCTATCTCGGCTACGGGGAACTTAACGCCATCTACAACCCGGCAGGCACCCACGCCCTGGGAATCACACTGATGAATAACCTGCGGGGCCACAACAACCGGACCTCAGTGGCAGTGAACTGGTCCTTCCCCATCAGTAGCTCCATCAAGGCCCATGTCCAGTATTACAACGGTTACGGGGAGTCGCTCATCGACTACAACGAGCGCACACACCGTATCGGTCTGGGCTTTTCCCTCAATGACTGGCTGTAATGGAAAAAGGGGCAGGCGGACGCCTGCCCCTGGAAGGGGCTTCCGGCCAGCCGAGGAGCCTGGCCGGTAACCGGCCGCACCACAGTGCACGGGCAAACCCGCTCTTCCCTGACCCTGCACCAAGATGCTGATCACACTTTACCCACAGCAATCCATGATGGAAAATGATTATTACTATTTGATCTGTGAGTTTCGTTCATGATTCAGCGTCACCATCTGGAAATTCTCCTGGCCCTGAACGAAAAAGGCACGCTTGGCGAAGCCGCCAACCACCTCTGCCTGACCCAATCAGCTCTCTCCCACGCCATGCACAAACTGGAGGAGCAAAGCGGTTCGCGCCTTTGGGCCAAACAGGGGCGGCGCCTGCAGCTGACCCAGGCGGGCCAGTACCTGCTGGAACTGGGCCAGCAGCTGCTGCCACGCCTGCAGGAGGCGGACGCCACGCTGCGCGCCTTCGGAGAGGGCCGGCGTGGCCGGCTGCGCATTGGCATGGAATGCCATCCCTGCTACGAGTGGCTGCTCACCGTTGTCCAGCCCTATCTCCAGCGGTGGCCCGATGTGGACCTGGATGTGATCCAGAAATTCCGCTTCAACGGCCTGGAAGCACTGACCCAGCACCGGATCGATGTGCTGATTACCAGTGACCCGGTTTTCAGCCATGAACTCTGCCATACACCGGTTTTCGATTATGAGCTGATGCTCGTGGCCGCCTCGCAGAACCCGCTCGCCAAAGGCGGCACCGTTACCCCCGAACGCCTGAGCCAAGCCCGGCTGATCCACTTTCCGGTGGCCCGGGAGCGGCTGGACGTCTTCACCCACTTCCTCTCGCCCGCCGGCCTTGAGCCGGCCCACCAACAGGAAGTGGAAGCCATGGAGATCATGCTCCAGCTCGTGGCGGCCAATCGCGGCGTCTGCACCCTTCCGGACTGGCTGGCCGAGCGCTATCGCGACAGCCACCCCATCACCACGCGCCGCCTTGGCGAGGAAGGCGTCCACAAGACCCTTTACCTGGTCTATCGCCAGGACGACGCCAGCATCGACTACCTGGCGGATTTCGTCGGTTATGGCCAGTAAACACCAAGCTTGGCCAGCGTGAAGCCTGTCAGTCCCCTTTAAGCCTGGCATCCAGGCCCGGAACCAGGATTTCAGCCATGGCGCCCATGAACTGGCGACGCAGGAAACGTTCCGTTTCCTGCTGGATGGCTTTCTGCTGCTCCGGATGCTCAATGTAGTCCATGCCCCGGAACAACATGAACCGGACCACGGTCCGGGCAATGTCCAGAACCGTGGTGCGGCTGACCTGCGGTACCAGTTCCCGCTCGGTGACGTCATCCGCCATTTCGCTTGCCGCCTCTTCCAGCTGCCGTGCCAGCGCCTGCCTCAGCACCAGGGACGGGCCATGGAGTTCACGAACCGCGACCATAACCACCGCGGGATTGGTGCGGAAGTATTCATAGACGAAATACACCGAATCATGGGCGGCCTGGTCTGATGTGGCCGCTGCCGTGCGCAAACGCCGGACCTGGCGCTTGACCTCGGAGGCAATGCACTCCAGCACGAAAAGGCCGAAATCATCCAGGTCCGAGAAGTGGCGGTAGAAGGTATTGGGGTTGAGACCCGCCTCACGGGCCAGCTCCCGGATCCCCAGCGAACTGATGCTCCGGCTGCTGGTCACCAGGCGCAATGACGCCTGGAGCAGTTTCATCTTCCCTTCTGGGATGGACTGGGTACCGGGTCCGATCATCGCCTTCATGTCCGCTGGTTGCGTCGGGTTCCCGGGCCCCTTCGGACGTGCTTCATGCACCACCTACCAGGTCAGCCCGGACCATCATCCCCCCGCCCTGAGTGCTCGCAGGCGGGAGTGACTTGATAGTTTACCAACCTCAACACCCCCAGCGAATGGGAATACGCATTCCAATACTGGGGAAAGCCGCGGCAGCGGACTCCGGATCAGATAGCGATTTCCCCACCATCATCACGGGTAATAACAACGGTGGCCGACCGGGGCCGACTGGAGCCATCGCCCGTATCCGTGGCATCCAGACTGGCATTCGGCCAGCTGCCGCTTGGGTGCTGCACGTTGATGAACAACGAACGGGCATCAGGCGTGATCACAACCCCGGTAATCTCACAGCCCTCCGGGCCCACGAGGAAGCGCTTCAGTTGCACCTCCTCGGCGGACTTGCCCACATAGGTGGTCACGGTCTGAGGCTGGAAGCCATCCTGTGTTGAAGTCACCTGGCGCGCTTCGCCATCGCCAACCCGACCGGGAATGGCCGCCAGCATCTGGTCGTTGGTTTTCTCGGAAAGCGCGCTGTCGTCCGTCTGGATCCAGGCGATCCCCCTTGGATCGATCAGCATGCCATCCGGGCTCGAGAACTCACTCTCCGACGACAGCTGCGAAAGATTGATGTTATCCGTATTCAGCGTTTCATCGGAACCGAACAGGAAGATGTCCCACTCGAACCGGTCGCCTCCCCGGGTTCCCAGCTCACTCCAGCGGATGATATGACCACTGGGGTTGCCCTCGTCCTTGTCGGGCGAGCCCGGGTCGCGGTAGAAACGTGGGTTGGCGGGATCCACCTGGGTTACGTTTTCCAGGCCCTGGTCATTGATTTCATTGTTGGTCAGGGTGAAATACACCTCTCCGGTCCGGGGATGAATGGTGCCCCATTCCGGACGGTCCATACGGGTGGCGCCCACGGCATCCGCTGCCAGCCGGGTCCGCAGCAGCACGTCCGCCTGGGTACCGAACTCGGAGGCGCTGCCCCCATTGGCCTGCACATTCGCCGGTGTCAGCGCCAACCATTCGCCCGTGCCGTCCTCCTTGAAGCGGGCGGCGTAGAGCGTGCCCTTGTTCAGGTACTTGTCGCCAGCCGCCAATCCACGACCGGCATCCGCGGGATCCCAGGGCTCGTCACTGACGAACTTATAGATGTACTCACCACGGGCGTCGTCACCGGAGTAGACCACAATCGGCTTGCCCGCCTCGGCGGGTGCGAAAGAGGCGGTTTCATGGGAGAAACGTCCCAATGCCGTGCGCGCACGCGGTGGTTGGCCGGGGCGGAATGGATCCGCCTCAATGACATAGCCGAACAGGTTTGGCTCATTGCGGAAATCGTCCAGCGGGCTGTTGCCATTGGCGCTGATATCAAACCGCTTGTAGAGGTCCCCCCCGCCTTCAACGGTGTCCCATTCCCGGTACGACCAGCCTGATGAGTCATTGCGGATCCCGTAGCGGGCCAACAGGGCGTTGTCGGATGCGGTTCGCACGCTTTCATCATTGCCCCGCGCGAAATAGGCGTACCAGTTTTCCTCACACGTTACCGCCGTGCCCCAGGGCGTCTTGCCCGTAGCGCAGTTATTCAGGGTGCCGAAGCGGCGCTTGCCATCCGGCGAAGCTTTGGTCCGGGTGCGTTCATGGCCCGCCACCGGCCCTTCCATCTCCATCTCGGTAAACGCGGTGAGACGACGGTTGAAGATCGAATCCTGGTTCACCGACCACTGGCCATTGCGGCGCTGGACCTCCAGGCACGAGACGCCATGGGCGTTCATTTCCCGGTCCACCTCCGTTTTCGGCCGGCTGCCGCCATTCTCCCCGGCCCCGGTACTGCCATTGTCGTGAAGCAGGTCCGCAACAATGTTTTCGTGGTTCAGCCACAGGATCATGCGGTCCGAGCGTTCCGGATCATGATTACCCGCATCACTGACACCAAAGGCACTCATGCCGTCATGCTGGTCGCCAGAGCGCTTGTCAAAGTCCGTGTTGGTGCCGTCGTTGCGATACGCCGCTACGCCGGGAAACAGGGCATCGCCGGTGGCGTAGAGCACTGCGGCGCTGTAGCCGGCGGGCACTACCACACGATCCGCCATGGAACGCCCGACCGGCTCAAAATTGAGACTGCTGGCCGCCGCCGGAGGTTGCCCCGGCTCTTTGCCCGGTTGCTCCGCTGCCGAACTGTCATCATCCCAGCAACCAGCCAGGCCCATGGAGGCCAGTGTCCCCACCGCTGCCATGGACGCACTGCCTCTCAGCATGCTGCGACGGGAAAAACGCGACTGCGTGACGGCACCCAGTGTCTCATTGTTACTCGGATTACTGTCCTCAACGTCATGCTGACCCATGATTGCTCCTTCATCCATCCTCTATGACTGGTTATCGGCGGACTCGCTCACGAGACGCCCTGATCCAGGCACAGGCTAGCCAGGGCACATGACAAAGGCGTGACGCTTGCATGGCATTCTGATGACAGCAAGATCCGGCGTTCCACACCACGAGACGCAGCTCGAGGCTCGATCATCACCAGACAGGCCACTGGTTATCCGGGGTTGTCCGGCCTTAGAATACGGCCTCCACAGACCCAGCAGACAGGCCAGCCGGATCATCATGCCCACCTCCTACGATGTCATCATCATCGGCGCCGGCGCCGCCGGGCTCATGTGCGCCGCCACGGCCGGCTACCGCGGCCGCCGGGTGCTGGTGATCGAGCACGCCCGCCGACCCGGGCGCAAGATCCTCATGTCCGGGGGCGGGCGATGCAATTTCACCAACCTCAACAGCACCCCGGCGAACTTCCTCTCCGACAACCCCGGTTTCTGCATCTCCGCGCTGAAACGCTACACGCCGGAACACTTTCTGGAGCTGGTGGAGCGCCACGGCATTGAGCACGAGGAAAAGGCCGCGGGCCAGCTGTTCTGCCGGGATTCCAGCCGGGAAATCGTGGATCTGTTGATGACCGAAGCCGACTGGGCGGGGGTTGAGGTCATGACCCGCACGAGCGTGGACAGCGTCTCGACGAACCCGGGCGGCTACAGCGTGAGCACCCCTTGCGGCGACTACAACTGCGAGAGCCTCGTGGTGGCCTGTGGCGGGTTGTCCATCCCCACCATGGGCGCAACGGGGCTGGGGTATGACCTGGCCCGCCAGTTCGGGCTCAACCTCATACCGACACGGGCGGGACTGGTGCCCTTCACCCTGGACCCCGGACTGAAGGAGCAATTGGCCCCCCTGGCGGGCATCAGCTGTCCGGTGGCGGTCTCATGCAACGGTGAGCGCTTTCAGGAGCCCATGCTTGTCACCCACAAGGGGCTGAGCGGCCCCGCCATGCTGCAGATCTCCAGCTTCTGGGAGCCCGGAGACGCGCTCGCCATCGACCTGCTGCCGGAGCAGGATGCGGCCCAGTGGCTGGCTGACCAACGCCAGGACCATCCCAACCGCTACCCCGCGCGGGCGCTGGGTGAAGCGTTGCCCCGGCGGTTCGCCCAGGCCTTTGCAACGCTTCAGGGCTGGGAGGAACCCCTTCAGCACTTCAGCAAGGCCGAATTGAGCGCCGCATCGGAAACCCTGAACGGCTGGCGCCTGACACCAGCGGGAACCGAGGGGTACCGGACCGCGGAAGTCACGCTCGGTGGCGTTGATACCCGGGAACTGTCCTCGAAAACCATGGAGGTTCATGATCAGCCCGGCCTGTTCTTCATCGGCGAGGTCGTGGACGTGACCGGTCATCTTGGCGGCCACAATTTCCAATGGGCCTGGGCCTCCGGCGTTGCCGCGGGCCAGGCTGTCTAGGAGCAACGCATGCTGATTCTTTCCCTTGTCACCCTCCTCTGGGCCTTTTCATTCAGCCTCATCGGGGTCTATCTCGCCGGGAATGTCGACAACGACTTCGCCGTACTCACCCGGGTTCTCTGTGGCGCCCTGGTCTTTCTGCCGTTGCTGCGCTGGCGGGATGTGCCGGTCGGCTTCCAGTTGCGGCTGACGCTGATCGGCGCCAGCCAGTTCGGCGTCACCTACCTGCTGCTGTACCGCTCGTTCGCGTTTCTCACCGTGCCCGAGGTCCTTCTTTTTACCGTCTTCACACCGATCTACATCACGCTGCTGGACGATGCCCTCCACCGCCGCTTCGCGCCGGTGGCCCTTCTGGCCGCCGCTCTGGCAACACTCGGGGCGGGCATCATCCGTTACGATGGGCTCAGTGGCTCCTACATTGTGGGCTTTCTGATACTTCAGGGCGCCAACCTCACCTTCGCCGCCGGGCAGGTGGGCTACCGGCGCCTGTATGAACGCTACTCCCCCCAGGCCCCAGCCTGGCGCCTGTTCGGCTATTTCTTCCTGGGCGCGCTCCTGGTGGCGCTGCCCTCTTTCCTGATTTTTGGCGACCGCTCCATGCTCCCGGCCACGCCCTGGCAATGGCTGGTCCTGGGCTGGCTGGGCTTTGCCGCCTCGGGAGCCGGGCTTTTCCTGTGGAACCAGGGAGCGCGCAAGGTGGATGCCGGCACCCTGGCCGTCATGAACAACGCCCTGGTACCCGCCGGCCTGCTGGTCAACCTGTTGATCTGGAACCGTGATGCGGACCTTCTGGGCCTGGCCCTGGGCGGCGGCCTGATTGCGCTGTCGTTATGGCTCAACCACGCTTGGCGAAGGGAACCGAGGGAGGCCCGGGCGTGACCACCGAGACGGACGCTCCGACGCGAATCCACACCCTTCAGACCCCGGATGACCGGCAGCTTGTCGGTATCGAAGCCGGTGCCCGTGAGGGCGTGCCCGTGGTCTACGCCCACGGCATGCCGGGTTCGGCCCTGGAAGCCCTGTTTTTCCATGAACAGGCCCTGATAGCCGGTTACCGGGTTCTCGCACTGGACCGCCCCGGGATCCGCAATTCCAGCTACCAGCCGGAGAGGACGCTTCTGGACTATCCCGATGACCTGAGACTGTTCCTGGACCACCTCGGGATTGGTGACTGCATCCACATGGGCTGGTCCAGTGGCGGCTCACGGACCCTGGCGGCCGCCCATGAACACCCCGGGCGCGTCAGGCTTGCCGTGCTGCTTTCCAGCTACACCCATTTTGAGGAAATGGCCGGTGCGCGCCGCCTGCTGCTGAGCACCCTCTGGCCCGGCCCTGTCATTGCTGCCATCAGTACGGCACTGTTCCGGGGACTGGTCACCCTCATCACCCGCATTGCCCAGCGCCGGCCTGACTTCTTCATGGCACGGGCGCGCAGCCTGTTCAGCGACGCGGATCACGCCATACTGGGGGATCCAGGCCAGGTCCGGCGCTTCCGCGCAGACCAGCTGGCCTGCCTGAACTCAGGCCCCCGCGCCATCGCCACCGACCTGCTTACGGAAATGGGCGATTGGGGGTTCCGGCTGGGCGATGTCGCCACACGGACCCTGATCTACCAGGGCGCGGAAGACCAGCTGCTGCCCCCGGCCTATGCCCACCACCTTGCCGCCACGTTGCCGAACGCTGAGCTGACCCTACTCCCCCATTCCGGCCACTTCTACCCATTAAGCCGGCCCTTCCAGGCCGACCTGTTCCAGCGCATCACGGAGGCAATCAGCCCGCCTCACGGTGACCGATGAACACATAATACGCCAGCGGTACCACGACCACCGTGAGCACGGTGGACAGGGCTAGGCCAAAGATCAGCGAAATCGCCAATCCGTTGAAGATGGGGTCCGTCAGGATGAAGAACGCCCCCAGCATGGCCGAGACCGCGGTGAGCGCTATGGGCTTGATGCGGACGGCACTGGCCAGCACCACGGCTTCCTCAAGCGGTTTCCCCGCCTGCAGCAGGTCCCGGATGAACACCACAAGCAGGATGGAGTTGCGCACAATAATGCCAGCCAGCGCAATCATGCCGATCATACTGGTGGCGGTGAACTCCTTACCCAACAGGGCATGGCCCGGCATGATCCCGATGAGTGTCAGCGGGATCGGCATCATCACAATCAACGGCAACCCGTAGGAGCCGAACTGCGCGACCAGCAACAGGAAGATGGCGATGATCCCGACCGCGTACGCCAGCCCCATATCGCGGAAGGTTTCGTAGGTGATCTGCCATTCCCCATCCCACTTGATCGCGGCACTATCGGGCCACTCCGGCTGCTGGATGTAGTACTGGGGCAGTGCCTCCAGATCACCAGCCATTCGGAACATGCCATACAGCGGTGAATCCACCTCACCGGCCATATCAGCGGTGACATAGGTCACCGGCATCAGGTTCTTGTGCTGGATGGCCCCGGGCCAGGTACTGGGCTCGATGGAAGCAACCTGTGCCAGCGGGATCAGTTCGCCGGAACGGCTCCGGACCTGAAGGGACAGCAGCGCCGCCTTCTGGGCCCGATCCCCTTCGTCCAGAATGACCCTTATGGGAACAGCGTATTTGGCGTTCGGATCATGGAAGTACTCAAGATGGCGCTTACCCAATGTGGCGGACAGCACATCCACCACCTGGGCCTGGGAAACGCCCAGAGTGGCGGCCCGCTTGCGGTCAACCACCACACGCCAGCGCTCAACCGGCGCCTCCACGGTGGTGTCGACGTCCACCAGCCCCTGGATGCCCTCCATACGCTCAGCCAGTGACTGCGCTTGCCGGGCACGCGTCTCCGGACTCGGACCATAGACTTCGGCTACCACTGGCGACAGCACCGGTGGGCCCGGCGGCACCTCCACCACCTTCACGGCCGCGCCGTACCGGTCCCCGATCGCGGTAAGCGGCCCGCGCATTGCCTGGGCAATGTCATGGGACGCCTTTTGCCGCTCATCTTTCAGGTTGATCTGCAGATCCCCCTGCCAGGGGCCCTGTCGCAGGTAGTACTGGCGGACCAGGCCATTGAAGTTGATCGGGGACGCGGTCCCCGCGTACGCCTGCCAGTTGGTCACAGCCTCGTGCGTCTCCAGGTACCCGCCCATCTCCGTCAGCACCTTCTGGGTGGTTTCCATGGGGGTATCCTCCGGCATATCCACCACCACCTGCAGCTCTGACTTATCATCGAAAGGCAGCATCTTGAGGATGACCAGCATGAACACAGGCAGGGCCGCGGCGATCAGTGTCATGGCAATCACCCCGGAGGCCAGTCCGTGCCGCCGCCAGCTGTGGTTTCCCAGGAAGGGCGTGAGCAGGTGGCTGAAGAGCCGGTAAAGGCTGGGGTTAACGGTTTCCGTCCTGCCGCCACTGTCCCCCGCCCCCGGACCACGGCGCCGGACCAGCCTCAATGCCAGCCAGGGCGTGAGGATGAACACCACCAGCTGGGACAGCACCATGCCGGCGGAGGCATTGATCGGAATAGGGCTCATGTAAGGCCCCATCAGCCCGGTTACGAAGGCCATGGGCAGCAGCGCGGCCATAATGGTCAGGCTTGCCATGATGGTCGGCGTGCCCACCTCATCCACAGCTGCCGGGATAACCCGGCCAGCCGGATGACCGGAGTCCTGGAGACGCCGGCTGATGTTCTCCACGACCACGATGGCGTCATCCACCAGGATCCCGATGGCAAAGATCAAGGCGAACAGCGATACCCGGTTCAGGGTGAAGCCCCAGGCCCAGGAGAAGACCAGCGTCAGCAGCAGTGTCAGCAGCACGGACACGCCCACCACCATGGCCTGGCGCCAGCCCATGAAGGCCAGCACCAGAAGCATCACGGAGACCGTGGCCATAACCAGGTCCGAGATGAGCTTGCGCGCCTTGTCACTGGCGGTCTGACCGTAATTGCGGGTGGTCAGGACCTCAATGGCGTCAGGAACCACCCGCCCGCGCAGGCGTTCCAGCCGCTCCAGAACGGCGGTGGTCACATCAATGGCATTCTCGCCGGCTTTTTTGGCCACCGCCAGTGTCACCGCTGGATAACGTTCCCCCGGATCACCGTCACCAGCAGGGCCAAATCCCAGCTGCACCGAGGCATCCGGCACAGTGGCACCACGGCTGACAGAGGCGACATCCGACAGGTGGACCGCAGCCTCATTATTCCTGGCAACCACGAGCGAGCGCAGGGACTCAAGCCGCTGGAGTGGTTGTCCCGGCTGGACGGGGACGGAGAGACCGGAACGCGTAACCCGGGTTTCCTGGCCGGTTGCATTGGCAGCACGGATTGCTTGCTGCAGATCGCTGACGCCGAGGCCATAACCGGCCAGCCTGGCCGGTTCAATCCGCACGTCAATGCGATCCGGAACACCGCCAACCGTGTCGATATCCCGGGTTCCCGGTACGCGCTTGAGCTCGGTTTCAAGCGTATGGGCAAGACGGGTCAGGTCCTCGGCACCATGGCGGCGCTGGGGATCATAGAGCGTCAGGGTCATGACCGGCACGTCGTCAATGCTCCTCGGCTTGACCACAGGCTCGCCCGCTCCCAGCTTCTCCGGGAACCAGTCGCGGTTGGACTGGACCTTGTTGTGGATGCGTACCAGCGCTTCGCGCCGGGGCAACCCAACCTCGAACTGGACGGTGATCACCGCGCGTCCCTGACGCGAGACCGAATAGATGTTTTCCACACCCTGGATCTCATCCAGAACCTGCTCACCGGGGGTGGCGATCAGGCTTTCGACCTCACGGGCACTGGCACCGGGAAACGGCACCATGACATCCACCATGGTGACGTCGATCTGCGGCTCTTCTTCCTTGGGTGTGATGATGACAGCCACAATGCCAAGCAGCAGACCGATCAGGGCCAGCAGCGGCGTGAGCCGATTGTTCTGGAAAAGCCGTGCAATCCGCCCGGACGGGCCCAGGCCACCCTTCTGTGCCATCAGTACAGGGCCTCGCGGAGCACGCTTTCACCCTGGCTCACACCGGCCAGAACCTCCACCATGCCATCCCGGCGGCTTCCCAGCCTTACCTGACGAAGCCGCGGCGCGTCATCCGGTCCGCGCACGAACACCGCCCGCAGCTCCCCCCGGCGATAGATGCTGGATTCGGGAACCCACAGAGCCTCGCGGCGGCCCACGGGAATGCCCACACGCACCAGCATACCGGGAAACAGGCGTGCCTCCGGATCCGCAAGGGACAGTCGTAGACGGAAGCTGTGGCTGTTTTGGTCCGCATAGGGGTAGAAGGTCATCCGGCCGGTTTCCAGACGCGCCCCGTTGGCCAGGGTGACAACCGCCTCGCGCTCGGCACGCACCTGCTCCGCATACTGCTGGGGCAGAGAAACCACCACCCGGAGTTCTTCCAGGGAGAGCCCGCGCATCAGTGGCTGCCCCGGCGAGACGGATTCCCCCACTTCCACCATGCGTTCGGTCACGATACCACTGTAGGGAGCCTGGACACGGGTATAGCCCAGCTGCTCACGCGCCTCGGCAAGTGCGCCCTCAGCACGCGACACACGGGCCTTGGCCGCATCAAACCGATTCCGCGCCTGATCCAGATCCTGTTGGGAGGCCACCCCCCGTTCGTGCAGCTGCTTAACGCGGTCCAGGTTCTGGCGGGCATCGGTCAGATCGGCACGGGCTTCCGCCAGGCTCGAGCGCGCCTGTTCCACCCGGGCCTGCTCATCACGATCCTCGAGCCGGACAATCAGTTCGCCGGAGTCAACGGCATCATCCACGTCGTAGGGGAGCTCAACGACCGTCCCCGCCGTCTGCGCGGACACCGTGCTTTCACGCACGGCTTCAATCATGCCATCCAGGCGGAGTGTCTCCGTCAGTGCCTGACGTTTGACCTGCGTCCATTGAGACGCCGCCGACGGTACACTGGCCCAGAGGCCAACCAGGAGAACGATCAGGGCCCGGCGCATGCCGCCTCCTCAAAAATTAGATTATACTAATATTTGAGTCTAGCAGCCGCATGGCCAGGTCGAAAGCCGCCCCAATGCCTCTTTAACCGGAAGCGCTCTCCAGGGAAGGGCTTTCGCGGTCGATCCAACCACCGCCCATGGCCTTGAACAGGGTCGCCGTGGCGTTGAGCCGGTCCCGGATCGCATTCGTCAGGGTCAGTTCTGCCTCCAGCAGAACCCGCTGGGTATCCTGCACTGTCAGGAAATCGGTCAAGCCCTCTTGATAGCGCAGCTTGGCCAGCTCCAGGGTCTGTTCCAGCGCCGACACCTGGTCCCTCAGCCGGCTCACGCGTTCATCCGTGGCCTCATACACAGCCAGGGCATCACGCACCTCACTGAACGCCTGCTGGAGGGTTACCCGGTACTGGGTCTCCGCCTGGTCACGCAGGCTGCGGGCGGTGTCCACCCGTGCCTTGTTACGGCCGAAGTCAAAGATCGGGCCGAGCACCGAAGCGCCAATCTCCCAGGTTTCAGCCGGGTTGGTGAGCAGATCCCCCGATTCAATGGCGGCGCTGCCGATGGACCCACGAAGGTTGAAGCTGGGCAGGCGCTGGGCCTGGGCCGCCCCGACCTCTTCGGTCGCGGCAATAATGGCCGCCTCAGCCGCCCGGATGTCCGGGCGGCGTTCCAGCAGGTCCGAGGGCAGCACTTCCGGGACTTCATCGGGCAGCGTGATCCCGCTGAGGCTGCCCTCGCCAAAGTCCAGCTCCTGGGTCAGCTCACGCGGTGTCATCCCCACCAGAACGCCCAGGGCCGTCTTGAGCTGGGCCACGCGCTGGCGCTGCTGGGGCACCATCGCCCGCGTTGCCTCAAGTTCCGACTCCGCCTGGCGCAGGGTCAGCTCATCCGTGTCACCCCCCTTATAACGGGCCCGCTCAATCCGTACCGTTTCCTCGCGGGTTTCCACGGTCCGCTCCGTGGTCGCCAAGGAGCGCTGGGCCGCCCGCAGCTCGGTATAGGTGGCGACGACGTCGGCAATGGTGCTGAGGCGCACCGAGTCATGGGTGAACACCGACTCCTTCAGGGCCGCCTCAGCCGCATTGCTCTGGCTTTCCAGCCGTCCCCAGAGGTCAACCTCATAGTTGAGCAACCCCGTTACCGAGAACCTATTGTTGGTGGTGCCGCCGCCCAGCGGGCTGGCAGCTCCGGACTCAAGCGCACGGGCCGCATCGGCCTGGCCCTCGATGGTGGGCATCTGCTCGGCATCCGCCAGCCCCAGCCGGGCGCGGGCTTCCTGCAGCCGCTGGTACTGCAGCTGCATATTCAGGTTATCGTCCAGCGCCCGCTCCACCAGCCGGTTGAGCACGGGGTCGTCAAACCGCTTCCACCAGTTGGACCAATCCTCGCGCTCCTCGCCGGTGAGCAGCACCTCATCCGGCCATTCTTCCGGCAGATCAACCTGGGGCTTTTCATAGTCCGGGCCAACCGCACAGCCCGCCAGGACCACCGGGAACATCAATGTTGCAAGCAGTGCTTTACGCATCGGAGACCTCCTGCGAGCCGTTGCCCTTGCGGGATGACAGCCAGATCGAGAACTCCTCGAACAGCCGATAGAACAGGGGCACGAAGAACAGGGCCAGGGTACTGGCCACGATCATGCCGCCCACGACCACGGTGCCGATTTCCTGGCGACTGGAGGCGCCAGCGCCGGTCGCCACCACCAGCGGCAGAGAGCCGATGATGAAGGTCAGCGCCGTCATCATGATGGCCCGGAAACGCTGCTGGGCTGCCGCAATCGCAGCATCCTTCGGTGACAGACCTTCGCTGCGGTTCTGGGCAGCAAACTCGACGATCAGTATGGCGTTCTTCGCGGCCAGCCCGATCAGCACCAAGAGTCCGACCTGGAAGTAGATGTCATTGGGGAAGCCACGCAGCAGCGAGGCCAGTGCCGCCCCGAAGACGCCGAAGGGAATGGCCGTGGCCACCGCCAGCGGCAGGGTCAGGCGCTCGTACTGGGCCGCCAGGATCAGGAACACCATCACCAGCCCGAGGCCGAATGCGATGGTGCCGGCCTGGCCGGCCGCCTGCAGCTGGAAGGCCTGGCCAATCCAGCCCAGGGGCGTATTGGTTCCCAGGTTCTCATCCGCCACTTCCTGGAGTGCAGTCATCGCATCCCCCGTGGTGTAGCCGGGAGCCGGATCCGCCGCGATATTGGCAGCAGGGTAGACATTGAACCGGTTGATGATGTCGGCCCCGGTTTTGCGCGTCAGCGTCACCAGGGAACTGACCGGGATCATCTGGCCGCTGTTGGAGCGCACGAAGACGCGCCGCAGGTCCTCAGGCCGGCTCCGGAATTCGCCTTCGGCCTGCATGTTCACCTGCCAGTTGCGGCCCTGCATGGTGAAGTCGTTGACGTAGTAGGTGCCAAAGGTACTCTGCATCGCCGAGAACACTTCGCTGACCGGCACATCCAGCGCCATGGCCTTCTTGCGGTCCACCTCCGCCTTATAGCGCGGAATGCTCACATCCAGGTCCGTGCGCGCGTTGGTCAGCGCCGGATGCTCGTTCGCCGCCTTCACCATCTTCTGCGCCAGGCCGTAGAGCTCCTTGGTGCTCATGCCCTTCTGGTCCTGAATGAACGCCTCAACACCACCAGTGAGTGACAGGCCCTGGATGGGCGGCGGCACAAAGGACATGACACCGGCCTCTTTCACGCCGGCGCCCATGCCCATGAGTTTCTTGGTCACGGCGGATGCGGACTGGCCCGGCCCCTGGCGCTTGTCCCAGTCCTTGAGGGTCACGAAGGCAATGCCGGCATGGGAACGCATGGCACCCGCCAGCATGTCGTACCCGGCGAAGGCCGTCACATGCTTGACCTCGGGCAGTTTCAGGGCCTGGCTCACCAGATCCTCGCGCACCGCCTCACTGCGGCCCAGGGACGAGGCCGGCGGCAGGTAGGAGGCCATCAGCACGTAGCCCCGGTCCTCCTGGGGTACAAGCCCGGACGGGAGCTGGTCGAGCATCCAGAGGGTACCGCCAATGAACAGGAAGAAGAGCGCGACACCGATGACCGCGTGGTTCAGGAGCCACCTGACGCCGCCCACAAAGACATTGGTGATCGCTTCAAAGCCGGCGTTGAACCACTGGAACGGCTTGGACACGTCCTTGGGCTCCCCGTCCAGAAGACGGGCGCACATGGCGGGCGTCAGCGTCAGCGCCACAATCCCCGAGATCACGATGGAGACAGCGATGGTTACCGCGAACTGACGGTAGAGCTCACCGGTCAGACCGCCCAGAAAGCCCACGGGCGCAAACACCGCCACCAGTACCAGGGTGGACGACACCACCGCTCCGGAAACCTGCCCCATCGTCTCAACCGAGGCACCGTAGGCGGTCATGCCTTGCTCCTGCATCAGGCGCTCCACGTTCTCCATAACGATGATGGCATTATCCACCACCACGCCGATGGCCAGGATGAGCCCGAACAGCGTCAGCAGGTTGACCGAGAAGCCCAGCACGGTCATGCCCGCGAAGGTGCCGATCAGCGCCACGGGAATGGCCATCAGTGGGATCAGCGCCGCACGCAGGTGCTGGAGGAAGACGAAGGTCACCAGCGACACCAGCACGAGGGCGATCACCAGGGTGATCAACACCTCCTGGATGGACACCTCGATAAAGGTGGTCGTGTCGTAGGGAATGTCGTACTGGATGTCCTCGGGGAAACGCTTCTCAAGATCCTTGAGAACGTTGCGCACATTTGTGGCGGTTTCCAGCGCATTGGCACCAGGCTGGAGGTAAACGCCCAGCGGCACCGCCGCCTGCCCGTCATAGCTGGCCGAGAAATCGTAGTTCTGGGCACCAAGCTCAACATTGGCCACATCCCCCAGGCGCAGCGACGCCCCGTCACTGGTGGTCCGCAGCATGATGTCCTCAAACTCCGAGGGATCGCTCATCTGCTGCGGTGTGGACACACTGAAGGTAAACGCCTGGTCCACGGGCGCCGGCTGCGAGCCCAACCGGCCGGCGGCAAACTGCGCGTTCTGGGAGCGAAGGGCCTTGGCAACGTCCAGCGGCGACACATTGTATTCCGCCATCTTGTCCGGCTGCAGCCAGACGCGCATGGAATAGTCCTTGGCCCCGAACAGCGAGGCATTGCCAACGCCCGGCGTGCGCACCAGCTCATCAATGACGTTCAGCAACGCGTAGTTGGAGATTTCAATGGTATCGGTGTTGCCGGATTTCGAGGACAGCGCCACCACCTGGAGAATCGAGGTGGAACGCGCCTCCACCGTTACCCCCTGGTCGCGCACCGCCTGGGGCAGGCTGGACATGGCCCGCTGTACCCGGTTGTTGACGTTGATCGTCGCCTGGTCCGGATCCGTGCCCACCTCAAAGGAGACAGTGATCTGGACACTGCCGGCATCGGTACTGCCGGACTCCATATAGATCATGTCGTCAACGCCGTTGATTTCCTGCTCCAGCGGGGCCGCCACGCTGTCAGCCAGGACCTCGGCACTGGCGCCAGGATAGCTCGCTTCAACGACAACTTCCGGGGGGACCACATCCGGATACTGTTTGACCGGGAGCCCCAGCAGCGAGGCCGCCCCTGCAATCACGATGATGATGGACAGGACCGCCGAAAAGATCGGGCGGTCGATGAAGAATCGAAACATCAGTTGCTCTCCCCATCGCTCTGGCTACCGACTTTGACCGTCATGCCGGGCTGACGGATGCCGGCCATGCCTTCAACCACGACCCGGTCGCCCTTCTCCAGGCCGTCCTTGATGATCCGGCGGCCGTCGACCACCTGGCCTGTTTCAACGGCGCGCGGATGGGCCTTGTTCTCGTCATCCACGACAAACACCTGCAGCCCACCGTTCTGACCATCGGAGACGGCCTTGGCGGGAACAGTGACAACATCCTCAAGGGTCTGAAGCGTCACCCGGATCCGCACGAACTGGCCGGGGACGATGCGCTGTTCCCCGTTGGGGAAGACGGCCCGAGCGGTCACTGTGCCGGTTTCCGGATCAATGGTGCTCGCCGTGAAATCGATGGTGCCCTTCTGATCATAGACCGTGCCGTCCGGCAGGATCAGCTTCGCCGTGCTGCGATAGTCACCATTGCCGCCGGATTGTCTCGCTTCACGCGCACGCCGCCGTGCGGTGGCATCGTCCTCTGGAAGCGCGAACCGGACGTGAACGGGATCCATCTGCGTGATGTGCGCCAGTTCGGTTCCCTTTTCCACCAGATTCCCCTCGGACTGGCTTTCCAGGGACGTCACACCGGTCACCGGCGCGGCCACGCCGGTATAACCCAGCTCAAGCTCCGCACGCTCAACCTCCGCCTCGGCCACGGCGACCTGCGCTTGCGCCAGTTCATAGGCCGATTTGGCGCTGTCACGCTTGCGCTCACTGACGGCGTTCTTTTCATAAAGGCTGGCTACCCGGTTCCACTCCCGCCGTGCCTTGTTCAAATCCGCTTGCGCGGACTGCAGCTCAGCCTTCGCCGCCTGCAGGGCAACCTCAAACGGCTCCGGATCAATCCGGAACAGGTTGTCGCCCTGCTGGACCACCTTGCCTTCCTCAAACAGGCGCTTTTCCAGAACGCCCTCAACACGTGGGCGCACAGTCACCTCCCGGGCACCGCGAACACGTCCGGCGTAATCCTCACGGATGGTCACATCCTCTGCCTGAACCTTGGTGACCGACACCGGCGGGGGTGGCATATCGCCCCCCTTCTGCCCCTGGCCACTCTTGTCACCACCGCAGGCCGTCAGGCCCAGCGCCAATGCCAATGCAATGCCGGCGCCTCCGATAAAACGGGCTCGGCTGCCCCCTTTGACGTCTGTCCGGGTCAACTGATTCATGGTTCCTTTCTCCGCAAAAGTGACAATCGGTGTGATGAAAAGCGTTGTTCTCAGCCAGCGTGGGCGTCGGGCCTGAGAATCCCCCTGAAAAGCAGATCGACAATCTCGTCTGCCCTGCGTGAACGGGACTCACGGTCACCCGCCAGACGCTGCGAAAAAACCGCGCCATAGAGCAGATCGCTGAAAACTTCCTGCGCCAGTCCCGGCGACATGTCTGCCCGCATGCGCCCCTGTTCGATCAGTACCTCAAAGCGCTTGCGCCACTTGTCCTTGTGGCTTTCCTGATAGACGAAATAAAGCGGCTTGCCGTTTCGAGGGAACTCCGCACGCTCCTGGATGAACAGTTCAACCGTCTCCGGGTTCTGCTCAAAGAACGCCAGGTAGCGGTGAACCCCGAGGCGGAGCTGCTCCAGCGGATCCTCCAGCGGATCCACCACATCGTTCACATATCGGGTGAGGTCCTCGAGCGCCTTTTCCACGGTTGCCATGAACAATGCTTCCTTACTGGGGAAGCAGCGATAGACCGTTCCCTTACCGGCGCCCGCGCGCTCAGCAATGCGATCCATCTCCGCACACCGGAACCCATCTTCCGAAAACACCACGGCAGCCGCCTGCAGCACCTCACTGCGGCGTTGCTCCGGTGTTTTATGCGTCCGGGGTGGGCGTTGCGAATCGTTCACGGAGACAACCTTTTACTTTTTGGACTGACTAGTCCGTCTAATCCTACGGTGTTTAATTTGGACTGACAAGTCCGTAATCCAGCTTCTCCTTTCTGATAGAATCCGTAAAACCCGCACCCATCATTCTGGAGCCACGATGACACCGGATTCTTTTACCCAGCGCTTCGGGGGTATGGAGCGCCTTTACGGCGAGGCAACCGCCCGCTCAATGGCTCGTGCGCATGTCGCCATTGCCGGACTCGGTGGTGTGGGTTCCTGGGCGGCAGAGGCGCTGGCCCGTAGCGGTGTCGGTGCCCTGACCCTGATTGATATGGATGACATCTGTGTGACCAACACCAACCGCCAGATCCATGCCCTGGCGAACACCATCGGGCGATCCAAGGTTGAGGCCATGACCGAACGGCTCCAGGCAATCAACCCGGAATGTCGGGTCACACCGGTAACGCAGTTTGTAACACTCCGGAACCTGGACCAGGTGCTGCCGGCTGACTGCGATGCCATGGTGGATGCCATAGACAGTGTTCATCACAAGGCGGCCCTTCTGGCGCATTGCCGCCGCCACAAGCAATGGATCATCAGCGCCGGAGGCGCGGGCGGCCAGATGGACCCGACACGCATCCGGGTGGCCGACCTCAGCCGCACCACCCAGGATCCGCTTCTGGCCAAGGTGCGCAACCAGCTGCGACGGGAATACGGTTTCTCCCGCAACCCGAAGCGACGGTTCGATATCCCGGCCATCTTTTCCGAGGAACAACTCACTTACCCCACACTGGAAGGCGGCACCACCCACGAAAAGCCCGGTGATGGCCCCACCCGTCTCGACTGCGGCACAGGCTTCGGAGCGGCCAGCTTCGTTACCGGGACTTTCGGTTTCGTGGCGGCCTCACGCGTCCTTGATCACCTGGCCCGCCGCCATGAAAGAATGGCCGCGCAGGCACAACACAGGGGCGAGTGACCATGGCAGGCATTCCGGACAGCCTTTCCCTCCAGCTCGACAGCACCATAACGTCCGTGCACCCGGTGGGTGGCGGCAGCATCAACGATGCGGCACGGCTGACCCTCGAAGACGGACGCCACCTCTTCCTCAAGACCCACGCGGCACCGCCAGCCGGCTTCTTTGAGGCTGAGGCGGCCGGTCTCAGGGCGCTGGCCGCGGCCGATGCGGTGCGCATCCCTTCGGTGATTGCCGTTGCGGAAGAAGGCTTGATCCTGGAATGGCTGGAGGGTCGCCCCGGCGGGAACTTCGCCCGTGAGCTCGGGGAGCAGCTGGCCCAGCTCCACGGCACAACAGCCCATGAGTTCGGTTTCGAGCGGGATAACTTCTGCGGCCTCACACTCCAGCCCAACCCGCGCATGCGCGACGGCTTCCGCTTTTTTGCCGAGGCCCGCCTCCTGCACCAGGGCCGCATGGCGCGGGACAGCGGCCGGCTTGGCCAGGGCGATATCCAGCAGCTGGAATGGCTCACGGGCCGACTCGATCGCTGGATCCCGGAACAGCCCGCCAGCCTGATCCACGGCGACCTGTGGTCCGGCAATATCCACTGTGGCCCCAAGGGCGACCCCGTCCTCATCGACCCTGCCACCCATTACGGCTGGCCCGAGGCGGAACTCGCCATGACCACGATGTTCGGCAGCCAGCCGCGCGACTTCTACACGGCCTACCTGGCCAACAGCCCTGTTGAAAAAGACTGGGAGGAACGGGCACCGCTGTACAACCTGTACCACGAACTCAACCACCTGAACCTGTTTGGTGGGCCCTGGGTGAGCGGTGTGAAACAGACACTCAAACGTTTTGTGTGACCCGGGGTAGACAGAGCACGCCGAGGATCAGGGCTGTAGCACCAGCTTGCCCCGCACATGCCCCTCCTCCTGGCGGCGATGAGCGGCGGCGGCATCGCCCAGGGGGAAGGCGGCGGCGATGTGCAGTTCGGCGTCGCCCCGGTTAAGCAGCGCCAGAATCTCCTCCAGCTGTTCCGTGTCGGGCTCAACCACGTAGCCGGTGGCCTGAATGCCCTTTTCAGCGGCAAGCTCCCTGATCGGCTGGGCCGTTACCGTGGGAACGGTGACCAGCTTGCCATGCTCGCCCAGGGTACTGAGCGCTGCCTTGCCGGTCTCTCCGCCCACAAGATCGAGCACGGCATCCAGTCCATAGCAGACGTCATGGACATCTTCGTTCTCGTAGTTGATCACGTCGTCCGCGCCCAGTTGATGGAGAAATTCCTCGTTGGCCCCCGAACCGGTCGCCACCACATGAGCGCCGTGCTGGGCCGCGAACTGAACGGCGAAGTGGCCCACGCCCCCGCCACCGCCCAGAATCAACAGCTTCTGGCCGGTCTGGAGCCCAAGATGGCTGAACAGCCCCTGCCAGGCCGTCAGGGCGGCCAGGGGAACAGCGCCAATCGCCTCCAGTTTCAGCCCCTCAGGCGCCCGGCAGAGTTCATCGGCCCTGACCAGCACCTGTTCCGCGTAACCGCCCCCGGCCCGCGGGAAGCCGATCATGCCCACAACGGGGTCGCCCACACGCCAGCCGTCAACGTCGGCGCCCAGTGCCTCAATGGTGCCGGCCACCTCAAACCCTGGCACCCAGGGCAGGTGATCCCGGATGGCGTTGGCCACGAAGCCCAGGCCGGAACGGGTCTTGAAATCAATCGGATTGACCCCGGCACTGGCCACACGGACCCGGACCTCGCCCGCCCCGGGCTCAGGCAACGCCGCATCACGTGCTTCGAGAACACTGGCATCACCGAATTCGGGAATGATGATCTGGCGCATGGTGGCTCCTCCGGAGTTATTGGTCGTGGCTGGCGTCCTTCAAACGCTCCGCCATGGGCGTGGGAATGCGCGCGGGACGCTGGGTAGCGGTATCGATGCACACATGCCAGGAAGCCGCTTCCACCAGGGTCCGGCCATCGCTTGGGCGCACCAGCTGGAAATGGCGGCCGGAGCGCAGCTTGCCATCGAACTCGGTCAGCCAGGTTCCCAGAACCAGTTCGTCGCCTGCCAGCGCGGCCGCCCTGTAATCAATCTCCGTGCGCACAATGGCCATGGCACGCCCAAGCTCTTCCTGCAGCTCCCAGCTCAGGCCAACGGACTCAATGTGTGCCCAGCTGATTTCCTCCATCCACTGCAGATAGATGACATTGTTGGCATGCCCGAGGCGATCCACGTCCTGATCGGTGACGCTGATGTCCATTGTGAACGGCTCGGGCATCCGCCACTGCCAATCACTCATCCGGTTGCTCCCTGAGCTGTTTCATCGCCCGCTCGTAATCCAGTCGACCAATACGGTCATTGTAGAGCGAGCCGAAATAGAGCGCACCATCTCGCGCCTTCACCGAGGTTACCATCTGCAAACGCCTGCCTGTTGGGTCATGCAGGCTGCCCAGCATCCGTCCCTGCTGATCAAAGGCCAGCACAAGACCATAAGGCTCGGGACCGGGCTGCAGGGTCTCCGGCAACTTGGCCAGTTGTTCCTTGAGCCATGGCATCGGGTGGAAAGCGTCCAGTCGGGAATTTCGCTGGGTCGGCAAGGCCACCCAGATGATGCCGTTATCATCCGTTGACAGGTTATCCGGAATGCCTGGCAGGTTCCGGGCAAATATTTCACGGGTGCCCGCCTTCTCTCCTTCCAGCCAGTACTGCTGGATGCGGTAGCGCGCCGTTTCATTGACCAGGACGGAATGCTCATCCTCGGTCAGTGCAACACCATTGGCGAAATAAAGATTATCCATGAGTGTCTCGGTCTTGCCCGTTGCCGGGTTGTAGCGCAGCAGCCGGCCATGGGGCCGTGCCTCAAGCATATCCAGGCGGTAGTCCGGCTGATGGAAACGGCTGCTGGCATCGGAGAAGTAGATGCGCCCATCCGATGCAATGGCCAGATCATCGGTGAAGGCAAACGGTTTGCCCCCGGCCCCAGTGGTCAACACCTCAACCGAGCCATCAGGGGCCACCGACAGCAGTCCCTTCCAGGCATCCGCCACGATCAGGTTGCCGTCCTCATCAAACGCCAACCCCAGCGGGCGGCCGCCTGTGTCCGCAAAGGTCGTCACCTCTCCACCAGGGCTCACGCGGATGATCCGACCATCCGCCAGCCCACCATAGACGTTGCCCTCGGCATCAACCTCGGTGTCTTCTGGTCCCTGGACCTGCCCTTTGGCCAGCACTTGCGCATCCTCCAGCGCCCGGTTGGGCTGCGCCGGGCCTTCCAGCGCCGGGGCTTGCGGCGGCTGCCAGGCCACTGCGTCAATCGGGGATGGCCAGAGCAGGAAGACACCGGTGAGCACCAGAACGACGATCAGTAGTGTAAAAAGAATCTTTTTCATGGTCATTACCAGTCGCAGGCGTCAGCGCCAGGTTCAGAATTCCCCGGCCAGAAAACGATGGCAGATGCGGGCGAACAGGTCAGGCTTTTCCGCATGCAGCCAGTGTCCAGCCTCCGGGATCACCTTCAGTTGGGCATTGGGAAAATAACCTTGAACCGCCTCCTGGTGGTGACTCTGGATATAGTCCGATGCCCCGCCGCGAACGAACAGCGTTGGGCCTGCAAAATCCCCGCTGGTCGAGGGCCCGGCCATGATCTGCTCATAGCAGCCGAGGATCCCTGCTACATTCATCCGCCACCGGAATCCGCCCTCCCCGGGCACCAGATTGGTCAGCAGGAACTGGCGCACCCCTTTGTCGTCAATGAATCGCGCCAGCACGGCATCGGCTTCGCGCCGGGAGGTCACGGTCGCCGGTTCCAGCGCCTCGAGAGCATCCTGAATCGCATCATGATGTGGTTCATAAGCCACCGGCGCAATGTCGGCAACGATCAGGCGATGCACCCGCTCCGGCGCCATAAGGGCCAGTTCCATGGCCGTCTTGCCCCCCATGGAATGGCCCAGCAGGTGGGCCTGATCCAGCCCAACCCGATCCATATAGGCCAGCACATCCGCAGCCATCTCCGGATAGCTCATACTGGCCACGTGCGGTGAATCGCCGTGGTTGCGCAGATCCAGACTATGGACCTCATACTCCGGCGCCAGACGCCGACGCACGCCACCCAGGGTATCGCCAGCGCCAAAGAGACCATGCATCAGAATCAGGGGCGGACCGTCGCCCTTCACCCCCGCGTTCAATTCTACTGTTTCACTCAAGACGATTTCTCCATGTCCGTACCGCTATCCCCCACTGGCGAACACGCAGTGACAGGCTTAGACTCGTGAGATCAAGCAGTGTAAGCCTAAATGGAACCCAGACCCATGGCCACAGCATCACCGGAACAGGACGAGCGCCGCCATCTGCGGCGCTATCCAGCCGCCGAGCTCGAAGTCCGGCTGAGACCCGGGCGACGCTTCCTGCGGCATGGCGAGATCGTGGAGGCGACCGACTTCACCCGCGAAGGGGTTGCCATCATTACCCCACAGAAACTGCGCATTGGTCAGAAGGTTTTCATTGACCTGACCCTGCGACTGGATCGCAGCGAAATCCGTCAGCAACGGGTTGTTGCAGTGGTTGCCAATGCCCGACCCGACGGGGACGGATACCGTTATGGCCTGAAATTCGACTTCCGGGCCAATGCATCAATGAGGGCCCTTGAAACCCAGGCCAGGCTGGGCCGTATGGAGGGGATTCTGGAAAGGGTTGAAAAAATGAAGGCCCGTCACCGTAGTGGTGAGGACCTCATCAGGGATTACGACGATAAGGCATGACGCTTAGTTGAAAACCGGGATCTGGCTGAGATACTCGGACAGCGCCTTGAGATTGGCTTTTTCTTCTTCGGTATGCGGAACGCAGATTTCGAGACTGGTATCCATATCCATAACACGACTCCTTGGGTTTGTCAGGAATTCAGGTATTATTCTATGCCGCAATGCCTGAACGGGCTTGACAAGCTCGCTCAACCTTTTGACAGGTGGTAACAGTCGATGACAGACAGTCCCACGGTGAGCGCTTCCGGAACCCTTGCCCTCGCCCATTACCTGACCAGCCGGGGATTCGCCACCCAGCAGCAGGTCGACGGCATCCTTGGTATCTCCTCCGACGAGCTGGAGGACCCGGACTGCCGCGTTGTTGTCCATGACCACAACCGGTTGTGGCAGCAGGCGCTGCTTCTGACCGGCGATCCGGCCCTGGGGTTGCGGCTGGGCGAGATCGTGGACCCCGACCGTATGGGGCTGATGAGCCACATCGTGTTCAACAGCGACACCATTGAACACGCCCTTGAGGAATACATGCGGCTGCACCAGCTGGTGAATGAAGCGGTTCACCTTTACCAGAGCCGGGAGGGCGACCGGATACGGGTGACCTGGCATGTACCGGATCCGGGGCTGTACTGCATCCCGGACATGGACCGCACCCTGTCAGCAGCCGTGACGCGGGCCCGCCATTTCATTCATCCCAAGCTGGCGCTGGAGCAGCTGAGCCTGGCGCACGAAGACCCCGGCTACCGCGCCCATTACGAACGGATCTTCCAGTGCCCGGTGACCTTCGGGGCTGGCGAGACAAGCCTGTGTTTTCCGGCCCGCTATCTGGACTCCCCGCTGCCCCACCGTAATCCCTATGTGCACTCGGCCCTGACCACGCACGTCAACCGTCTGCTGCGCCAGCTTCGCCCCCGCAAGACCATCTCCGAACGGGTCCGGCGCATCGTCCAGAAACAGCTTCCCCGTACCCCGGACGTCGACCGGGTAGCCTCAGCCATGCACATGAGCCGCCAGACCCTGTACCGGAAGCTGAAAAAGGAGGGAGAAAGTTTCCAGAGTCTGGCCGAGACGGTACGTCGGGAACGGGCTCTACAGTATGTTGCCGAGGGCGAATACGGATTGACGGAGGTAGCCTTCCTGCTGGGCTTTTCGGAACTCAGCGCCTTCAGCCGAGCCTTCAAGCGTTGGACAGGGGAAAGCCCTGGCCACTACCGCTCAAGGCACCGGGAAGCACAGGCCTCCGCCTCCCTGGAGTAAAGAGCAGCCCTAGTGCGCCTCCATCTCCAGGGACAGATTGTTCACCAGCCGCTGCAGGCGGGCCCGAACATGGCGGGCACTTGATGAGACCCGGTTTGCGGCCCCTGGCGCCTCCAGTACCTCCGGCGTCAGCTCCGGGTGAAAGAGCTCACAGGCGATCCCCAGCTCGGGGACCCTTCCGCCCAGTAACCAGGGGAGGCTGACCACCCCGCTCTGGTCAATCACCCGGCGTAAATGGTGAGGCAGACGCGCCACCAGACAATGGGCTGCCCTCGGGACCGGCACAGGCCGTCCCAGCTTTTCCGTACCGCTATGGGCGAACAGCAGCACAGGGACCTGGGCGCGAACCGCGGCCTCAATGAACCGTTCACTGCGAAATGGCTGGATATCGACGCCATTACCCATATTGCAGTACGCGCCCTCCGGCATCAGGCCACAATCATTGAAGGTGGTCCCCCGCAATTTCGTCACCAGGTCCTCCACGCCGGTTTCAGCCGTGGTCTGAACCAGACGCTCCGCCAGGGGCCCGACGCCGGGCAGGCGATAGAATCCACGCCAGGTCACGCCAAACGGAACCCGATCCCCCCCGCCATGACGCGCCATGGCCCGTACCAGAGCCGTCAGGGCAGGCGCCGGCCCGAGCATGGGACCATGGTTCATCACAATCATCAGCTTTGGGTGCGCCGCAAGGATGCCAGTGAGTGCCTCCATCCCCTCGCCCTCGATCTCTTCACGGTAGAACACCGGGGCCAGGCGCTCCGCAACGGGAAGCAGGTCCTGATAGGTCCGGGCCATGACTATTCCTTCCTCAGCGCGGCACGTACCGCTTCCAGCCGGCGCCGGTTCACTCCAAAGTCCGAATACCCGAGGCGAGAGGCCGAGCGCACCTCAATCGCGCCCTGTTCCCGGTCACGGACAAAATCAAGGTCATCCACGAACCGCAGGACCCTGGTCCGCGCCTCGGCCCGGATTGCGTCTGCCGTCTGCTCCACAATCCGCACCCCCGGCATCGCTTCAAGCACCCGGGGCAGCCGCTCCCACGTCTCCTCGCCCCCTGGAAAAGGAGCGATGTACTGCCTGCCACTACCCTGGCTGGAAACACAGTTGGGCTTGCGGGGGCAGGATTTCAGTTGCGGGCCTCCTTCATCAGTACTCATACGGACTCCATTCTGGGCGACAGGGCCGGGGTTAATCTGCTTCACTTACACTCAGTGTCAGACACTACCAGAGGCCACCCATGGATCACACCGCCTATCTTGAGGCGCTGCGCGACACTGCTGCGGGTACCGAGCAGAGTTTTGACGCCGATGAGTTCCAGGCACGCCGCCGGCGCGTCGCCAGCGCCATGCTCGAGGCCGGTATTGAGGCGCTTCTGGTGACCAACCCGGGCGAGATCAACTACCTGACCGGCTACCGGACCTTTGAGGTCTCGGTGCACGCGGCTCTGGTCTTCCGCCCGGCGCATTGCCTGCTCCAGGTTCCGTCCATTGAAACCGGCCCCGCCGCAGCAACCGCTCTAGTGGATGAGATCGCTGGGTACCGCTGGGAATCCGTCCAGTCCGTCATCGGACCACTGGTGGACCAGCTCCGCGACTGCCAGAGCATCGGCGTGAACCAGTGGGGCAATGGCCTGCGCCCGGGGCTGTTGGAAGCGCTACGGGCGCAACTTCCCCAGGCGACCTTCAGCGACTCCAGCGCCGTTCTGGACCCCGTAAGACGCGTCAAAACGGCAGCGGAGCTGGAACGTCTCCATGACAGCGCCAGCATGACCATGGCGGGGCTGGACGCTGCCATGGCCGTGGCCGAGCCAGGAACCACCGAGAATACCATTGCCGCCGAGGGGGCCCGGGCCATGCTGGCCGCGGGTAGCGAATTCATGAGCCTGCAACCCATCGTGGTCAGCGGCCCCCGCAGCAGCGTGATCCACCTTAACCACCAGAACCGCGTTGTCGCCCGGGATGACGCCGTTTTCCTGGAATTCGGCGCGGTGCGCCACCGCTATACGGCGCCGCAGATGCGCACGGTCATTGCGGGCCAGGCATCCGACCGTATGAAACGGCTCAACGATGTCTGCCACCAACTGCATGAGACACTGACTACTGCAATGCGACCAGGCCAGCGCTTCACCGATGCCGCCTCTGCAGCCCACCGTGTACTGGCGCACGCGGGCGTGGCGGACGAGGTCTTCTTCTCCGGTGTCTTCGGCTATACAGTGGGCGCCCAGTTTCCACCAAGCTGGGTGGAGGGCACCGGCTTTATTGCCGAGGGAGAGGAGGCACCGTTCGAGCCGGGTATGGTCTTCCACCTTCCCCTTTGCCTGCGGGTGCCCGGGGCATTCGGTATCGGCATGAGCAATACCGTCGTTGTGGGTGAGCAAGGGGCCACCCCCATCACGCATAATGACTGGCAGCTGCGGGAGTTAGCCTGATGAAAGCACTCGTTGTCGGCGCCGGCATCGTCGGTGTAACCACCGCCCGTATGCTGGCGCGTCGGGGTTATGAGGTCACGGTCGTCGATGCCCACGAAGGCCCGGGCCTGGAAACCAGCTATGCCAATGCCGGCCAGCGCTCCTACGGGCATGTCTCGCCGTGGGCGGCACCCAACCTCATCGGTGTCGGCCTGAAAGGGCTGGTGCGGCGGCAAGGTCCGTTGAAGATGCCGATGCCGCCGGCGCCCCGAACCATGGGGTTTCTGCTTCAGACATTGCGCTACGCCTGGGAAAAGGGTCGCTATGAGGCCAGCAATCGGGCCATGCTGCAGCTCGGCCAGCTCAGTCAGGACGCTTTCCACGCCATCGATCAGGAGCTGCCGGAAGGCTTCGATGGCCAGCATGCCGGGTTGCTGGAGATCAGCCGTGATCCGGCGGAGTATGCCGGGCTTCAGAGCAAGGCTCGAGCCCTGGCGGAACAGGCGATCGAGCATGAATGGTTGGCTCCCGACGCAGTCAGGCGCCAGGAACCCGCACTGGCTTCAACCGATGGCCTTCAACCATCGCTTCTGATCAATGGCGACGGCACCGGCGACTGCCACCGGCTGTCATGGTTGCTCATGGAGCAGTGCCGGGAGGCCGGGGTCCGGTTTTTATTTGGCACGAGCGTGACGCAATGGGCGCATAATGGCCACACCCTGGAAGGCGCCCATGTCTCGGACGCCGACAGCAGCTGGCTGGAAGCCGCTGATACAACCGTGATCTGTGCCGGCTGCGCTTCACGGGACCTGACCCGGCCACTGGGTCTGAAGCTGCCTGTTTACCCGGTCAAAGGCTATTCCCTGACAGCGCCGCTGGAGGACCCCGGGAAAGCGCCCCGCTCCACGGTCGTGGACCTGGATAACAACGTGGCCATCACGCGCCTCGGAGACCGGATGCGCGTCACCGGGTTCGCGGAGCTTAACGGCTTCAACCGCCGCATTCCCGAGTCACGTCTGCAGGTTCTGCAGGAAGCGGTCAACGAGCGTTTCCCGGGCGCGGCGGCATTCCATCATGCGGAACCCTGGACCGGCTTCCGCCCGATGCTGCCGGACGGCCCCCCCGCACTGGGCGCAGGCAACCTGGATAACCTCTGGATCAACACGGGCCATGGCACCTTTGGGTGGACCCTCTCCGCCGGCAGCGCCGAACTGCTGGGGCTGTTGATGCATGGCGAGACGCCACGGATCGCCACCCAGGCCTTCAATCCCAGGCGTTTTTGACAGGAGGTCAGCGCCTGGCAAACCGGCACCCGCCGTTGATCTCGCCAATCTACAAGGTCTGATAGACTCCGCTGTCTTGACCGAAAGCAGCCTCAAAACATAATGCGCTACGACCTACATTCCCTGAAAACCACCGCCTCCTGGTTCAGCCTCACCCTGATTGCCTACGCAGGCGCATGGCATCTCGCGCCCTCGTTGTACCAGGTGGCAGAAACCCTGCTGGTTTTACTGTTCCTGATCTGTTGTTGCCATCAATCCAACGCTCCCCTGCGTCAGGACACTGGGGTCCAGGTCGCATTTCTACTGTTGGCTTATATTCTTCTCAGCCACTTGTACCGCTCGCTCTCCCTTCCAGATGACCTTGCACAGAAGGTGCGGTTCTCGCGTTACTACGCCAAGCCAATGTTGGTGGTGATGGTGGGCTATGGCCTTGCCCGTTCAAAGTGGTTATCGCCCTGGACCTTTCTCGCCATTATCTGGATCGGACTACTGACGGCGATCATTGCTTACAACCATGACGCCATACGCGAGCTCATCAGCGCCCACCGCGCTTCACTCGGGTTTCTGAATGCTCAGCACACCGGTGCCGTTTTTGGTACGGCACTCATTGCTCTGGTCCTGTCTCTGCCAAGGTGCCTGCACCGGCCCCATAAGGCTGTCCGCCACTACCTGTGGCTGGTCTTTCACGCACTCTCCATCGCTGTTGCCGTTGCCATTGTAGCCCTCACACAGGTGCGGGCAGTATGGCTTGGACTGGCGGTATGCCTACCTGTCGGCACTATTGCTCACCTTTGGACGTCGAGAATGAGCTCCCCGGGACGGGGCATCGAACGTAAGGCGGCGATTATGGCCGTTGCGCTCGTATTCGGGGTTCTGGGAAGCCTGGCTGCGGTTGTTGATTCAACCAGCCTGGAAAACAGGGTTGTTGACCGCCTTGAAATCAACAAGCAGGCCATCACGAACCTGGAACACGCCATCAATCTGGAACCGTTCAAAGAAAGCAGTTCAGCCGTGCGCGTGGCGTCCTGGGCCGCCTCCTGGGAATGGTTCAGCGAAAGGCCCTTGCTCGGATGGGGACCTGGCGTTACCGATGACCTGATTGACCAGTCCGATTTTTTCTCGCCCCGTTTCAAGAAGCGTTTTGGCCACTTGCACAATACCTACCTTGAAACCCTGGTTGCTACCGGCGTCCTCGGGTTTTCACTGATCGCGGCCCTCGTCTTTGTGGTAGGCTGGCGAGCCGTTCAAGCGTTCAGATCGGGGGCCATGCCCGC
Organism: Salicola sp. AFF1; assembly: GCF_056783195.1. Classification (NCBI taxonomy): domain Bacteria; kingdom Pseudomonadati; phylum Pseudomonadota; class Gammaproteobacteria; order Oceanospirillales; family Halomonadaceae; genus Salicola; species Salicola sp. AFF1. Next base: position 93,794 of record NZ_JBXAYL010000009.1, read on the forward strand.
TGATGCCCTGACGTTCGCCGCTACATTCACGGCTTTCTGGTTAACAGTGAACATGTTCGAGTCGTACATCATGTTCAATTCCGGGCACGTCATTCACGCCTGCATTGGCGGGTTTATCTATCATTTCCACTTAAGACAGCACATAGAACGCCCGACCCCATGAGCACAGACCCCATTCACATCGCATCCTGCTGTGACGAAGGTTATGCGCCTTTCGTCACCGTTATGATGACGTCTACGCTCTCCAATCATCACGGCTCAACACCAATCCACTTCCACTTTGTCAGTGACAACGTCAGTGAGGTCAGCCTGGAAGCAATGCGCCGCAACGTTGAGCACCGCGGCGGCACCCTTCACGTCTACCCGGCTGATAACCTGGTCTTCAGTGAGCTGCCCACCAGCCGCTTTGGCCTGGCCGCGTACCAGCGCATCATGCTGGCTCAATACCTTCCAGCAAGCCTGAGCAGGATTGTCTACATCGACGCAGACACGCTGGTCCTGGGCGATGTGGAAGCGCTCTGGCGGACAGACATCGGGACCGCCGCCCTGGCTGCCGTTGAGGACCTTTCCCGCTCGGCCTCGGAGACCATTGGTATTGCGCGCTCGGACTACTTCAACTCAGGCGTTCTGATCCAGGACCTCGACCAGTGGCGTCGTTATGGCCTGCACCACCAGGTCGCGGAATACGCTGCTAACCATGCCCACCAACTCAAGTTCATGGACCAGTGCAGCCTCAACGCTGTCTTTAACGGTGACTGGCACCGTTTACATCCCGGGTGGAACCAGCAGGCAACGATCCATAAAGTGATCCGCAAATACCAACAAGGCAGCGGCTACAGCCGCAACACACTGAAGCAGGCCATTGCCACACCGCAACTCATTCACTTCACAGGCCCGCAGAAGCCCTGGCATTACGGCAGTTTTCACCCTGAACGCAGGACTTACCAGTACTATCTGCAGCACATCGACTGGCCTACCCCCCTCACCCCCCAACCCTCTTTCACCCAGCGCCTCGCGTTTCTTCTCCGCCTGGGTAAGCACATCAAGCTGCTCCGAAATCATGTCCGCAAACGCTACTACCAGCTAACAACCCGATCACAGTCCGCTTAACCCCATTCTGCCCCAACGCTTTCCATAAGCGTCCGGGTCAGAACCGGCGCCCTCACCGCTGGAACACTGGACGGCACCGCTCCCGCCACTGGGTACCAATGATCACACCACCTGTATTGGAACGGGTGATCCGACGGGCCGTTCGTGAAAGACAGCCAATGACACAGCCTCTGTCTCCGGGAGACTGGGCCAACGCCAGCCTTACCGGAGCAGACCCATGCGAACACAGTCACTCAAACGTCCCCAGACAACCCTCCACATTGTGGAAGAGGGCGATCCCGCAAAGCCCGGCATCCTCTTCCTGCACGGCTTCCCGGACTGCCACGACCTGTGGCTGGCGACCATGACTGCTTTGAGCGAGGACTACCATGTCATCAGCTTCGACATGCGGGGCGCCGGCCAAAGTTCAGCGCCAGCACGGGCGCGAGGCTATCGCATTCCCTGCCTTATGGACGATATTGATGCGGTTCTAACAGCAACCCGTGGCGCGCAAGGGAACGCCCATTTGGTGGGCCATGACTGGGGCTCAATCATCGGCTGGAGCTTCATCGCCGATCCGGTCTATGGCCGGCGGGTTGAGTCCTGGACCAGCCTTTCCGGCCCCCACCTTGGGGCCGCTTCGGAATGGATCCGGGAAAGCATCCTGAAGCCTGGTCCGGCTCACAAGCCAGCACGGACCCAAGCATTACGCTCCTGGTACATGCTGGCCTTGACCATTCCCGGCGTTGGTGAGGCCGTTTTCAAAACCCTTGGTCAGACCCTGTACCGGATGGCCCTGAGGAAAGGTGGCATCCCCAAAGATCACCCTCACCAGGCACGCTCGCGCAGCGCGATTGCCAGCGTGACACACCACACCTTCCAGCTCTATCGAGAGAACACTCTCACGCCACCAGCGCCTCCGCGCCCTCAAAGCATCAGCACCCCGACCCAGATCCTGGCCCTAACCGAAGACGCCTTTGTGGCCCCCGCCCTCTGCGAAGCCATGGCCCGTTTATGCACACAGGTAACCTGTGAGCGATTGAGGGCCAACCACTGGGCGCCGGTTACGCACCCCGATGGCATTCAGCAACGCATCAGGGCCTTTATAGACAGTCTTGCCTGAAACACAAAACCCCCGACCGGAGGCACCGGACGGGGGTTAAAGCCAAGCCCTCCGAAAGGGCGTAGCGGGCCAGCTTACGCCTTATTGAGCTGCTCTTCGGCGTACTCGTAGTTGGCCAGGTTGTTCAGGAAGTTCATAACATAATCCGGACGACGGTTACGGAAGTCCAGATAGTAGCTGTGCTCCCAGACGTCCAGCGCCAGCAGAACCCTGCCTTCACCAGTGGCCAGCGGGTTAACAGCGTTCGGCGTCTTGGTAACCTTCAGCTTGCCGTCATTGCCAAGCACCAGCCAGCCCCAGCCAGAGCCGAACTGGCCAACCGCCGTGGTCTTGAACTGCTCCTTGAAATCATCCACTGACCCGAAGTCCTCAACGAGCTTTTGCTCCAGCTTGCCGGGGATGCCACCACCATTAGGGGACATGTTTTCCCAGAAGATGTTGTGGTTCCAGTGCTGCCCCGCCTGGTTGAACACCTTCTGCATATCCTCACGCCCGTAGGCAAACTTGACGATCTCTTCCAGCGCTTTGCCCTGCAGGTTGCTGTCCTGCTCGACCAGGCTGTTCAGGGTCGTGACATAGGTGTTGTGGTGCTTGCCGTGGTGGAGCTCAAGCGTTTCCTGGCACATCCCCTTTTCCGCCAGTGCGTTGTAGGAATAGGGAAGATTGGGGAGTTCAAAAGCCATAATGTTTCCTCCTTAACGGCCTTCAGTATTCGGTAAAGAGCCTCAGCCATGGACGTTAACACAAATTCGACCCCTCTGTGCTCATGCTTGAGCCGGTACTGAACGCCCATGCCAGGGTCCAAGGTCAGAGCTTGGGATCCATTTGGCAAAAATCAAGGGGCTACACGCCTTGCAGAGCCGCTGATCTGTGCAACGATTGAATGATACTATCCGGACAATAGCCTCAACCCGAGTCTCGGCAATGCAGTCGTTCAAGCCCCGCGAAACCCTGAGTGAACAGGTTGCCCGCCACCTGGAGAACATGATCGCCTTTGAACAGCTCCAATCAGGCGAGCGGGTCCATGAAAGCAGGATGGCCAAGGAACTCGACGTAAGCCATGGTGCCGTGCGCGAAGCGCTGTTGATGCTGGAAAAGCGCCATCTTGTGCGCAACGTACCGCGCAAGGGCGCATTCGTCACCACTCTGGATGAGGATTTCGTACGCAGCCTGTATGAGGCGATGAGCGTTTTCCTGAGCCATACAGGGCGCAAGCTTGTCCGCCAGTGGCAGCCCGAGGATATGGAACGGCTTGAGTCACTGTACCAAAGCATGCGCGAGTCCTACCGTGACGGCCAGCTCATGGAGTTCCTGGATACCGGCATGGCCTATACCCAGGCCTCGCTGGCCTATGCTGACAACTACTTCATCACGGCAGCGGTCAACGATCTGTGGCCCTCGGCCAAGCGCTGCGCCTTCGTCGCCCTGCGCCAGGGCAACCGCGTGCTGGAAGCCAACCTCAACCACATGCGGGAATCGCTTGACCTGCTGCGCGCCCGGGATGAGGAAGGACTGGTACAGAACGTTCATGATTACGCCATGACGCAATGCGAGCAGGTCATTGCCTGCCTGCCGGAAAACACTTCGAACGTCGGGAGACAGGGGAGCTCTACACCATGAAGCACCTCCGTCCACTACTGCTACTGGTGCTCATGACCCTGCTGGCCGGCTGCAGCGTATTCCAGCCCAATAGCAATACGACTTCCGGCGCCGAAAACAACCCGGACTGTGAATGGACGCCAGTGCGCGGCATTGCTGAGCTGGTGCGTTTCGAGGACAATACCGCTCTCATGGATTTCTTCCCTGGCGGAATCCGGTTCCAGACCGACGCATCGGACCACGACTGGACGCCGGGAGATGAATTCAAGGTCCTCCTGGAAACACCGGATCCGCCTGAATGCGGTGCCCCCAGGGTGCGCAAGCTGAGCCCACTCGAGCCTGACGCCTGAACGGAGTCAACATTGCCCCTTTCCGTCCCTCGCCTGATCGCCACTGCGACGGCAGGTCTTTGTGTTATCGCCATTGCCGGCTCACTGGTTATCGACAGCCTCCTTTCAACCCTGACCTATGGCGCTGCTCTTGCCGGCCTGGTGTTCATCGGCACTGCCCGGTTCCGTGGCACACGGGCACTCCCGACGGCTGACCGGGAAGTCAAGCTGATCGGTTTCGCTCTGGCCTTCTTCGCATTGGCGAGCCTTGCCAGCTGCGCCCTGAATGGTTTCGGGTACGAGGATGTCAAGAACCTGGGCAAGCACGGACGCATGCTGCTTTTCTGGCCGATTTTTGTAGTGCTGGCCTATTCCGCGGTGCGGGAAAGGGCTGTGTTTCTGGCCCTGGCAGGCTGTGCCACCCTGGCCGGCCTTGTCGCATTGGAACCGCTGCTGTGGAGCCAAGAGATCCAGCGGGCAGAGGGCGCGACCCACCCCATCCCCTTTGGCAACCTCGCCCTGCTCAGCAGCGTGATGCTGTTGCCCCTGGCGACCGCCCTGAAAAACAGGACACAATGGCCTCCCTGGCTCGTGGCATTACTGGCCGGGATCCTGGGCCTCACCGCCGCCTACCTGTCGGGTACCCGGAACAACCTGCTGGCCCTGCCGGTACTGGTTCTGTTTCTGATAGGTTTTGCCACTCCGCGCCAACGCGTTCTGCTGGGGGTCGCCGGGCTTCTGGTTCTGGTTTTCTTCCTGGCACTCGAGTCGCGGCTTGGTAACGGGCTGCTGTCGTTGCTGAACGGACACTATGGTCCCGCCATTGAGTACCGGTTCGATATCTGGCGCCACGCACTGGGCCTGTTCACCACCGCCCCTTTCACGGGCGTGGGCGTACCAGGCTACGCCCAGGCTCTCCAGTCCAGCATCGACGCTGGCGAGCTGCCCCCCGGGCTCGCAGACTGCTGCCTCGACCATGCCCACAATGACCTGATCCAGATCCTTGCCACGCGCGGCCTACTCGGAGCGCTGTCCTGGCTGCTTCTGCTTGCAATCCCATTCGCCCAGTTCCTGCGCTATGCCCGCCATGACAACGTCCGCGTCGCCTCACTCGCGAAGGCCGGTGCCATGGTGCCACTGGCCTACCTGGTATTCGGGTTGACCGAGGCCACACTGGAGCGTGGGATCTACATCACCTTCTACCTGTTGGCCGTAACAGCCCTGACCCATCTGCTACTGAGGGCCATTGATGAGAGCCTGACGCGGGAACGCGCCCAACGCATCAGTGCCACTATCATCACCTACAATGAAGCCGACAACATTGGCGCCTGCCTCGAATCCCTTCAGGGCCTTGCGGACGAGATCATTGTGCTGGACAGCGGCAGCACCGACGGCACTGTCGCCATTGCCCGGCAATACACGGACAGGGTCACGATCACCGACTGGCCCGGTTTTGGCCCCCAGAAACAACGGGCGCTCGAACAGGCAACCGGCGAGTGGGTCTTATCCATAGACGCCGATGAACGGGTCACCCCCTATCTGGCCCGCGAAATCAACCACCGCCTGGGCACCGAGCCCGACGCGGACGCCTTCAAGCTGCCCTGGGCCGTGACGATCTACGGCAAACGCCTGGACTTCGGCCGCAGCGCCCGCGCTCCCTTGCGGCTATTCCGAAGAGAGGGGGCCGCGTTCTCCAGTGCCCGGGTTCATGAAGCCATACTCCTTCCGGATGGCGCCCGTATCCGTACCCTGCGCGGTCGCCTGACCCATTACACCCACCGGGATTATGGTCATGCTCTGTCCAAGAGCGCGCAGTACGCCTGGCTCAGCGCCCAGCAGAAAGCGGCGAAAGGACAGCGTACCCGCACACTGCTTTACCCCAGCCTCAGGGCCATTACAACCTTTGTTCAGGTCTATATACTACGACTTGGATTTCTGGACGGGCCTGTTGGGTACCTGATGGCGGTGACCTATGCCCAGACCAGCTTCAATACCTACGCGGGACTCTGGACCATGCAACGGCAAAGTCACTCCACGCACTACTGAACGACGTATCGAACATGAAGCATTTCCTGGTCAATCGAGTTATCACGAGCTGGCGACCTTTCTACCGACGTTACCCCCTCAACAGCCAGGCCTCGGTCACGAGCATCAATGACCGCAACCTGGTGGATTTCGAGCTGGGCGTTTTCTGCAGCAGAATCCCCAAGGCTGCGAACTCTGCGGTCGTCACCAACCTCGCTTTCCTCAAGTTCGGGGAACACCTGCTCGATCGTGACGCCAAAAAGTGCTTCAAGAGCCCAGCCGAGCTTTCCCGGGATGAAGTCCAAGCACTCGATAACCTCTATAAATTCTCGATAGGCCGCAACCCCTATACCCGAGTGCTATCCGCCTACCTCGACAAGGTGGAGCGGGTCACCAAAAAGCACCGGCAATATCCCTCATTTCCGGATTTTATTCGTTACCTTGAAACCAAAGGCCTTTACAGCAATGCGCACTGGGTCCCGCAGACCGAACTGTTGACCCTCCCTGCTCACCAATACCATCTGCTTGGCAGGACTGAAGACCTGGAAAACACCCTGAGTATCGTGTTCAGCAACCTGCAACCAAAATACCAGCTTGATGCCCCAATCACAGCAAAACGTCAAACCATGGGGGCCAGCAAAAGGTTATCTGAATACTACAGCCCGGATCTTGCAGACAGGGTATACAGATTATACGAAAATGATTTCGAAACCTTTGACTACCCTAAAGAACTATCGCTGGGATAAGACGCGCCATCATGCAACTATCAGTCATCATAACGACCTATAACTCTCCGGTGTGGCTGGAGAAAGTCCTGTGGGGCTATACACAGCAATCCCACCATGACTTTGAGATCATCATTGGTGACGATGGCTCGGGCCAGGAAACCCAGGCATGCATCGACAGGTTCCGCAACGAGACCAATCTGGATATCAAGCACCTGTGGCAGGAAGACAACGGTTTCCGAAAATGTCACATTCTTAACCAGTGCATCCTTGAAGCCAGCGCTGAGTACCTCGTATTCACAGACGGCGACTGCATCCCACGCCATGATTTCCTTGAAACACATGCCCGGGAAGCCCGACAAGGCTGTTTCCTGTCCGGTGGTTACCACAAACTTCCCATGACAACCAGTGAAAAGATAGCCAAGGATGACATCCTTTCAGGTCGATGCTTCGACCTTGCATGGCTCAAGTCCAACGGACTCCAATCGAGCTATAAGAACAAAAAACTGACCGCCTCACCTCAAGCGGCAAAATTCTACAACGCCATCACGCCAACCAAGTGCAACTTCAAAGGGTCAAACGCTTCTGCCTGGAAGGAAGACATCATCAATGTCAACGGATTCGACGAGCGAATGGTTTGGGGTGGACTTGACCGGGAGTTAGGGGCAAGATTGAAGAATGCGGGTATAAAGCCTAAGCACGTTCGTTACAACGCCGTCGTGCTTCACCTGGACCACAAAAGGGGCTACAAGGATCCTGCCGCGGTTCAAGAGAACAAGAACATAAGGCTGAGAATTGAAAAGGAAGGCATAACCTGGACTGAGTGGGGAATCCGTAAAGCCTAACCCAAAATACGCTTCAAGAGGCTGGAGCCGTTTTCAGCGAAGGCCCTGTTAACAACTTCCGTTTCGTAGCGGTCTGAGCGGTACTTTTCATCATAGATTGAGTCCTCTGTTTCCTGTGAAGCCAGATAGCCGGCCTCATGACCCAGGTGCCAGATCGGGACATTGTGCGACCTGGCATAAACAGCGAACCAGATATCAGCCATATTCCTGGCCTCAAACGCCTCTATCGGCACCTGGAAGTAACGCGTATCAAACGCCATGACGCCAGTCCCGCCAAAATCAACCTTAAGCGTCTCGGGTTCATGCCTTGCATAACGGTACTTGTAGGACTTACTGCGATAAAAGCTCCTGACGGGATACTTCTTGAAGGTCCTTCCGTTATAGGTCACCACCCCCAGTTCATCCACTTTTGCGATGGTATCCCTAACGTAGGTGGGAGGGTAGATGATGTCATCATCGCATGAAAAATAGTAACCCTTGTTCTGCGCCTGAAACAGGAACTTCCCTGCGTCACCAAGGGAATTGTCAGAGATCAAGCCATTGATTTTACTGTCCTCGGCATAGGGGTCCGTTTCATACCCATTGAGGCACAGATTGATCACATCAACTTGATGGTAGAGACTCTCTATCGTCCTATCCAGCATCTTTTGCCTTGAAGGCACCGATGCAATATTAGCTGAAATGACCAACGGCCCTACCCCCATAGCTTGCGAAGCGACACTTCCAACTGACTGAGCAACTTTCGCCAACCGGTACCTGTCAGAGGGTTATATGCCCATGGCCTGGGCGGTGTTACCGGAACGCACTCCAGGTAATCCTCGGCGATGGCAATCCGCTCAGGCGTACGCTCCAGTAACTGCCTGCTTTCGGCCTCATCCATGATCCGGAATGGATAGAAACCACACTTCCTTTTCCTTTCCGCAAGCCGGAGACCAAGTGTCTTTTTCTTTCCTCTATAGGCCGGTACCTCCGGCAACCACATGGCGAAAGGGGCTTTCAGGAACCCCATCGGGGCGCTTAACGAGCTTGCCTTTCGTTCATTATCCGGCTCCGAACCTTCAAAGCGCCATCCGAGGCTCATAAGTCGATCCGGCTTCGCTATGAAAAGCGCGGAAAAATAGCGCCCAGCACTGCGTTCGTCTGGCTCGCGAAAGAAAAGCTGGCGTTTTTCGTCAAACTGATAGGAAGCCCCTTTAGCAACACTTCTGCCTCGAGCAAAACAGGGGCTCAAAAAAGCGATGTCCGGATTCGCGTCAAAGGTGGCTTTGATCTGCTCAACTTCAGCCTCATCTACCCTCCTGACCACCTGGGTATCATCCTGAAGAAAGCAAACCAGGCGTTCGTTCCGGCATGCGTCAAGTGCGGCCTGCATATTATTATAGAGGCCGCCAAGACGCCCCATGGAGGTTTTCCCGGACCTCTTTACCGGATACTTCTCTGAGAGCCGATCAAGTATTTCCACCGTTTCGGCATCATCACTATCATCATCAAAAATGAGAATATCAGCGCTGGGAACGCAACGCTCTATGGAATCCACACAGTTGGCGAGGAAACGGCCACGATTGAATGAAAAGATGCAGAAAAACACGAGCCACTCCCTAGAGGCAGGCCTTATGAAAGGCTATTTGCGTTCCCGGTACCATGACTGCAGCAGCCGCAACGCGGTTCGGAGCCGTTTATGGGTTTCTCCCCCGGAGTAGCGGCCTTTCTGGACATGCCGTATACGATAGACGCCCGGAATCTGGATAGGGCTCCCTTGAGTCCGAACCAGCCAACGAAACGCCCGGTCCTCATGGGCCTTCCTCCAACGGTCCGCCGGCGTCTGGTACAGCCGCAGGGAGCGGCAATACCCCACCGCCCGACAAACGTCGCCATGGGTAATCTGTAGCGGGCCGGTCGCACGAGAGGGATAATGGGCCGTAAAGGCATGATCATCGACATCCACGAGCGAGGGTTGCCCTGCGCCCTGCTGCAACATGGGATTATCTTCCCGCAAAAGCTCAGAACACCGTTCTTCCGCAGGGTACAACAAGGCATCGCGACGACCCTGCAACTGCTCAGCCAGGGCATCAAAGCACCCATCGCGAAACATCAGATCACAGTCCGTGAACCAGACCCAGTCCGCCTGTGTATTCAGCGCGGCCTGGTTACGACCGATGCCACGCCGAAACAGCTCTTCCTTACGGTAGGGAACCCAGTTCCAGGTCACATTGGGAACGTCCTGTTGCTCAAAGAACGCCAGTAGCCGCTTTGTCTGTTCATCCTCGGGGCTATAGCAAACCGTCATGGTGACATGAAGCCCGGAACCGGAAGGGGGATAATGAACCAGCGAACTCAGCTGATAGATCAAAAAATGGGCGTACTGCCAGCAATGGCTGACCACCTCCAGTTTGAGCGGCCCAGTCCGGGCAGCGCGCTGAGATGGTTCGGGGAGATTTGGTTCAAACCAGCGTGCCGGCACCCAGCCTTTGGCTGCCAGACGGTAGAACCAGAGTACAAAATAGGCGTAGAGGCCTTTTAATCGAGAGCCCATAGGAGACCGTTGCGCCACTCAGAGAGCGTTTTTAGCGAGGGCTGATGGTAGCACGCTGATTACCCGTGCGACAGCTTCCCCGTTGGCCGCCGTAATCCCCTCCAGGTCGTTGATGGTTCCCGATCAACCGGCATGCGCCTAGAATGGGACACCGTTGCACTGTCACTCATCGGCGAAACCCATCTTCAAGCGATGGTCCAGGGGGAATGCCAGCGTTGTTCACAAGAAAACACAACCGAACGCAATTCGGCTTGGTGAATTGCATGAATAACCGGGGCCTGGGAACCGAATCCCGTCTTTTGCGGGATTTTTTCAAGGCCCATTTCCCCGATGTCGATTTTCAGATCTACCAGATCCCGGCAGGACGCAAAGGGAAGGATTTTGACGCCACATGGCACACCAAGCGTTCATTCCTGAGATGGCTGAACAGCAAGGACGTGGTGATGACGATTGAGCAGTTCATGCCCAACCTCTTTCAGGCCTGCCGTGAACGTGGCATTCGTACCATATGGCGCCCCAACCACGAATGGATTCCCCCCCACTATGGGCAGGAAGACTTCCGCCAGGTGGACATCATCATGGCGCCACAGCATGCCTGCGCCGACTTGCTGGAACAGCACTTCGGGCTCAGGAACGTCGTCCGGAACCCCTGGATTACCGAGCTTCCGATCCAAGAGAAACAGGCTTCACGAGACAAAACCTTGTTCCTGTTCAATGCTGGTCGCGGCGGGCTTGGCGAACGGCGTAACCATCAGGTGGTAATAGACGCGTTCAGCAAGGTGCTCGCCGAGAGAGACGATATCCACTTCACCCTGAAAACCCAGACGGACCTTGATGTCTCTCCCTTGGCGCCATTTCGGGGGAAAAGCTTTACCTATAGCCACAGGAACACCTCCTACAGGAAGAACCTGGCCTATTACCGCTCCGCCGACTTTTCCGTGGCGCCTTCAAAATGGGAAGGGGTTGGCTTCGCCATCCTTGAAAGCCTTTATTGCGGTACCCCCGTGCTCACGACGGACGCCCCGCCCATGAACGAATGGGTGCGGCACCAGGAGACCGGTTACCTGGTGCCTGCAACCTACCCGGATCTGGCACTCCCCATTCCCCATGATCGGATTAACCTCAAAGGCGTCAACTGGGTCCGGGCAGCACTTTGCGAAGTGAATGACGTAGTCGAGGGGATTCACTGGCTCGCTGATAACAAAGACAGCGTTTATGAGCAATTCAATAGCATTAACGGCCGCGAGTTGAGGCAGCGCAAATCGGATTTCATTGCCTGTTTTCGGGCGTTGATTGATAACGGGTTTCAGCTAGATCGCGCTGAAGCCGGAACCAGATCCTCAACTTCCGCCATAGATTGAGCGGCTTGGAGGCAAGATGGCTGTGCTCCTTTGCAAGGAAACGGTCAACTGCTTCAAGAACCCGCTCACTTGAACAGCCATCCGCAAAACTGTGCAGTTCCCGGCAGTAGGCCCGCATAGCGGCGACGAGGTGTTCCGGTCGCTGCAGGGCCCGCTCCAGGGCAGGCTCAACCTCGGATGCCTCCCCCACGTCAATCAACCAGGGCCCCGGCATGCGGGTATTGAGGGTAACCACCGGGCGATCAAGGAACATGAATTCAAACATGATGGATGATGTATCACAGAGCATCACATCCGCCATGGGAAGGGTTGCGATCAGGTCTTCGTCACTTTCAATGAAGGTCAGGTTGGGGCCTGACAGAGCCCGGTAGCGCGCCACCCATTCCGGGTCCATCTTGGGGTGCAAGGTGACCAGGAAGTGCCAACGTCCGGAACGGGCCATGCGGGCAATCTCGTCATACAGCTCGGGTGCGGCTGTCACGCTCCGGCTGAAGGTGGAAGCGAAGAAAACCGTTGGCCTGTCATGCTCACCTGCCGCGCTCTTCTCCCTGCCCGCCTCTTTGAACAAGGGGTCCAGTTTGGGCCAACCGGTATGAGCCACGGAAAAGAACCCCTTTGCCCGTGCCAATTGCCGGAAGCGTTCGGTATCAGTCTCAGCATGGGTACAGTAGAGGTCAAACCAGCCACGAATCCGGTAATGGTCACTTTCCGCCTCGCTTTCATGCCCTCTTTTATTCCGCGCCAGGCCATGGAACACCTCCACTTTGATGCCGGGGAAGAACCAGGGCACCCAGTCCCCCGGCACAAAGGTCGCCACCGCCTGATACGCCATCACCTCCCGGATGGTTTCCAGGCGCAACTCCCCTTCCCCCAAGGCATCGGCACTGCACCCCGCGACAAACCAGGCCACTTCATCACCACGCGCCCAGATAGCTGCCTGCAGAGGCCGAAGAATGGCATAGGAATAGGGCTGGTTCACGAACAGCAGATAACGCGCCATCAGGCCTCAACCTTCTCGAAATAGCGCCTCATGACCAGCAGCGAGATCAGCCACTCACGGCGTGCGTCCATGAACCGGGCCACATGGGCCTGGGCGTTACGAATGATGGTCTCGGCCGCCTCGGGATGGGCATTATAGTAGCGGACCTGCTCTTCCAGGTCCGAATGGTCGTCCGCGAGACAGGCGTAATGCACATCGGGTACCAATGCCCCTTCCATGAACCAGGTCTCGTAACGGGGCCGACGCATGAGGCAGAGGGAGTTCGAGGCGAGAATCCATTTCAGGTTGGTAGCCACGTCGTTGCCTTCGATGCTCACCAGGTAGCGATAGTTCAGCTGTTGCGAAGCCGGCATGAACCCCGTGTGCCAGGGTTCGCCAACGGACTCCGGGTGGTTGCACCCCACATTACATACCGGATTGTCATGGTAACGTTCAAGGAATGCCCGCCGTTGCGGCTGGCTGCCCTTGCCGCGCCAGATGGCAATGGGCGCCTTGTCCCGGAAGCTCAGGTGATCCCGTACCATGAAGTAATGGCGGACCTGGTTAAGCTTGAGCAGCACCGAATTGGCATTCTCTCGCTCGGCGGCAACGGGGCGGCTTTTCACAAAGCTTGGGTATTCCGGCACCCAGGTCACATCCCCAAACTCATAGCGGAAGGGGCGATCTTCCGGGAGGCACCGGAGCAGGCGTTTAAAATCCAGATAGTAGGCGGAACGCTGACCGCGACGCGAGAACTGCTGTGGCCGTATGGCCTCTGGACCCGGATTGAACGGGGCCTCCAGGCGATTGTACCAAGCCACCCGCGCATCGACTTCCGCCCGCGCATCCGGGGCCAATGCGCCATATTCCGCCATCAGGCGCTGCCCCTGCCACAACCAGTAGGGACGGGGAACCGCCAGGTCGAAGACAGCGTTAAGGTAGTAGCCCAGCTTGTGGAGGTTCCGTTCATAACGGTTCATGAGCGTCATGGGCATGCCGTACTGTCTCTGTAACCCGCGAGAAGATGCCCCCAGGCGGTAGCCAGCCCCAACGGCGAGTCGCGCCAATCCAGTTTCCGCAATGACCGGTGAAGGCGGTCCAGGTTGCGGCGTTGCCAACGCGCCCCGGTTCTGCCCTGAGCCCGCTGGCGTCCCTTGTCAAAGTCAATCACGTAGACCGACCCATTGACCCAGAGGATATTGAAGCCATTGAGATCCGCGTGATCGATGCCCTCATCGTGGAACCTGCGCAGGGTTCGGCCTACCGTCTCCCAGTGGTTCGTTGTCAGTGCCCCAAGAACCGCTGGCAATGGCTCGGCGCCGTCAAGCCGCTCCACCAATATTGCGGCCCGGTAAAATACCCCCGCCACGGGCCAGAAGACGGCGGCCACCGGCGGCGGCACAGGAAGCCCTCTTGCACTCATGTACTGCAGAAGATCGAACTCCGCAAAGGCGCGGTTCCCACTCCCCGCCGTGCGAAGATACGCATCCTTGGAAAGGTGCGCCATAAGCCCGCCACGTTGATAGAAACGCAGCACCAGCTCGCCGCCCGGTGCTGTTACGAACCAGGCGCCACCACGCCCCCCCGCATCCACGGGTCGAGCAGCGCTTCCCCAGGACTCCGGGTAGAACCAGCTGGGATCAAATACATGCGACCAGGCGGCGCTTACCCGGCAACGGGCACGAGAGTTGCCGTAACGGACTGGGGCGTGGCTCATCAGGGGCTGCTCTGGTCAGGGTTGGTCGATTCGATTTGCAGAGGGATACGGGACGTCACAGGCATACTACGTTACTATACGTCCTCCTCCGGTGCAGGTGGGGCACAGGTTGCCCTCTGGCGGAGACATTCTAGCAAGCAACAATCAGACGACTCCAACCCGGGCCAGCCCAACTTAATCCATGCTGAATGATTCATCCAGCGCATCCGTCAACTCCATCTGCATCCTCCGCCTTTCCGCGATCGGTGACGTAACCCATGTGCTGCCGGTTATACAGAGTCTGAAGACGCAACTGCCCGATGTGCGCATCACCTGGGTGATCGGCAAGACGGAAGCTCGCCTGCTTGAAGGCCTGCCTGGCGTGGAATTTGTTGTGTTTGACAAAAACGCGGGTCTGCGTGGTTATCTCGACCTATGGCGCCAGCTGAAAGGTGAGCAATTTGACGTGCTGTTCCACATGCAGGTCGCACTGCGCGCCAACATAGCGGCCCTGCTCATTCCGGCCCGCACCCGGATCGGGTTCGACCGGGACCGCAGCAAGGACCTCCATGGCCTTTTCATCAACCAGCGGATCCCCCGGAAAAACGGCCAGCATGTGCTCGACTGCCTGGCCAGCTTTCCAACCGCCTTGGGGCTTGAGCCGGCGGAACCGGCGTGGCACATCCCATTGTTCGAGACGGACAAGGCCTTCGCCAAGCGCATCCTGGACCCTGACCGCTTTAACCTGGTCATCAGCCCTTCAGCCAGCCATGAACTCCGGAACTGGCCCCCAGAGCGCTATGCGGCCCTGGCCGATTACGCGGTCTGCCAATACGATGCCCATATCATTCTTGTCGGTGGCCCCTCGGACCGGGACCGCCAATGCTGCCAGGCCATCGCGGGCGCCATGCAAGAGCAGGCATCCAACATCTGCGGCCAGGACACCCTCAAACAGCTGGCCTCCCTCATGGCCAGGGCGGATCTCGTGATTGCACCGGACACCGGACCGGCACACATCGCCAACGCCATGGGCACCGATGTCCTGGGGCTTTTTGCCGGCTCCAACCCCTACCGTTCCGGGCCCTATAACTCACTCAAGTGGTGCGTGAACCGTTACCCTGAGGCCCTGGAGCGGTTTACCGGCAAGCGGGTTGAAAACGCCCGCTGGGGCACCAAGGCGGAATATGAGGGCGTCATGGAACTCATTACGGTGGCCGATGCCACGGACATGCTTGACCGCTGGGTGGCCAACCAGCGCCAGAGGGCCTGACCCAGGCTCAACGGCTGTAGTCGCGGTACGACTTCTCCTCCACGAATCGCGAGCCCAGGCTCAGGTTGACCCGTTTCTTGATCGCCGCCCGCTCATCGTTGGTGAAGTAGACCGAGCGCGCCAACCGGATGAAGCGCTCCCCAAAGCGCCCCGCGGCTTCCTCCTCACGGAGACTGTCCTCAATCTCCCAGAGCTGCTCGTTGACCGCTTTCAGTTTCCGGCGCTCCCCATCCACGCGGGAAGGCTCGGCCACCGCATCCCGCCAGTGCTGATTCAGGGTCTCCAGCTCAAGCTGGACGTTGCCCAGCTTTTCCGGATCGTCAATCCGTTCAGATTTGATCTCGAGAATGGTGATCTTGTCCAACACTTCACCGAAGGAAACCGGTATGCGGATGAAGTCAGTCATCGAGCTACTGTTTTACCTCTCATGGCCTGGCATTGAAGGCCGCAGTCTATCACCCGTTGCCGGTTTTTGGTTCGTCCGCCAATGACAGATGGGAAATGTCCGGCGCCGGCGGCTCGGGCTTTTCCTCCCTCGCCGCAAGGTCCTCCCCCGGCGGCGCCACAGACCATTCATCCAGATGCTCGAAAACCGGCTCCGGATCCGCCCTGAGCTCTTCCAAGCGTTCACCGGGAGCGCCCAGGCTCAGCCCGGAACCCGCCAGGATGCTGTCAACCTTATCGCCGGCTACCGGCAGTCGATCGCCTGGTTCCACAGCCACGCTCTCTGCAGGCGACGCGTCACCGTCAGCCGGCGATGCGGACCGCTCTCCTTGCTGCCCCCCATCGTCTGGCGGGGTCCGGGATCGCGGCGCCTCACTGTCCTGGCCCACAGCCTGCATGGGCTCAATGTGAGCCACTAACCCATTCTTCTTCATGGCCGCCTGGTATTTATAGGCCGTCGCCTCATCAAGGCGGTTCTTGATAACCACACGCTCACCAGAGAACATCTTCTCCAGCTGGGCGTCATTGGCCTTGAACAGATTGCGGGCCTTCTCCCGCGCCGACTGTTCATCCAGGCCGGCTTCCCATTCGCCGCTAAAGACCAGTTGATACATCGCGTTTGTCCGTTGTTGCCTGCGTATTAGTCACAGCATAGCGCAGATGCGGCCCCAGAGCCCTGGCGCACCGTGCGTCTATTCATGCTCGGGCAGGAAGGTCTCTCCCGCAAACTGCTCCATCAGCTGCTGCACCCGATCGAGCTCAAACCCATCAACGGCTTCCACCAGCTGATCAGCAAACGCAACCAGCTCTTCCACACCCTGCTCCCGGGCCAGCGACTGAAGCTCCATGGCGAACGCCTGCAACGCCTCCGGATCACCGCTATCCACCAGTGAAGTGGCCTGGGGGATCAGGGAATAGCGCAGGGCCCGCATGACCCGTTTGCGCTGCTCTTCGCCGAGGTCACACCAGGGCGTGAGGTCTGCCGTGTCCTCTTCCTGCTCACTCGCCTCCAGATCAATCCGCTCATGGGCGAGATAACCAGCCAGCTCACCCAGCAGAATCTCACGGCTTACTGGTTTATGCAGGTACCCATCAAAGCCGGCTTCCCGGATACGGGCCGCCTCGCTGGTCATAACCGACGCGGTAAGCGCCACAATGGGGATCCCGCTAAGCCGCCGGTCCTGGCCGAAGGCATGCAGCGCCTCAAAGCCGTCCATCTCCGGCATACGGATATCCATCAGCACCAGGTCCGGACGGAAATCACGGGCACGTTCCAGGGCCAGAACCCCGTTTTCCGCCTCATCCACCTCAAGCCCTTCCGGCTCAAGCACATCCCGCACAAGCTGCCGGTTCACGGGGTTGTCATCCACGATGAGGACCCGGCTGCGCTCAAACTGGTAACGCACCGCCACATTCTCGTCGTTCACATTCGGGGCCGCCAGGGCGGTTTCCACGTCCTTCAGGTGCACCCGGAAGGTGGTGCCTTCCCCGGGCTGACTGCGGACACTGAGCTCACCGTTCATCATCTCAACCAGTTTCCGACTGATCGCCAGTCCCAGCCCGGTACCGCCATAACGCCGACTGCTCTGCCCGGCCTGCTGCTCAAAGGCCTCGAAGATGCGCTGCTGCTGCTCCGGCGGGATCCCGATACCGCTGTCCATCACCTCAATGCACAGCTCTGGCGCCTCGCTTTCCTTCCAGACGACACGCACCCGGACCTCACCGTGGTCGGTAAACTTGATGGCATTGCCCACCAGGTTGAACAGCACCTGCCGCAAACGGGTCTCATCCAGAACCATCACCGGCGGCATGTTCTCGTCCATTTCAATCGCCAGCTCCAAGCCCTTTTCGCGCGCCCGGATCGCAAAGATATGGCGGACATCATCAAGCAGCCGGCCCAGATCCAGTGGCCCGTACTCGAGCCGCATCTTTCCGGCCTCCACGCGCGACAGGTCCAGAATGTCGTTGATCAGCGTCAGAAGGCTGCGACTACCCGCCTTGATGGACTCCAGGTAGCCCCGCTGGCGGTCATCGGTAATGGTGCGCTCAAGCAGCTCCGTATACCCGATAACGGCATTCATCGGGGTACGGATCTCATGGGACATGTTCGCCAGGAACTCGCTTTTGGCGCGATTGGCCTCCTCCGCCTTATCCGCCAGCTCCTCGGCCCGCTGCTTGGCGTTCAGCAACTCCTCCTCGCTGCGCCTGAGCGCCTGCTCGGAGCGTACGCGTTCGCTGACCTCCAGGGAGAGTTTACGGTTCCAGTAAAAGAAGGCGGCCAGCACCAGCAGCGCAATGATGGTAACCCGCCGGACCACGGTATAATCCGTCTGCTGTTCCACGTCGAGCTTGATCCAGCGGTTGTAGACCTTGTCCAGTGCCGAGCGGTCGATCCGGCTCAATGCCTTGCCGAGAATCCCCACGAGTTCTGGATGCTCGGAACGAACCGCCAGCCGGAGATCATACTGAAAGGGCGCAATGCTGGTGATGCGCAGATTCTCCAACCCAAGCCGGGAGATGGTGTAACTGACGCCGGGGATATGGGTGACCATAACGTCCAGCTCATCGTTGGCCACCTGCTGCAGCCCTTTGCTGATGGAAGCCAGTTGCGTCACGTTCAGGGCTGAATGGTGGCGATTGAGGTATTCTCCGGCCGCCATGCCCTGAACCACGCCAACCCGGTCACTGCCATCAAGCTCAGAGAGATCACCAACGAACCGGTGGTCATCCCGAACCACAATCGCCACCGGCAGGCTGAGATAGCTGCGCGTGAACAGATGCTCGTCCTGGCGGTTGGGCGTCCGCGGCAGGGCGGGGACCACGTCTACCCCTCCCTCACCAAGTCTCGCGTCCACATCCTCACCAGGGAGAACCGGCACCCGCTCAAACTCATAGTCGAGTTCCTGCTCAATCAAGGCGAGCAGGTCCGGGATCACGCCTTCCAGTTCTCCCCTCCCACTGCCACCACGGAACTCGACAGGCGGCCAGCCGGTGCGCATGGCCACTTTCAGCTCCGGATGATCGGCCAACCACTCGCGCTCATCCGCGGTCAGCACCACTTCCTCTTCCTGCTCACCGAAGATCACGTCATGCCCCATCCAGGCCCCCTGGATGTTGCGGTGCTCCAGCGTGGTCATCGAGTCAATGGCGGCATCCAGAACACCACGCAGGCGTCCCTCTTCAAAGGGGACGGCATAGGACAGGGGCAGAGGTTCCTCCTCCAGCACCTGCACCCGCTGGATGGAGCGCACGTCATTATCTTCGAGATAACGGTCACCCACCGGCACAGGAACAAGGAGTGCATCCGCCTCCTCGCTGCGCAACATGTCCATGGCCTCACT
Organism: Salicola sp. AFF1; assembly: GCF_056783195.1. NCBI lineage: Bacteria > Pseudomonadati > Pseudomonadota > Gammaproteobacteria > Oceanospirillales > Halomonadaceae > Salicola > Salicola sp. AFF1. The sequence continues at coordinate 113,153 of NZ_JBXAYL010000009.1, forward strand.
GAGGGTCAGTGCGGCCAGTGGGGTAAACGAGGGGACGCGATCCATAAGCTCGAAGGGATAGCGGTCGCCGTCCAGCAAAACGACGCGCTTGTCCTCCAGACTGCCGAGCCGGCTGATGCTGGCGTTATCCCGGCGGGCGTAAATGGCGTAACGCACCTGCATATAGGGGCGGGTGAACCGGTACTCGCCAGCGGACCGGTTGGCGAAACGCATGCTGATGGCATCAATCTGGCCCTGGGCCAGCATGCGCTCAAGCAGCAGGGGATTGCCGCCCACCATTTCCACGCGCTTACCCAGCTTGCGCTCGAGAAGGCGGGCATAACCAGATTCGGTCCCCAGCACCCGGCCAAACTCATTGCGGTAGGCCAGGGGTGGCCGTCCGGAAGGTATCCCCAGCCGGATACGCTCCTGATCCTTCAACCAGAGCTTCTGCTCCACACTGAGCTCCGGGAGGTTCTCAGTGGCCGGGAACGGGATGGCGTGCGCCGCCAATGGCAGCATCAACGCCCATGCTATGGCCAGAAGCGCCCCGATCAAGCGCATCAGTGTTTTTCTCCAGGACCCGCGGCCGGTTCGTCGCCCCGTAACACCTGGTTCCGGCCCTGTTCCTTGGCGCGATACAGGGCGCGGTCCGCCAGGTCCAGAAGCTGATGCGGACCATCCACTTCCATGAATCCGGTCACGCCACCGGAAAAGGTCACCTCAACGCGTTCATGCCGGAAATGGAAGGGCAACGACCGGATACGTTCACGCAGCTTCTCCAATACATCGACCGCGGTCTCAGGGGGAGTGGCAGGCAGGACAACGACAAATTCCTCGCCGCCATAGCGGGCGATGTAATCCGTCTCCCTCAGGTTTTCCCTCAGCGATCGTGCGAGCAGCTGCAGCACCTTGTCCCCGGCCAAGTGACCATAGGTGTCATTGATCTCCTTGAAACGGTCAATATCGATAATCGCCAGAGTGGTCGGCTCACGATACCGGTGCCAGCGCCTGTACTCCTGCTCCAGACGCTCCTCCAGCGCCTCCCGATTGGGCAACTGGGTCAGCATATCGGTCGTGGCCTTTTCCCGCTCCTTCTTCAGTTCCTTCTGCGCCTCCCTGGATTCAGCCTCCATGGCAGCCACCTTGTCGCGCAGGTCATTCACCTGGGCCTGGAGTTCCTGCTCCCGGTCCGCCTCCGCGTCACGGTATTCCTTCAGGGTGGCATTGAGCCGATCAACATGGTCACGCACCGCCTGCTGCAGCGCACTCAGCTCGGTTGCACCCAGTGCCTCGCTGCCCATCTCGTCGAGTTCCTGGTCAATGCGCCGGTCAAAATGCTCGGATACGTCCTGCCAATGCTCAAAGTCCAGCGCACCGGTCTCGAACTGGGTACGCAGCCGCACAAGGCGCTGGTCCAGCCCCGCCAGGAACTGCTCAAATTCCCGCTGCCCCCGGCCCACGGCCGCCACGATCAGGTGCACCACCTCATCCAGTGCCGCCTGGATCTGATGCCAGTTCTGGCTCTCGCCAACGCCTTCAAGCAGCTGCTCAATCCGTTCCCCGGCCGGCCCAGAGAGCGGGATGTGCTGCTGGATATGGCGCAGCAGCTGCAGCAGGCGAGCCTTGAGGTTATGGAACTGATCATCATCAACCCGGGGTTCACCGCTGTCGAGTTCAAGCCCGTTGGCGCTGGTGTCCATGACAGAGTCTGGCGCCGCTGAAGAAGGGGTTTCAGCGGCTTGCGACGGCGCCTCTTCAGCGTCGTTGCCCGACGTTCCAGAACCGCGACGTCCAAAAAGGCGCTGCAGCAACGACCCCTGTTTCGTGCTCTCGCCGGCCGCACTGAGCAGCTGCTGCTGAATGGCCGCAAGCTGCTCGAGCAACGCCGGCAGCGCGTCGAACCGGCCGATGGTTTCCGGCGATGTGCGCTGCAGGGACTTCAGTTGCCGCCGCTCTTCCCGGCCCGCCCGCGCGCGCAGGGGCTCGGCAAGACGTCCAATGGCCCCCTGAAGCCGGCGAATGACCTCATCACGCGCCTCGTCAAAACCGGAAACACGTTCCTCCAACGCTTCCTGGAGCCGAAGCAGACGGTCCGCATCCGGATTGTCGGAGCGGGCCAGCTCACGCAACTCCCCAAGCAGCCCATCAAGATCGCTATCCTGGCCCTCGGCAACAAGCGAGACACGCACCAGCAAGCGCTGCAGGCTGTTCTGCCGGCGTTGCCACTGCTGCTCGTCCTGCTCGTGCTGCTCCAGCGCCGCGATGTATTTCTGCCGCCAATCCTGATCACTCATCCCGCCCGTTCTCCGTCGCCGCTCCCCGTTTTCTGTCTTTCCGCCGGCGCGCACGCGGATGCGCGCTGTCGTATACCTGGGCCAGATGCTGGAAGTCCAGGTGTGTATAGACCTGTGTGGTCGCAATGTCCTTGTGGCCCAACAGTTCCTGAACGGCCCTCAGGTCACCGCTGGATTCCAGTATGTGACTGGCGAAGGAATGACGCATCAGATGCGGATGGACCCCCTGGTCAGCCTGCTGGAGCTGGCCCCAGCGACGCAGTCTTGCCTGCACGGTCCGGCGGTGGATGCGCCGGCCGTGGCGGCTGACGAATACAGCCTCTTCCCCCGCCGCGGCCAGGGCCGGGCGATGCGCCAGCCAGCAATCCAGTGCCTGCAGCGCTACCCGACCGACCGGCACAATACGCGTCCTGTTGCCCTTGCCGGTCACCCGCACACTGGCGTCACTGGGATCCAGCTGGGATTCGTCCAGTGCCACCAGCTCAGCCAGCCGCAACCCGGATGAATACATCAGCTCCATCATGGCAAGGTCACGCACCTCCAGTGGATCCCGGGGCGTACGCGCCAGCAAATGGTGCAACTGGTCCACGTCCATGACCCCGGGCAAGGGAGACTGGCTGCGGGGCGGGCGGATGTCGAGGGCCGGGTTATCCGTCACCATCCCTTCCCGGATCAGGAAGTCGTAGAAACGCCGGATGGCGGAGAGATGGCGGGCTATGGTGCGGCCAGAGCGCCCTGCACGCGCCAGGCCAGCCGCATAGCGCCGCAATGCGGCTTGATCCAACGACAGAAGCTGCCATCCCTGCTGATCACACCATTCGCTCAGTTGGTTCAGGTCCCTGCCATAGTGTTCACAGGTCCGCTGAGCGCAGTGCCTCTCTGATGCCAGATAGCGCAGGAAGCGCTGTACCGGCTCCGGGTGCGTTCCAGCGGCCTCAATCCGTTCAGCGTGCGCATCAGTGGACGCCATACCGGAGCTCCCGGGGGATGGGGGTCAGTGACCGGCTTCCGCCTCGGGCGGGGTCATACGGCCTTCCGGTGCCAACAGAGGCGGCAGAAGCCGGCCCAGGGTATCGCTGATGTAGGTCATGAACAGGGACCCCATGCTGCTGTGGAAATAGCCTTCTTCAGCACTGGCAATGGCAATCAGCCCCAGGCACTCGTCCCGGCGCACGGGAATCACCGCTGCCGAACCGACCTGGTCAGGGGCCGCAAACAGAGCCTCACGGTGGCTATCACGCAGACGCCCGAACAACGGCTGGCTTTCATCCAGTGCCTCACCAAACACCGCCCTGGCCTCATCGCGGCCCAGATAACGCACGGCGCCACACTGGGACGGAGGTTCACCGTCGGTCAGGACCGTCAGGGTCGCGCCCTGAAGCTGGAACTCACCCCGGATGGTTTCATCCAGAATCGCCGCCACCTCCTCCACGGAACGGGCATCCAGCAACTGCATCAACAACCGTTTGCTACGGGCAAACAACTGATCATTCTGGCGGGCGATACCAATCAGCCCGGACAGCTCCTCGCGCAGTGCATCCCGCTGCTCACGGAACAGGTGCACCTGGCGCTCCACCAGCGAAATCGCCTCGCCGCTGTCATGGGGCAGCCGCAGTTTCTGCAGAAGCGCCTCATGGCGTTCAAAAAAATCCGGATTGGCCTCCAGGTACCTGGCGACATCGGCTTCAGAGACCGTGGCGCTTGCCGGTTCCGCTGTCGGGTCTGTCATTCACTACCTCCCGTCTGTCAGGCGGAGTTTCCGCCCCGACCCTTTTTCTTCCTGTTGTTCTGGGGGCGACCGCCACCCTGGCGGGAACGCCGTCCGTCACCAGGTGGCTTGATCCTACCCTCGAAGACCCGCGTCGCGGGCCCTTCCATCGTAACAGCTGCCCCATCCCCCGGCCACGAAATGGTCAGCGTGCCACCCAGCAGCTCCACCGTCACGCTCTCGGCCAGAAGCCCGCGCAGTCGCCCGGCCACCACCGCAGCACAGGCACCACTACCACAGGCCCGGGTTTCGCCCACACCACGCTCGAACACCCGCAGCCGGATCCGGTCCGGCGCCACGACCTGCATAAACCCCGCGTTGGCTCGCGCCGGGAAGCGTGGATGGGCTTCCATCAGAGGGCCAAGGCTTTCAACGGGCGCCGTGTTCACATCGTCCACCACCAGCACCCCGTGCGGGTTGCCCATGGAAACGGCGGAAAGGGGCAGCGTGTCACCATCCACCATTACCGGGTAGGTCACCGCCTGCTCATCCGCGGCAAATGGAATCGCAGCCGGAGCCAGCTCCGGAACGCCCATATCCACCCGGACCTGGCCTTTTTTGGTGACCTCCAGAGTCATGATGCCAGTCGCTGTCTGCACCTTGAGCCGATTCTGGCGGGTCAGCTGCTGATCGCGCACAAAGCGCGCAAAGCAACGGGCACCGTTGCCACACTGCTCCACCTCGGTGCCATCCGCATTGAAAATGCGGTAGCGGAAATCCACGTCCGGGCGCTCCGGCGGTTCCACCATGAGCAGCTGGTCAAAGCCAACCCCCAGGTGGCGATCCGCCATCTTCCGGATCTGGCTGGTCTCCAGCTGCACCGGCTGGGTGATGGCGTCCACCACCATGAAGTCATTGCCCAGCCCGTGCATCTTGGTGAAGCGCAGCCAACCACCACGCCCCCGGCGCCCGTCACCGCTCATGAACCGAACTCCGGCAGCGGCATCTCAGGTGCCAGCTGGTCTTCCAGTGTCTCGCGCCGGCGCACCAGATGTACATCGTCACCATCAACCAGGATTTCCGCCGGTCGATTACGGGTATTGTAGTTTGAACTCATAACAAAACCGTAGGCGCCAGCCGAACGCACGGCAAGGAGGTCGCCAGCGCCGATCGCCAGCGACCGCTGTTTACCCAGGAAATCGCCGGTTTCACACACCGGCCCCACCACGTCGTAAACCGCCGGTTCAATGTCGCTGCGTTCAGCCACCGCCTCAATCCGCTGCCAGGCGGAATAGAGCGACGGCCGGATCAGGTCGTTCATGGCCCCGTCCACGATGGCAAAACGATGTGCCTCGTCCCCCTTGAGCCCTTCCACGCGAGTGATCATGAGGCCGGCGTTGGCAGCAATGGAGCGCCCCGGCTCCAGCAGCAGTTCAAGATCGCGCCCCGCCAGGCGCTGCCTCAGGGCTTCACCATAGGCTTGGGGACTGGGCGGCTGCTCATCGCCATAGGGCACGCCGAGCCCGCCTCCCATGTCCAGGTGCTGGATGCTGATTCCCTCTTCCGCCAGGGCATCAATCAGGGCCAGCATCCGCTCCAGCGCATCCATCAGCGGCTCCAGACTCTGCAGCTGGGAGCCGATGTGGCAGTCGACGCCCACGATCTCGACACCGGGCATCGCCTTCGCCTGGCGATACAGCGTTCTGGCCTGCTCGATATCGACACCGAACTTATTGGCCTTCAACCCAGTGGCGATGTAGGGATGAGTCTGGGCATCCACATCCGGATTAACACGCACGGATATGGGCGCGATCTGGCCACGCTGCGAGGCCACGTCATTGATCATGGCCAGCTCAAAGTCGGACTCCACGTTGAAGCAGCGTACACCGACTTCCAGGGCCCTTTCGATTTCCCAGCGCTGTTTCCCCACGCCCGAGAAGACGGTACAGGCGGGATCACCGCCAGCACGGATCACGCGCTCCAGTTCACCCCCGGAAACAATGTCGAACCCCGCCCCCAGGCGCGCGAGCACATTGAGCACGGCCAGGTTGCTATTGGCCTTCACGGCGTAACAGATGCGGTGCGCCCTACCAGCCAGGGCTTGGTCATAGGCATGGAAGTGCCGTTCCAGCGTAGCCCTGGAGTAGATGTAGCAGGGTGTCCCGTGCGCCTCGGCAATCCTTCTCACCGGCACGGATTCGGCGTGCAGCTCACCGTTGTATTGATTGAATAGATCCATGGATCGGCACCCGCCTGATCAGCAGAGATGAGTGGAGATAGTCTGCGCGTCCAGCACGCTGGCATTATCCGGCGCCTCGGGCTTGCCCTCCCGATGCAACGCTCCTTTCTGCCCACACCCGGCCAGAACCAGCATCAGTGCCAGCATCACCAGCATAGAGCCACGCATAAGCCACCTCCCCGAGCAAACGGGGCATTATAACGCCACAGTTGACGGAACTCACACACGGATGTAACCCCGCCCCCACGCTTTCTGCTAATCTCGGGCGCTATGAAGGAATATCTGATCAAGCGGGTTCGCACCGAACCAGGCACCAATACCAATACGGCGCCTGCCAGCCTCCAGGTGGACGACGACGGCACCATCCAGGCGGCGGACGATGCGGCCGAGGCCCTTTTCGGCTACGGCATCCTGGAAATGCAGGGACTGCCCCTGCACAAGCTCGTGGCCAGCCATGAAGACAACCCATTGATGCCCCCCCTGAGCGACGCCCTGGAACAGGGCCAGAGCGCGCTCATCACCGTCCGTCACGCCTCGGGCTACTTTTTCTCCATCAGCCTGCGGCGCGCCGCCAATGACACCAGCGCGAATACCGAAGATGCCATGCGCATCCGCCCCCGCCAGGCCACCCCCCTCGATACCCGGGTATTCCGTCTGGCGGAAGAGAGCGGCGGCATCGGCATCTGGGAGATGGACCCGGACCACAACCGCCTCCACTGGTCGGAAGGGCTGTACCACCTGCTGGATCTCCCGCCGGGCAACCAGCTCGACCCGGAACATGTGCTGTTCTATTTCCAGGAGCACCAGAGCCAGGTACGGCGGGCCATCCTCCAGTGCCTGCGCCAGGGCGAGGCGTTTTCCATGGAAGTCCCCGTGCTGACCGCGAACCAGAACCACCGCTGGCTGCGGCTGACCGGCCGCAGCCTGGATGACTCCGGCAAGCGCCGCCTGATTGCCGGCAGTGCCGTGGACATCACAGCCCGGCGGGCGGACGCGCACTCGGCACAGGTCTGGAAGTACCGTACGGAAAGTGTGCTCGCCGCTTCCAATGACCTCATCGTTATTGTGAACCCGGAGCTGGAGATTGTGGCAGTCAACCAGGCCTACACTGATGCCTTCCACTGCGCCTTTGGCGTGACCCCTAACGTGGGCGACCGCCTCTCGGATCTGCTCGCGGACCATCCCGATGAGCGGCGACTCTATACCCGCTTGTGGGAACGCGCCCTGAGTCAGGAGGGGTTCTGTATCGAGATGCCGCTGGCCCAATCCGAGGAACAGCAGCGGGTCTACGAGATCCAGTTCAACCGGATTTTCTCCCCGGATGGCGAGCTGCTGGGCGCCGCCCATGTTGGACGGGACAAGCGCATTGCGCAGCTGGACGGCGAGGACCACGTCCACTACCTCAACCGCCATGATCCGCTGACCGGTCTGCTCAACCGCCGCGAGATCCTCCAGCGCCTGCACCGAGCCCAGAACCTCCAGCGCGAAGCCGGCACGCCCCATGCTCTGGTGCACATGGACCTGGACGGTTTCAGCACCCTCAACGCCCGTTTTGGCTCCGGCGGCTGCGACCGCTACCTGCGCGAACTCAGCAGCATGATCTCGGGCCGGCTCCGCCAGCGTGACGCCATTGCTCGGGTCGCCAGTGACCAGTTCGTGGTCATTCTGGACAACTGCGGTACAGAGGAAGCCGTCAAGGTCTGCCACGGCCTCCGCGATGCTGTGGGGGGATTCAGTTTTGAATGGCGTGGCGATACCATCCAGACCACCGTCAGCGCGGGTCTTCTGCCACTGAACCAGGTAATTGGCGAGGCGCCGGAACAGTGCCTGACGCTGGCCGCCGATCTGTGCGAAACAGCCAAGGCCACGGGCCCCTCCAGCATCAACCTTTACCGGGCCACCGATGAAACCGGCAACGAAACCGCTACCCGGGAAGACCTGGCGCAACTGATGTACGCCATAACCACCGACGCCATTGAACTGCACTTCCAGGCGCTGCGCCCCATCGCCAGTGCCAGCTGGGGTGACCATGTGGAAGTGCTCGCACGCCTTCACCGGGAACCGGACGATCAACGCCCAAACGACGAGCCACTCTGGCGTCCGGCCTCCTTCATGCCACTGGCAGAACGCTTTGACCTGGGATATGTCCTGGATCGGCGGGTTATTGCCCGCGCACTCGCATGGCTTGAGAACAACCCGCTGATGCAGCCGCGGCTGAAGATGATCAGTTTCAACCTCTCAACCAGCAGCATCATGGATGAAGGGTTTGCCAGCGAAGTGGCCCGGCAAATCGAAGCCAGCTCTTTTGAAGCAGCCAGCTTCTGCTTTGAGATCCGGGAATCCCATGCCTGGCGCTACCCGGAAGCGGCCCGGCGCTGCGCCCAGGCACTGCGCGCCTCAGGCTGCCGGATCGCCCTGGATGGGGCTGGCGTCACTGGCCACACCCATAACCTGCTCGGCGATCTGGGGGCCAGCATCATCAAGATGGATGAAAGCCTGGTGCACGACCTGGCGGATAACCCGTTGCAGGTGATCATGGTCGAGGCCATCCACCGGATGGCCCTGCTGTGCGACGCGGTGACCGTTGCCCCCTTCATCGAGGACGATGCCACCCTGCGCAAGGTGCGGGAACTCGGGCTGCACTTCGGCCAGGGCTACCGCCTCACCGCCCCAGAGCTTCTGGACGAACTCGCGCCTCCGAGCCAGCCCGGGGCGCGGGAAAGCATCTTCGGGACGCGCCGCTAATCAGGAGCGTCCCCCGCTCCCATTTCATCCAGCCGTTGCGCAGCCTCCCGCGCCGCCTCGCGCACCCGCTCCGGTGCCGTGCCCCCGACATGGTCGCGGGCACTCACTGAGCCCTCAAGCGTGAGGACCTGGTACACATCCTCATTGATGACCCCACTGAACTGCTGCAACTCGCCCAGCGCCAGGTCCTCCAGGTCCCTGCCGTCGTCGTCGGCATAGGCCACGGCCTGCCCCACAACCTCATGAGCATCCCGGAATGCCAGACCCTGGCGCACCAGATAATCCGCCAGATCAGTGGCCGTGGCAAAGCCACGCCGGGCCGCTGCCCGGGTGTTGTCCCGGCGCACGGCGAGCGCGGGCATCATGTCCGCGTAGGCCCGCAAGCATCCCTTGACCGTGTCCACCGTATCGAACAGAGGCTCCTTGTCCTCCTGATTGTCCTTGTTGTAGGCCAGCGGCTGCCCCTTCATCAGGGTTAACAGCGAGAGGAGATGGCCGTTCACGCGTCCGGTCTTGCCGCGCACCAGCTCGGGCACATCCGGGTTCTTCTTCTGGGGCATGATCGACGAGCCGGTACAGAACCGGTCCGGAAGATCCACGAAACTGAACTGCGCCGACGTCCACAGCACCAGCTCCTCACTGAACCGCGACAGGTGGGTCAGCAACAGTGCAGCAAAACTGTTGAACTCAATGGCGAAATCACGGTCACTGACCGAATCCAGCGAATTGGCGGTTGGGCCATCAAAGCCCAGAAGCTCGGCGGTATAGTGGCGGTCAATCGGATAGCTGGTGCCGGCCAGGGCCGCGGCACCGAGGGGCAGGCGGTTGACGCGTTTGCGGCAGTCGAGCAGACGCTCGTGGTCACGCTGCAGCATCTCGTTCCAGGCCAGCATATGATGACCGAAAGTGACGGGCTGGGCACTCTGAAGATGGGTAAAACCGGGCATGATGGTGTCCGCCTCGCGCTCGGCAAGCTCGATCAGCCCGGACTGCAGGCGCCCCAGCTCAACCGCGATGGCATCGATTTCGTCACGCAGGTAGAGGCGGATGTCGGTGGCGATCTGGTCATTGCGCGAACGCCCGGTGTGAAGCTTTTTGCCGGTCACGCCGATACGCTCGGTCAGCGCCGCCTCGATGTTCATGTGCACGTCCTCAAGGCCCACGGACCACTCAAAGCGTCCTGCCTCAATATCGGCGTGCACTGCCTCCAAGCCCTCAATGATCTGGCGCTCTTCCTCGCGGGTCAGCACGCCAACCCTGGCAAGCATCCGGGCATGGGCAATAGAACCACGAATGTCATGATGGTAGAGCCGCTGATCAAAGCCCACCGAGGCTGTGAACCGTTCCACAAAGGCATCCGTGGGCTCGCTGAAGCGCCCGCCCCAGAGTTTGCTCGCCGCTTTCCGCTCGTCACTCATGGTCTATCCTGTTGTCATAAAATCCAGTAAACCCGCAGACCGCGTAGTATAACAGCCTTCTTACTCAGGGCCCTATTCCTCATGACCCAGACCCCAGAGCCAAAAACCGACGGCGGCTTCATCCCGGATCTGTGCCAGGTCCGTGCCGTCTTTCTGCTGGTGCTCACCACCGAGCTGGTGGTGGTGCTCTTCGCGCTGGCGCAGCCCTCCGACGGCCTTCTGGACTGGCGCTACCTGGGCCTCGCCTCGCTGCTGGTCCAGTGGGTCACCCTGACCGCCGCCGGCCTCATCTGTGCCCTGCGGCGCAGGCTTGAAACACTCGGCGTAACGCTGACCGTCACCATCATTACTGCCCTGGTCCTGGCCGATACCGCCCTATTCACACTGCTTGGCCAGTGGCTGCTCACACCACCCCCCTCGCCGTTGAACGCCCCATTCACTTTGCTGCGCAACCTGATCATGGCGGCACTGATCACGCTGATGCTGCTGCGTTACTTCCATCTTCAATACCAGCGCCGGCGCCAGGAGGAAGCGGAGCTGGAGGCTCGCATCGCCGCCCTGCAGGCCCGCATTCAGCCCCATTTCCTGTTCAACAGCATGAACACCATCGCCAGCCTTATCGTCTCGGAGCCCGAGCGCGCTGAGGAGGTCGTTCTGGACCTGTCCGAACTCTTCCGGGCCAGCCTCAATACCACCGGCGAGCGACTCATTACACTGGGCGAGGAGCTGAGACTGTGCGAGCGTTACCTGGCCATCGAACACCTGCGCCTGGGCTCGCGCCTGCACGTGGAATGGGCACTGGATGAGGCGGCGGATGACCGCCCCGTCCCGCCGTTGATTCTGCAACCACTGCTGGAAAACGCGGTCTATCACGGTATCCAGCCCCGCAGCGAGGGCGGCACCATCAGGGTGGAATCCGAACTGACACGGCGCTGGCTCTACATTCTGATCCATAATCCCCTCGCCAGTAACCTGGCCGGCCAAAACCAGGGCCAGCGCATGGCGCTGGAGAACATCCAGGCCCGGCTGAGCGCGGTTTACGGGGATGCTGCGGCACTCAAGGTCAGCCGGAGAGAATCACAGTTCACCGTTACACTGAGACTGCCAGGGAACAGGGAGTACAACCCATGAGCGAACACCGCATCCTGATTGTCGACGACGAGACCCCGGCCCGCGACCGCCTGCGGCGCCTGATCGACGGCCTGGACGACTGCCGGGTATGCGCCGAAGCCACCAACGGCCAGGAGGCGCTGAGTATGGCGGAAGCATACGGGCCGGATGTCGTGTTCATGGACGTGCGTATGCCGGAGATGGACGGTATAGAAGCAGCCCAGGCGCTGACCGCCCAGGCCACGCCACCCGCGGTGATCTTCTGCACCGCCTATGACGACTACGCCCTTGACGCCTTCCAGGTACAGGCCACGGACTACCTGGTCAAACCCGTGCGCCGGGAAGCGCTTGCTGGCGCCCTGACGCGGGCGGCGCGCGTCAACCGCGTCCAGAGCCGCCAGTTCGTGCCCGAAGAGCCGCCGGCCATTGTGGTACGCAACCAGGCCGGTGTGGAACGCATCGAGCTGGACCGACTCTATTATGCCCACGCCGATAACAAATACGTTTCCCTCGTCCATGACCGGGGCGAAACCCTGTGCGACTACAGCCTGAGGGAGCTGGAAAACAGCTACAGCAGCCACCTCCTGCGCATCCACCGCCACACCCTGGTCAACCGGCGCTACCTGGAGGCGATGACCCGGACCCAGGCCGGGCACCAGGCTCAGCTGTCGGATCCTTCCGGCACCCGCCTGCGCGTCAGCCGCCGCCACGCCGCCACAGTCCGCGATTTCCTTGAAGGCTGAACCGGCCACGGGCGACAACCGCCCGCTGAAACGCTACCCTAGGGATCCCGGAAACCATCCACCCACTGAGGAACCGCCACTCCATGGCCCGAGACACCCTGCGCATCGCCACCCGCCAGAGCCAGCTTGCCCTGTGGCAGGCTGAGCACATCCAGGCCCAGCTTGAGCAGGCCCACCCCGGACTCAACGTGGAGCTGGTGGGCATCAAAACCCGTGGCGACAAGATCCTGGACGTGCCATTGGCCAAGATCGGCGGCAAGGCGCTGTTCGTGAAGGAACTCGAAGAAGCCATGCTCGACGGGCGCGCGGACATTGCAGTGCATTCCATGAAGGATGTGCCCATGGTTTTCCCGCAAGGGTTGGGCCTGATGGCCATCTGCGAACGCGGCGCGCCCACGGATGCGTTTGTCAGCAATCACCATGCGGATGTGGACGCGCTCCCGGAGGGGGCGGTTATTGGCACCTCCAGCCTGCGCCGCCAGGCCCAGCTCGCCGCCCACCGGCCCGACTGCCGGATCGAGACCCTGCGTGGCAACGTCAACACCCGTCTCGCCAAGCTTGATGAGGGCCAGTACGACGCCATTGTCCTGGCCACCTCTGGCCTGCGACGGCTCGGCTTCGACACCCGCATCCGCTATGAGATCCCTCCGGAGATCAGTCTCCCCGCCGTGGGGCAGGGAGCGTTGGGCATTGAATGCCGCACTGACGACACGGATCTCATCGAGATGCTGCACCCCCTGGTCCACGCGGACTCGCGGGACCGCGTTCTGGCGGAACGGGCCCTGAACACACGCCTTGAAGGCGGTTGTCAGGTGCCCATCGGAGCCTATGCCGAACTGGAAGGCGATGAGCTTTACCTGCGCGGCCTTGTTGCCTCTCCCGACGGCAGCCGCGTCCATCAGGTGGACGGTCGCGCCCACCGCAGCGACGGCGAGGCTCTTGGCCGACAGCTGGCTGAACAGCTTCTGGAAAAGGGCGCCGGCGCCATACTGGCGGAGGTCTATGGCTACGAACCCGAATAATGGGCCCCTCACCGGGCGCCGCATTCTGGTGTCACGCCCGGAGCCCAAGGCCACAGAAACCTGCGAGGCACTTGAACAGGCCGGTGCCAGCACCCAGGCCCTGCCACTGATCGAGATAAAACCACAGCCTCTCGATGGTCGGCAGCGCAGCCTGATTCAGGACCTGGACAATTTCGGGAAGGTTATCGCGGTCAGCCCCAACGCCGCCCGGCTGCTACTGGCACACGCGGACGAATGGTGGCCCCAATGGCCTGTGGCACTTGAATGGTGGGGCCCTGGCGAAGGCACCGCCAAAGTCTTCCGTGACGCAGGCCTCCCCGGGCAGGCCCCCGCCAGCGGCCATAACTCCGAAGCACTGCTCGATTGCGATGCCTTCCAGCCCGAAGCGGTGGCTGGAGCCAGGATACTGATCGCCCGCGGTGACCAGGGCCGGGAATTGCTTGTGAACACGTTGACGGAACGTGGCGCCCGGCTTGAGGTGCTCCCGCTGTACGAGCGGGCCCCCATCGAATGGCCGGAAACCACGCTCCTGCAGCGCCTGACCCGTTTCGACCCGGACACCGTTCTCGTGCTATCCGGAGAAACATTGAAGCACCTGCTCGAGGTAGGTCAGAATACAGACGCGAAGCTGCGGGAACGCCGCCTCGTGGTACCGGCGGAGCGGGTTGCCCAGCAGGCCCGGGAAGCCGGCTTTCGCGACGTCCGGGTAGCCGCGGCCATGACCCCGGACGGGCTGATCGACGCCTGCACGGCGTCCCCCTCTGATGCGGAGTAACGGACACTCGTGAACGACAACAGCAAACAGCTTCCGGCGACCACCACGGCCAGCCCGCACCCCAAATCCCCAAGACTCTGGCCACTATGGCTGGTCATACTACTGCTGGCTGCCGGCCTGATCGGCTCTGGCGCCCTGCTATGGCAACAGCAGCGGCTGCAACAACAGCTCAGCAGCCGCATTGACAGCCTCAACAGCGCCACCGAGGAGCTGCGCCAGAACCAGCGCTCCAGCCGTCAAGCGCGGGAACAGCGCCTCAACCGCCTGGAAGGCAAACTCGACAAGCAAGCCAGCGAGCTCAACACCCAGTCCCGCCAGATCGCGCATAACGCCCGCTCACTGCTGGGACTCGGCGAGCGCACCCGGACTGATTGGCTGCTTGCGGAAGCGGAATACCTTCTGCGGCTGGCCAACCAACGCCTGGCACTCGAAGGCGATCACAAGGGCGCTCTCCGCCTGTTGCAGAGCACCGACGAACTCCTGGCGGGCACCGACGCTGCCGGGGTCCATCCCATCCGCGAAGCCCTTGCCGAGGAAATCCTGGCATTGCGCACCATGGAACCGGTAGACCGGACCGGTATCCACCTGCAACTGGAAGCCGCCATGGGCATGGTTCCGGAGCTTGGCAACGCCCAGTCCATGGACAGCACCGCCACGCTGCCCGAGGCCGAGCGCCCCCCGTCCGCGGCGCAGGATGCCAGCCTCTGGCAAGACATTCTGGGCATCCTTGACCGCATGGTCCGTATCCGCCGCCTGGATAAGCCCACCCAGGCACTGCTGACGCCTGCCCAGGAAACCCAGGCACAGCTTCACCTGCAGTTGATGTTCGAACAGGCCGCTGCCGCGCTGCTGCGCGGCGACAACGCCGTCTACAGGCGCTCACTCGGGCGCGCGGACGAATGGCTGGAGCGCTGGTACGGCAGCGACAACCAGACCGCCACAGCCCTGCGCGAGCTGATCAAGGACCTGCGGGACATCCCCATCAGCACCACCATGCCGGATATCAGCGAATCGCTGGCCCTCCTCAAGGCCCGGATCCGGGCCCGCACAGAGGCCTCCGGGCCAGAGCAGAAGTCAGAAGACAATGCAGGGCCGGACAACAAACCGGAGACTGACACGACCGCCGATGGGGAGACCACCCCATGAGATCCCTGCTCATTGTCCTGTTCACCGCCCTGCTGGCGGGCACCCTTCTAAGCCTGGGCATGGCGGAGGAACCCGGGTATGTCCGCGTCAGCATCGGTCCCTGGCTGGTCGAAACCAATTTCTGGGTAGGCCTGGCGCTACTGGTGCTGGCGGCGCTGGCCCTGCACTGGCTTCTGGACCTTATGCGGGGCCTGCGGCTGAGCCCCACGGCCATGGGCCAGTGGCTGCGTAACACCGGCCGCAGCCGTTCCCGGCGCCTCACCACCCGGGGCCTTCTGGAGCTGGCCGAGGGCAACTGGGGGCGGGCCCGAAAGCTGCTGGAAAATGGCGCCGGCAACGCGGAAACACCGCTCATCAACTATCTATCGGCAGCGGAAGCCGCACACCAGCTGGGGGACCAGGAGCAGGCAGAACGGCTCCTCAAACTCGCCTGGGAAAGCACGGCGGGCTCGGATCTGGCAGTCGGGCTCACCCAGGCACGGCTCCAGCTCAATGCCGGGCGCAATGAACAGGCACTGGCCACATTGCTCCGGCTGCGCCGCAAAGCGCCCAACCACCCTCACGTCATCCGCCAGCTGGCCAACGTTTACCGTAACCTTGAGGACTGGCAGGCCCTCAGTGAGCTGCTCCCCGAACTGCGCCGCCAGGCCGCGCTGGATGCCAGCAGCCTTAACGAACTGGAACAGGAAGTCTGGCTCAATGTTCTGGACCAGGCCGCAGAGCGGCTGGAGCGCCACCCCCCCGAACAACGCAACATGGACCAGCTGGACCGGATCTGGGACCAGCTGCCGCCAGCCCGGCGCCACGATGAATCCGTGGTGCACCATTACGCCAGCCACCTGGCCCGCCTGGGCGCCGAACCCCGTGCCGAGAGTCTGCTGCGCAAGGTATTACGCCACAACTGGAGCGATCTACTGGTTAACCTCTACGGTCGCATCCATGGTGCGCGGGCGGATGAGCAGCTGTTAACAGCCGAAGGGTGGCTTCAGGAGCGCCCAAATAATCCGGAGCTGCTGCTCGCACTGGGGCGGATCAGCCTGCGTAACCGCCTCTGGGGTAAGGCCCGGGAATACCTGGAGACAAGCCTGGGCGTACGCCACAGCCAGGAAACGGCCGCGGAGCTGTGCCGACTCTACGCTCACATGGGCCGCTATGAGGACAGTGTCACCCTCCTGCGCCAGGGCGTTCTGGAACATCATGGCCTGCCCTGGCTGCCCATGCCCGAGGCTCGCCCTGCCGCCCGAGCACGCTGATCCCTCAGTCCCTGGGGGCGTACTCAAGAACGTCCGAGTAAAAACGGGCCGCATCGAAGCCAGCTGGCGTCAGGCCATCCAGAACATTGTAGACCATGGCCGGCGACCCGCTGGCCAGCACCATGACCCGGGCCAGATCATGACCATCCGCCAGCACGGCCTCCGCAAGGCGCTCGTGGTGGCAGTCCGAGGCAGCATCCGCTTCACAGACCACTGGCTGGAAATGGAAGCCGGGCCAGTCCTGCGCCCAGCGTTCCGCCGTGTTGCGCAGATACATCTCCGCGCTATCACGCGCCCCCCAGTAAAGGGTCACCGGCTGTTCCATCCGGCTTGTACGCAGATAATCCACAATGCTCTTGGCCTGAGCAAAGCCGGTTCCCGCCACCACCAGCAGAAGCGGCGCCTGCGGCGGCTCGCTCAGACAGGCATGGCCATAGGGCATGGAGATCCGGGCACAGCCTTCATGGCGGAGGTAGGCCATCACTTCACAGGCACTCTCCCACTCCGGCGGTGCCTGGATATGCAGGGTCAGCTGATCCGCACCAGGGGCACTGGCGATGGAAAACCAGGCGGGATCCCGGCCGGGCAGATGAATGGCCAGATACTGGCCGGCATGGAAGCGTACGGGGCGCCCCTGCGGCCATTCAAAACGTACCTGATAGATGTCATCACCCAGCTGTCCGATCTCAGTGAGATGGAACAGGTCTGACTTCGGCTGTTGTGTGTTGGCGTCCATACTTCCTCGTACGTAGCGTAAAGGAGCCGGGTTCAATCAAGGCCAAGCTGCGGCCAGAGCTCATCCACCCGGCGCTTCACATCGTCGCTCATGGTGATCGGACGCCCCCACTCGCGGTCCGTTTCGCCCGGCCATTTGGTGGTGGCATCCAATCCCATCTTGGAGCCCAGCCCCGCCACTGGCGATGCAAAATCCAGGTAATCAATGGGGGAGTTATCCACTAGGGTGGTGTCCCGGGTCGGATCCATACGGGTGGTGATGGCCCAGATCACGTCCTGCCAGTCACGGGCATTGATGTCATCGTCGGCCACGATCACGAACTTGGTGTACATGAACTGGCGCAGGAAAGACCATACGCCCATCATCACCCGCTTGGCATGGCCAGGGTACTGCTTTTTCATGGTCACAACGGCCATACGGTACGAACAGCCTTCCGGAGGCAGGTAGAAATCCACGATCTCGGGGAACTGTTTGCGCAGTATGGGCACGAACACTTCGTTCAGGGCCACCCCCAGCACGGCGGGTTCATCGGGCGGCCTGCCGGTGTAGGTGCTGTGATAGATCGGGTTCTTACGGTGGGTAACCCGCTCCACCGTGAAGACCGGGAAGGTCTCCACCTCGTTGTAGTAACCGGTATGATCCCCAAAAGGCCCTTCCGGCGCTGTATCATCCGGATAGATGTGCCCCTCCAGAATGATCTCGGCGCTCGCCGGCATCTGCAGATCCCCCACCCCGGCATTGACCAGTTCCGTGCGGGAACCGCGCAAAAGCCCGGCAAAGGCGTATTCGGACAGGGTATCCGGAACCGGGGTTACGGCCCCCAGGATGGTTGCTGGATCAGCCCCCAGCGCCACCGCCACGGGAAAGGGCTCCCCCGGGTGCTGCTGTTGCCACTGCTGGAAGTCCTGGGCCCCGCCGCGGTGGGCCAGCCAACGCATGATCAGACGGTTCCGCCCGATCCGCTGCTGGCGATAGATGCCCATGTTCTGGCGTTCCTTCTCCGGCCCACGCGTCACCACCAGCGGCCAGGTAATCAACGGGCCGGCATCCCCGGGCCAGCAAGTCTGAACCGGCAGCTGGTAGAGATCAACATCCGTGCCCTCCAGAACAACCTCCTGACAGGGGGCGGACCGCCGGATCTTGGGGCCCATCTTCATGACCTGGCGGAATATCGGCATCTTGTCGAAGGCATCGCGGAACCCCTTGGGCGGTTCGGGCTCCTTCAGGAAAGCCAGAAGCTCGCCGATCTCGCGCAGACTGTCGACACTGTCGCGCCCCATACCCAGTGCCACACGCCTGGGCGTGCCGAAAAGGTTGGCGAGCACGGGCATGTCATGGCCAGTGGGATTCTCAAAAAGCAGCGCAGGGCCCTCATTACGCAGGGTCCGGTCCGCAACCTCGGTCATCTCCAGGTTGGGATCCACCGGTGTCCGGATGCGTTTGAGTTCGCCCTGCTGTTCGAGCTGCTCGATGAAGTCACGAAGATCCTGGTATTTCATCGACGCCTCGGGGAATCAGGAGTAAGGAATAAAGGTCACCGCTTCTTCATGGCCTGGAAGAATTCGTCGTTGGTCTTGGTATCACGCAGCTTGTCCAGCAGGAACTCCACTGCCGCCACATCATCCTCCATGGAATGCAGCAGCTTGCGCAGAATCCAGACACGCTGGAGCTCGTCCTCGCCCACCAGAAGATCCTCACGGCGGGTGCCGGAGCGGCGCACGTTGATCGCCGGGTAAGTGTGGCGTTCAGCGATCCGGCGATCCAGGTGCACTTCCATGTTGCCGGTGCCCTTGAACTCCTCGTAGATGACCTCGTCCATCTTGGAACCGGTATCAACCAGCGAGGTGGCCATGATGGTCAGGCTTCCGCCCTCCTCCACATTCCGTGCCGCGCCGAAGAACCGCTTGGGCTTTTCCAGGGCGTGGGCGTCCACGCCGCCGGTCAGCACCTTGCCGGAGGACGGGATCACGGTGTTGTAGGCGCGCGCCAGGCGTGTGATGGAATCCAGAAGCACCACCACGTCTTTCTTGTGCTCAACCAGACGCTTGGCCTTCTCGATAACCATCTCGGCCACCTGGACGTGACGGGCCGGCGGCTCGTCAAAGGTGGAGGCAACCACCTCGCCACGCACGGTACGCTGCATCTCCGTCACCTCCTCCGGGCGCTCGTCGATCAGCAGCACCATCAGGTGGCAGTCCGGCGAATTGCGCACGATGGACTGGGCCATGGTCTGCATCAGCAGGGTCTTACCGGCCTTGGGCGGGGACACGATCAGCCCCCGCTGGCCCTTGCCGATGGGCGCCACGAGGTCCAGGATCCGCGCCGACAGGTCCTCGGTCGAGCCGTTACCTGCTTCCAGGCGCAGCCGCTCTTCCGGGAACAGCGGTGTCAGGTTCTCGAAGAGAATCTTGTGACGCGAGCTGTCGGCCTTGCCGAAGTTGATCTCGTTAACCTTCAGCAGCGCGAAATAGCGCTCACCGTCCTTCGGCGGGCGGATCTTGCCGGATATGGAATCCCCGGTGCGCAGGTTGAAACGCCGGATCTGGCTGGGCGAGACATAGATATCGTCCGGGCCCGCCAGGTAGGACGCATCGGCAGAGCGCAGGAACCCGAAACCATCCTGAAGGATCTCGAGCACGCCATCACCGTGGATGTCCTCCCCGCTTTTGGCGTGTTTCTTGAGGATCGCAAAGATCACATCCTGCTTTCGCGACCGGGCCATGTTTTCGAGGCCCATCTCCTGGGCAACCTCGATCAGTTCGGGAACGGGTTTTTTCTTGAGTTCGGTCAGGTTCATAAATTGTCTGGGATTACGCCTGGATGGATAGGATGAAGTTGGTTGTTATCAGACTGTCGGGGAAGCGAATGTCCGGATTGCCCGGGTTCTGCCGATCGGGGCGATCCAGTGAAGCCAGGGTCAGAACGGAGATTCCGGGATTGGCGGACGAGTGGGGCACCGATCCGCCTGCCTTAATCAGGAATTGCAAAAATACACCATTTTCGGCGCCAGTGCAAAACCCTCCGTTATTACCCCTCAGGGGGCATTGGTCCAGCCCCTGGCGGGTCGTATCATGGCAGAATACGGACCCCTCACAGGAGACCCAATCCAATGGCCGCAGCCAGCGATTTCGTGCCCCTCAACCTTGCCATTCTGACCATTTCGGACACCCGGGGGCCGAGCGAAGACAGCTCCGGCCAGTTCCTGGTGGATGCCGCGCTGGAGGCAGGGCACAGCGTGGTGGCGCGACGCCTGCTCCAGGACGACACCTGCCTGATGCGGGCGCTGGTCAGTCGCTGGATCGCCGATCCTGAGATCCAGAGTGTGCTGATCACAGGTGGCACGGGCCTGCAGGAGCGCGACAGTACGCCGGAGTCACTGGGACCGCTGTTCGAAAAGACGATTGAGGGCTTCGGCGAGGAATTCCGGCGGCTTTCCGCCGGGGAGATCGGCAACAGCACCATCCAGTCCCGGGCCTTCGCCGGGCTCGCCAACCACACGGTTGTCTTTTGTATGCCCGGCTCCACCGGCGCCTGCCGCACGGCCTGGGAGGGCATCGTCCGCGACCAGCTCGACAGCCGCCACCGGCCCTGCAACTTTTCCGCCCTGCTCCAGCGCAAACCCGAACGGGATCTTAAGGGCCTGGACCACCCCATTGCCCTGGACGCTGCCCGAGGCTCCCACTGATGGCTGGCTCCGATGCACTCATAAGCGTTGATGAAGCCCGGTCACAGCTGATGAAGGCGGCCCGGATCCTTCCAGGTACCCAGAGCCTGGCGCTGGATGCCGCGCTCGGGCGGATCCTGGCCGAAAGCCCGGCATCCGCCGTCCAGGTGCCACCAGCGGACAACAGTGCCGTGGACGGCTATGCCGTGCGCACGTTCGATGCCGAAAAGCCAGCACTGACCGTCTCACAGCGTGTACCCGCCGGCCAGGCGCCAGCGCCCCTGGAAACGGGAACGGCGGCCCGCATCTTCACCGGTGCCTCAATCCCCGACGGTGCCGATGCCGTTGTCATGCAGGAAAACACCCGGGCCGACGGGGATGAGGTGCAGCTGCTCCAGAATCCCGAGCCCGGCCAGAACATCCGGCCCGCCGGGCAGGACATCGACACCGGGGCGACCCTGATCCATACCGGCACCCGACTCGATCCCTGGCACCTGGGGCTTCTGGCCTCTGCCGGGCTGCCGACAGTTACCACTTTCCGCCCCCTGCGCGTAGCCATCATCAGCAGTGGCGACGAGCTGGTTCCGCCAGGCCAACCCCTGGCCCCTGGCCAGATCCACAACTCCAACCAGCCGATGCTGACCGGCCTTGTGCGCGCCGCAGGCTGGGATCCAGTGCCCTTCCACACCATGGCGGATACTCTGGAGGCTACCCGGGAGACACTGGCGCAGGCCTCGGAGCAGGCGGACGCAATCATTACCACGGGCGGAGTCTCCGTGGGCGAGGAAGACCACATCCGGGACGCCATCCAGGCCCTGGGTGAGCTGGATCTGTGGCGCATGGCCATCAAACCCGGCAAGCCCCTGGCGTTCGGCCATATCGGCGAGACGCCGGTACTCGGCCTGCCCGGCAACCCCGCCGCCGTGCTGGTGACCTTTCTGGTGCTGGGCCGCCCCTTCCTGCGGGCATGCCAGGGGGAAGGCGGCGACCTCATGCCACAGGCCTATACCATGCCCTCCGGCTTTGCCGTGGAACGCGCGCAGGGACGGCGTGAATTCCAGCGGGTGCGGTGTCGCTCCATCGAGGGCCGCAGCTGGCTCGAACCAGCGCCCACCCAGAGCTCGGGGGTACTCAGCAGTGCCTGCTGGTCACAGGGGCTGGCTATCATTCCGGAACACCAGACCCTGGCGGTCGGTGACCCGGTGTCTTTCCTGCCGTTCCCGGAGTTGCTTCATGGCTGACACCTGCATCACCCTGCGTTTCTTTGCGAGCCTGCGCGAGCGCCTGGGCACCAGCGAGGAGCTATTGCCAGCCGAAGGCGTTGCCAGTATTGGCGATATCCGGCAAAGGCTCCAGCAACGCGGGGATGAGTGGGCCAAACTGCTCGGTGATGAGCGTGTGCTCATGGCCGTGAACCAGGCCATGGCGCGGGCGGATACCCCGGTACAGCCCGGCGATGAGGTTGCCTTTTTCCCGCCAGTCACCGGAGGCTGACATGGTCCGAATCCAGTCCGCCCCCCTGGCCACGGAGCCGGTGCTTGCCACCCTGGAAGCGGATGCCCCCGCCGTGGGCGCCGTCTGCAGTTTCACCGGCCTCGCCCGGGAGCTCGGGGACCATAGTGGCGTCCAGCAACTCTTCCTGGAGCATTACCCGGGCATGACCGAGTCCGCCATAGAGGGCGTGATCGATGAGGCCGCTCAGCGCTGGACCATCCATCGTGCCGAGGTGGTGCACCGTGTGGGCGAAATACAGGCGGGAGAGCGGATTGTCTTCGTCGGAGTCAGCAGCCGCCATCGGCAGGATGCCTTTGAGGCCTGCCAGTTCATCATGGACTACCTGAAGACCAGCGCTCCATTCTGGAAAAAAGAAATCACGGCGGACGGCCAGGGCGAATGGGTGGAACAGAAGGCCAGCGACCGCGAGGCGGCCCGGCGCTGGTCGGATTCAGACGGTCTCTGATCGGGAATCGCCGCTGATCCGCGCCAGATCGTCCGGGCTGTTCACATTCAGGAAGCCATCCACCATGGCACTGCAGTCCATCCACTCTGCCTGCAACTGTTCCGCCAGAGCCAACGCTCGTCGTTCTCCACGACGGAGGTAGCGTTCAACAAGGCCCAACAACGCCACCGGATAATAGCCGTGCACCGGATGGCGTTGATCGCCGGTATCCGAAAGGCAGGGAATAGCCGGACGCCGCCGTGCCGCCTCCAGAATCTGGACCGCCCAGATGGGCGGCAGCCGCGGGGTATCACAAGGCGCCACAACCACTCCCTGGAAGCCACGGGAACGGGCCCAACGCAGCCCCTCTACCAAACCCGCCAGCGGACCGGCATCGGCAAAAGCACGATCAGGCAGGACAGTATCCGTTCGCTGGCCGTAAACCGCTTCGTTGCGATTGGCACTGATCGCCAACGCCGACGTTACCGGCGACAGAACGTCAGCCAGATGATCCACATAGGCGCGCCCGTCGAGCCGCAGAAGCCCCTTGTCTTCCTGGCCCATCCGCTCACCGCGCCCACCTGCGAGAATCAGACCTCCAACCACCATAGCGCATCACAACGCCCCGTTTTGGCGGGGCGAACCGTGTTACAGGTTGCTGTCGAGAAAAGCTGTCAGCTGGGACTTGGACAGCGCGCCCACCTTGGTGGCGTCCACATCGCCGTTCTTGAACAGCATCAGGGTCGGGATCCCCCGGATGTTGAACCGCGGCGGTGTCTGCTGGTTCTCGTCGATGTTGAGCTTGGCGATCTTGAGCTTGCCCTCGTACTCATCCGCGATCTCTTCAAGCACCGGATGGATCATCTTGCAGGGCCCGCACCATTCCGCCCAATAGTCCACAAGCACCGGTACATCCGATTTGAGGACTTCATCTTCGAAGGTGCTGTCGGTCACGCTCACAATATTGTCGCTCATCGCCCTACTTCCAAATTGCCGCTGTATGAATGGGAGTCCGCCAGTCGCACCCCGCTGTTAACGGGACACGCTGTTTTCCCCTCTGTTGCTTGGACCGCTCCACGGGTTAGTATCCGGTTTGAATACCAGCCCTGAACACGGCGCTGTTCAGAATATATGGGCTTTCAGCAGGATTTCAAGACAGGTGACTTCCCCGCACAGTTCCCAGGACGCCCCCCGGCTTCTGGCCGCCGTGGATCTGGGCTCCAACAGTTTCCACATGGTCGTGGCCCAGGCGGTCCACGGCGAGATCCGTACCATTGAGAAAATGGGCGAAAAGGTCCAGCTCGGCGCGGGCCTGGACAGCGACAACTACCTCTCCGCGGAGGCCCGTGACCGGGGCCTGGCCTGCCTGCAACGCTTTGCCCAGCGAATCCGCAGCATGGAGGCGGACTCGGTTCGGGTGGTGGGCACCAACGCGCTACGCGCGGCGCGCAACGCGGATCATTTCATCCAGGCCGCCGAGCAGACGCTGGGTTGCCCGGTGGAAATCGTAGCCGGGCGGGAAGAAGCCCGCCTGATCTATCTGGGCGTCTCCCACACGCTGTCGGACGATGTGGGCCCCCGCCTGGTCATCGACATTGGCGGCGGCAGCACTGAGTTCATCATTGGCGAGCGCTTTGAGGCCCGCGAGACAGAGAGCCTTCACATGGGCTGTGTCTCGTTCCGCAACAGTTACTTCCCGGATGGCAAGATCTCCCGCAAGCGCATGGACAAGGCCATCACCCACGCCCGCCAGGAACTGCTCAACATCCAGCAGCGATTCCGGGAGCGGGGCTGGCAGAGCTGCGTGGGCTCGTCCGGCTCCATCAAGGCCATCATCGGTGTGGTGAACGAGCTGAAGCTGGCCCGCGAGGGCGTTACGTGGGAAGCGATGAAGTCCCTGCGCTCACGGTTGATCGACATTGGCCGGACCAGCAAGCTGGATGCCCTTGGGGTGCGCGAAGACAGGCGCAGCATTTTTCCAGCAGGCTTCGCCATCCTCTATGCCGCCTTCGAGGCTCTGGGCATCGACTCCCTGAGCTTTGCCGACGGCGCCCTGCGCGAGGGGGTGCTCTATGACCTGCTGGGGCGCGACAACCACGAGGATGTGCGCGAACGCACCATCCAGGCGCTACAGGGCCGCTACTCGGTGGACCTGGACCACGCGGCGGCCGTGGAAGCCACTGCCATCCGCGCGCTGGACCAGGTTGGCCCGGCCTGGGGGCTGGACGCCGCCTACTACACCAACCTGCTTTGCTGGGCCTGCCGGGTCCATGAGATCGGGCTGGCCATCAGCCACACCCAGTACCACAAGCACGGCAGCTACCTGATGACCCATTCAGACCTGCCGGGCTTTTCACAGGACGACCAGCGCGCCCTGGCCACCCTGGTCCGAACGCACCGACGCAAGTTCAATAACGGGCTGTTCAAGCACCTCTACCCGGATGAAATACAGCCGATCAAGCGCCTGGCGGTGGTATTAAGGCTCGCGGTTCTCTTCCAGCACGGGCGCGCCGGCGCGGCGCCACCGCCATTCAGCATCAGTGCCAAAGGGGCCCGCATCAGGGTTTCACTGCCCGAAAACTGGCTGGACGACCACCCCCTGACCCGGGCCGACCTGCTGAGCGAAAGCGACTGCCTCAAGCAGGCGGACATCGACCTGGTGATTCAGGAGTAGGCATCCGCCTCCAGTGACTCCAGCGTCTCGCTGGCCTCCAGCCAGGCGGCCTCAGCCTCGGATTCACGCTGCGCCAGTTCCGCCTGGCGATCCAGCAGCTGCTTGAGTTCGTCCTTGCGCGCCGCCTCGTACAGGCCGGTGTCCCCGAGGGCTTCTTCCACCTCGGCCTTTTCCCGGCCAATGCGCTCCAGCTCTTTCTCCCAGCGTTCAACTTCTTTCTTCCAAGGGGCCATCTTCTGGCGTTGCTCGGCGGCCGCTTTCTTGCGCGCCTGGCGTTCCGCCGCGCTTTCCTTCACGTCGGCGTCCGGGGTCGAAGCCTTCGCTCCCGACTTGCTGCTGCTTCCCCCCGAGGTTGCCTCCCCAGATTCCGCCAACCAGCGCTCGTATTCGTCCAGATCCCCATCGAACTCGCTCACGCCGCCGTCCGCAACGCGCCAGAAGGTATCCACGGTGTTGCGCAACAGGTGGCGATCATGGGAAACCAGAACCATGGCGCCATTGAAGGACTGCAGAGCCATGGTCAGGGCCTGACGCATTTCCAGGTCGAGGTGGTTGGTCGGTTCGTCCAGGAAGAGCACATTCGGCTTCTGCCAGGCAATGATCGCCAGCGCCAGACGTGCCTTCTCGCCCCCGGAGCAGTTGCGGATGCTCGCCAGTGCATCGTCCCCGCGGAACCCGAAACCACCCAGGAAGTTGCGGATCGACTGATCCGACGCCTCAGGCGTCAGGCGCTGCAGGTGCAGAAAGGGGCTGGCATCCAGGTCCAGCTCATCCAATTGGTGCTGGGCAAAGTAACCGGGGCGGAAGTGCTCGCCGGTAACCCGTTCGCCACTGAGCAGCGGCGTCGCACCCCGCAGCATGCTGATCAGGGTGGACTTGCCCGCCCCGTTCACACCCAACAGGCCGATCCGGCTGCCCGGCAGCAAATGCAGATGGATGCCACTGAGCAGGGGCTTGCCCGCATACCCCACGGCACCACCCCGGACCGTCAGCAGGGGATTGGAGATCTTGTCCGCCTCGGGGAAACGGAACTCGAACTGGGAGTCCACATGCGCCGGGGCAATGGTTTCCATGCGCTCCAGCGCCTTGATGCGGCTCTGGGCCTGCTTCGCCTTGTTCGCCTGGGCCCGGAAGCGATCAATGAAGGCCTGGATCTCGGCCACCCGTTTCTGCTGCTTCTCATACTCCGCCTGCTGGCGGGCCAGGCGTTCCGAGCGTTGGCGCTCAAACGCATGATAGTTGCCCGCGTAGTAATGCAGCTTACGGTGCTCGAAATGGATGACATGCGTTGCCACCCGGTCCATGAAATCCCGATCATGGGAAATGAACAGCAGCGTGCCCGGGTACTGCTTGAGCCAGCCCTCCAGCCAGTAACAGGCCTCAATGTCCAGGTGGTTGGTGGGCTCGTCCAGAAGGAGCAGGTCCGAAGGCACCATCAGCGCCTGGGCGAGGTTCAACCGGATGCGCCAGCCTCCCGAGAAGCTTTCCACCGGCCGATCCATGTCCTCATCCGTAAAAGCCAGTCCGCGTAACAGGGCCTCGGCCTCGCGCGGCGCGTCCCACGCCTTGAGATTATCAAGCTCGCCATGCACCCGCACCATCTCATTCTCGTCGCCACTGGCTTCGGCGCGGGCCAGGCGCTGCTCCAGGCGCCGCAGTTCGGCATGGCCATCGAGCACAAAATCCCGGGCCGTGCGCTCACTGCCGCCCACTTCCTGTGCCATGTGGGCAATGCGGCAGCCACCGGGGATCTGGATCTCGCCGTTCTCCGGCGCCAGTTCCCCCAGGATCATTTGAAAGAGACTGGACTTGCCGGCACCATTACCGCCAATGAGTGCGACTCGCTGCCCCGGTTGGATGGTGGCGGAGCAGTCCTCAAGCAACCACTGGCCGCCGCGCTGAAGTGTCAGGTTATTCAGTACAAGCATGGCGGCATTCTACAGGAAAGACCCCATGCCACGGCAGGAGCCGCCGGACAATCTCGCGCTGGACAATCCTCTCTGGCAGTATGCGCTGAGCCTCTGGAGCCACGAAGGCATGGCGCAACGCTGCCTCGAAGCCCAGTCCCAGGGACTGGCAGTCATCCCCCTGCTGGTGGCCCTTTTCTGTGCCGCCCGCAACACCCAGGTCCCTGAGGCCGAACCCGTCGCGCTCCAACAATGGCGCGAAGGGGTAACCAGTGACCTGCGCGCCCTGAGAACGAGCCTTCCCAAGCACCACAGCGCCATCGTTGCATTGCGCGACACTGTGAAGGCAGCGGAACTCCAGGCCGAGCAGGTGGAGCTGGCCTGGTGGTGGCAGCACCTGGCGGAACACGACCTGCCCGGTCATCCGGGCCTTTCGCGGGCCCAACTCGCCCGTCATAATCTGGACAGCCTCCTTCCGGAGCTCGCCCCGTCCCTTGCGGCATCGCTGGTTGAGCTGTGGCGGGAGATTATGGAAGCCAACGGAGATCCATTATGATACGACGCACCTCCCTCGCCCGGTACCGCACCCCTCTTGCCGGCGCCTTGCTGATGCTCACGGTCGGCTGCAGCGCCGACGCCGATGTTTCCCTCGAGTCCGAGAACGAGCGCTTGGGCTACGCCATGGGTAAGCTCTTCGCCGACCGCATCCAGCAGGATATGCAGGACCTTGATAGTGATGCGTTCATCGCTGGCGTGCGGGACAGCCTGGAGGGCAATGAGGCCCGCCTGTCGGACGAGGCCATTCAGAAAGCGGTACAGAACTACCAGAAACGCCTTCAGGAGGAAGCCGCCAGCAAGGGGGGCAAACAACAGAGTGACAGTGATGGCGGAGGCGATGCCGAGGCCAACCTGGCTGCTTCCAGGGACTTTCTGAAGGAAAACCGCCAGCGTGACGGCGTCAAGACCACCGACTCAGGGCTGCAATACGAAGTCATTGAGGAGGGGGATGGGCAATCGCCAGGCAAAAACGACCGGGTCACGGTCCACTATACCGGCGAACTGATTGACGGTACGGTCTTCGACAGCTCCCGCAAGCGCGGTGAGCCCGCCACCTTTGGACTGCAACAGGTGATTCCTGGTTGGACGGAAGGGCTCCAGCTGATGAACGAGGGCGACCGCTATCGGCTCTATATCCCGCCCGACATGGCCTACGGCGAAAACGGGCCACCCTCGATCGGACCCAATCAGGCGCTGATCTTCGACGTCAAGCTCATCGAAGTCCAGTAAGGCCCCTGATCAGGCCACCTGATCGGCATGCGCGTTGTGGAGGTTCTCGATCAGGAGATCCTCCAGCTCGAAGCGCTCCTCCATGATCTCGCCCAGGTTCGAAACCCGGGCATACATGGCACGCATGTCGTCCTCCGTTGTCTCGCTCACCTCAAGCAGGTCGTTGAACGCCAGCATTTCCTGGGTGGTCTTGCTGATCTTCGGATAGACCCGGTTGGCCACTTCAATACCGCCGTCGTCGAATTCACGGGCCTCGTTCATGAGTTGCTCGTAGACTTCGAAATGGCCGGCGGAGACATAGTCCAGGAGCTGCTCGCACAGGGAGGAGAGCTGCTCGTACAGCGGCTCCGGCTGACTGAAATCCGGGCTGCTCGCGAGCCCGCAATACTGAACGATCAACTGTTGGCGTGACTGCAACCAGCGATCGATCAGTTCACTGACCCCTCCCCAACGCTCTTTGGCGCTCCGGCAGTCTTCCAGCATATTCCCCTCCCCTCAACAAGTCAGGTGTTTGTGGAACCCCTGGAGGATTCCTGATTGTTGGCATTCAACACCATGTGCAGTTTCAAACTACCGAAACTTTACCACTCCAGCAACCCATCCCGCTGCCGTCCTGAGCCCGCCACCAGTAACCCCAGGCCCACCAGCGCCGCCCCCGCGAACAGAACAAAACTCCAGCCGGCTATGCTCAGCCCCAGGAACTGCCACTGGACTTCCGCGCAATCCCCGGAACCCTCCAGCGCCAACCGGATCACCTCCGTCAACGGGAAGGTTTCACGCAGATAATCGTAACCAGGGCCACAGGGGGGTATCCGGTCCGCGGGCAGGCTCTGGAGCCAGAGCTGACGCCCAGCCAGGCCAGCACCGGTCAGCGCCGGAATCAGCATCAAGGCGCCGCCAAGCCGTACCCCCCAACCGGTAGGCCCAATCAACGCCGCCAGAAGGGCCACCAGTCCCAGCCCCACGAATGCCATGCGCTGGAGCATGCAAAGGGGGCAGGGTTCCAGACCCATCCCATATTCCATGTACAGCGCCACGGCCAGCACGGCCGCGCACGCCAGCGCAACAAGCGTGAACAGTATCCGGTTGAATCGCATGCCTACTCCTGGGCCATTCCCTTGGGCCGGATGCACAACCGCAAACGGCCCCCTACAATGGGGATAAGTTACCACCCACAACCATAGGCAGCATCCTCCATGCGTCAATTTCCCGCATTACTGATGGGACTTATCGCGCCTCTGGCGCTGGCAGCGGGCGGCGGCGGGGGTGATGACAAGCCCCCCTCCACCTATCTGGAACTCTCCCCTGCTTTCGTGGTCAACATCGGCGACAAGGATTCAGTAAGCAGTTACGCCAAGGCCAAGGTCACGCTGCGTTTTCATGAGGGCAAAGCACGCAAGAAAGCCAAAGCACACACGCCCTGGCTGCGCCATGAAGTGGTGATGCTGATGAGCGACCGGTCCGTGGATGAGCTGCAGCGTCCGGAAGGGCAGACCAAGCTGCGACATGCCATCCGCAAGGCCGCGAATGAGCGGCTTGTGAGCGAAGTTCCCGAACTGGCGAAAAACAGCGGGGGCGACGGGCACAAGGACCCGGAACAAGCGGAAGGGGGTGAGGGTGAGTCCAAATCAAAGGGACCGGTCCGGGAAGTACTGTTACCGGATTTCATCGTTCAGGCCCGCTGAGCCGCCCTTGAGCTGGACGCTGCTGCTCGCCGATCGCTTAGCAGGCCAACGGCCCCAACACCGTGCTGTACTACAGCCAGCCCAGAAAGCCGCTGCTGGTGGGCTGACCAGTCCGCTCTGTTGCGACGCTAAGACCGTCTTCCCACCCTGCCTCCCAGGCAGCCCTCACCACATCGGTGCGATAAGGGCAACGCGACGGCTCCATATGGATGGCAGCTGCCGCATAACCATGCTGGTAGGCTTTGTTCAGCGATTCCAGATCCCAGCCAAGTTCCCCACTTTTCGCCATGGCGCCGCGCCTCCGGATGCCGCTTTCAGGTCAGCGAGCAACACCTCGTTACCCTTTGCAACAAACAGTAACAACGGCCAAGGCGATCAACAACTGACCATTAACGGATTGTGCGCCACTGCCTTCCGGTAGAGGGACAGCGTTCACAATGCGGGCTTATTCCGCGAGATAACGGGCCAGGAAGGTCTCGAAGTCCTCGCTTTCCCCGCCCTCGACGGTTTGCTGTTCAGCCAGCGACTGGCGTGCCTGATCAGCAAGGTGGGCGTCCCAGCCATCCGGTGCCTGACTGCGGATCTGCGCCTGCTGGGCGCTTGCCTGAGCCAGCCCCCAGTCCACCAGGTCCCGGCCATCGCCAAGCTCTCCCAGAAGACGGCCCGACGGCGTTTGGGCCGGATCATCCAAACGAGCGCGCATGGTGGCAAGAACGGCCTGGTAGCGTTCAGCACCCGGCAGAACCGCTGCCAGTGACTCAAGCTGATCCAGGATCCGATGCCCTGCCCCGGCCAGCTCCTCGGCTCCGGCGCCAAAGCAGAACCGCGCCCCCGGACTGCGGCCATGTCGGACCACGTCCTGGAACGCATTGTCCAGGCTGTCGCACTCATTATCGTCAATCAGCGGGCTGTCACTGACCAGGCAATGCAGCAGGAACAGGTCCATGAAATCAAGCTGGTCCTCGGTAACGCCCACGGGTGAGAAGGGATCCAGATCGAGACAGCGTACCTCCACGTACTCCACGCCTCGTTGCTGCAGGGCATGCAGGGGCTTCTCGCCGGATTCGGTGACTCGTTTGGGCCGGATGGCGCTGTAGTACTCGTTCTCGATCTGCAGCACGCTGTCGTTGATCTGGATGCGCTGCCCATCCTGGAACAGCCCAATGTCCCGGTAAGGAGGCCAGGTGGTGTGGATGGCGTTATCCAGGGTCTCGGTGTAGGTCTCGAGTCGGTTGAAACAGATATCCAGCGAGGATTGCGCCTGGTTGTTGTAACCCAGGTCGCTCATGCGCAGCGAGGTGGCGCCCTGCTGCAACAGGGTCCGCTCCCCCAATGGTTCCAGGCCGGAGCGCTTGCCGTTCATGAAACTGGTATCCAGCGCCGGTGAGGCCCCGAACAGATACATCAGCAACCAGCTCTGGCGACGGAAGTTACGGATCAGCCAGAAGTACTGCTGGGTCCGGAATTCCCCCAGCGGGCCCGGGTCCCCAAGCTGCTGCTGCCACTGCTGCCAGAAAGCGTCCGGCAGGGAGAAATTGTAGTGGGTACCGGCGATGCTCTGCATGATGCGCCCGTAGCGCCAGGCCAGGCCCCGCCGGTAGACGGTTTTGAGCATGCCAATATTGGAGGTGCCGTATTGCGCAATGGGAATGCTCTGCTCACCATCCAGCCGACAGGGCATGCTCAACGGCCAGAGACGCTCCTCACCCAGATGGCGATGAACATAGCCATGAATGCCCTCAATCGCCGCCATCAGCTCCGGCGTGCTCCCGCAGACCGGGGTGACCAGCTCCAGCAGCGCCTCGGAATAATCCGTGGTAATGGCCGGGTTGGTCAGCGCGGAGCCCAGCGCTTGCGGGTGCGGAGTCTGGGCAATGGCACCGTCCGGGTCCACCCGGAGCCCTTCCTTCTCCAACCCCTTGAAAAAACCCGGCCAGTCACCGCCGGCGATCGACTCCAGGGCCCTGAAACGGCGTTCCCCCATGCAATACTCCCGGTTAATGCTGTTTGTCGGACTGACAGGCGCGCGCAAAAGCCTCCGCCATGGCGCCGCCGGCTTCCGGCTGCTTTTTGGATGTGGTTCCGCGCTTATCCGGGCTCTTACGTTGGCGCTTTCCAGCCGGTTCACCCTGACCGGCCTTTTGGGCACCGGCCGTGTTCTGTTTGCCCTGGCCCGGTTCATCCCCCATACGCATGGTCAGCTCAATACGCTTGCGGTCCTTGTCCACGGACAGCACCTTAACCGTAACGACGTCCCCCGCCCGGACTACATCCCGTGGGTCCTTCACGAACTCATTGGACAGCGCCGAAATGTGCACCAACCCGTCCTGGTGTACGCCAATGTCCACAAAAGCACCGAAGTGGGTCACGTTGGTGACGTTGCCTTCCAGCTTCATGCCGGGCTCCAGGTCCGCAAGCGTCTCCACACCTTCCCGGAACTGGGCATGCTGGAATTCAGGACGCGGATCCCGACCGGGCTTTTCCAGCTCGTTCAGGATGTCGCGGACCGTCGGCTCACCAAAGCGCTCATCCGCGAGTTTTTCAGGGTCCTGGGCCCGGGTGAATGCGTGATCACCGATAACCGCATCCAGGGACCGACCCTCCTTCTGCGCCAGGGCCTCAACAAACCCGTAGGCTTCCGGGTGGACTGCCGAGGCATCCAGCGGGTGCTCCCCGTCCATGATGCGCAGAAAGCCTGCCGCCTGCTCGAACGTCTTGGCACCCAGCCGGCTCACCTCCAGAAGCTCGCGGCGGCTGCTGAACATGCCCTTCTGCTCCCTGAGCCGGATGATGTTCTCCGCAATCCCGGTATTGAGCCCGGCCACGCGCGTGAGCAGGGGCACCGAGGCGGTATTGAGATCCACCCCAACGGCGTTCACGCAATCCTCGATCACCGCATCCAGGGTCCGGGCAAGCTGCACCTGGGAAACGTCGTGCTGATACTGGCCCACACCAATGGACTTGGGCTCGATCTTGACCAACTCCGCCAATGGATCCTGAAGGCGCCGGGCAATGGAGACCGCGCCGCGGATGGTCACATCCAGCTCCGGCAGCTCCCTGGACGCATATTCGGAAGCGGAGTACACGGATGCCCCGGCCTCGTTCACCATCACCCGAGTGACGCCCAGCTCCGGGTAACGTTTGATAAGATCCGCCACCAACCGGTCCGTCTCCCGGGACGCGGTGCCATTACCGATGGCAACCAGGCCGACCCCGTGCTGGCGACACCAGCCCGCCAGTTGCTCAATCGACTGGTCCCACCGGTTCTGTGGTGAATGAGGGTGAATGGTGCCCTGGTCCAGAAAACGGCCTGTGCCGTCCACGATAGCCACTTTCACGCCGGTGCGGAGCCCCGGGTCCAGGCCGATGGTGGCTGTCTTGCCAGCGGGCGCTGCCATGAGCAGGTCCTTCAGGTTGCTGGCAAAGACCTGGATGGCCTCGGATTCAGCGCGTTCGCGCAGACTGCCCATGAGATCGGTTTCCAGGTGCGTACTGAGCTTGACCCGCCAGGTCCAGCGCACCACGTCGCCCAGCCAGGGATCCGCCGGGCGCCCCTCATTGCG
The DNA here is from genome assembly GCF_056783195.1 of Salicola sp. AFF1. Classification (NCBI taxonomy): domain Bacteria; kingdom Pseudomonadati; phylum Pseudomonadota; class Gammaproteobacteria; order Oceanospirillales; family Halomonadaceae; genus Salicola; species Salicola sp. AFF1. Next base: position 147,043 of record NZ_JBXAYL010000009.1, read on the forward strand.
GATGCCCCAGTGCGCAGCAATCATCCCCTCAGCCGGATGGGGCGCGCGACTGTCCGCTTCCGGGTCGCCCACCTCGATGCTGTACTGCAGTACGCCCTCATTACGGCCCCGGAATATCGCCAACGCCCGATGGGAGGGCACCTTCTTCAATGGCTCGCGATGATCAAAGTAATCCCGGAAACGCGCCCCTTCTTCCTCCTTGCCGCTGACCACCTGAACACGCAGCTGGCCGTCCTGCCACAGGAAATCACGCAGCCGGGCCAGCAGGTCCGCATCCTCGGCAAAACGCTCCATCAGGATGTAACGGGCGCCATCCAGTGCGGCCTTGGTCCCATCAATGCCGGCCTCCTGATTGAGGTAATCGCCGGCCAGGGCTTCCGGCTCCTGATCCGGCTCCTCGAACAGCGCATCCGCCAACGGCTCCAGCCCTGCTTCCCGGGCGATCTGGCCCTTGGTACGCCGTTTCGGCTTATAGGGCAGGTACAGGTCTTCCAGCCGGCCCTTGGTATCCGCCTGGCTCAGGCTGGCCAGCAGCTCATCGGTCAGCTGCCCCTGGTCCCTGATGGTCTCGATGATGGTGGTGCGCCTGTCCTCCATTTCCCGGCGATAACGCAGCCGCTCGTCAAGCTGACGCAACTGGCTGTCATCCAGGGAACCGGTGACTTCCTTGCGGTAACGGGCAATAAAAGGGACGGTCGCGCCGTCATCCAGCAGGGCCACGGTGGCATCCACCTGGCGCTGGCTGATGCCCAGTTCATTGGCAATAGCCTGATTGATTGAGCTCATGGGAAACCGTTTCCAGTGGGTTTGAAATCCGCTCGCCATTATAGCGATGCGACCGCGCAGGTACAGGCTTCAACACTTTTCAACCCACAACCACTTCCGCGCCTGAAAGAAAAATGTCACAGTCCCGTAACCTGCGAGGTCTTCGCGTTTTCAGGGTTGCTGTCGCCTGCTGACGCGACCGTGAAGGCGGAGACGCTGACTGATGACATCCTGTCGATAAACGCTTTTTCGGGAACAAACCATGACTCGCAAGCATCTTCTCACGGCTGCCATTGCCACCGCCCTTGTCGCACCTGGTGCCCAGGCCCTCGAATTTACCGCCCAGGACGGGCTCAGCCTGGCGGAAAACACCACCTTCAACCTTTACGGCACCGTTGAACCCAAGGTCATCTCTGAAAAAAACGGAGCCGGGGACAGTTCCACGGAACTTGATGATGAAGACTCCACCCTCGGGTTCGGCTTCGAAACGCGCCTCGGCAATGCGGTTACCGCCTACGGCCAGATCGAACTGGAATACGAGAGCGATGGAGACGATGGCAGCGGCGCCTTTGACGGCCAGGACAGTGCCTTCCTCGGCCTCAAGGGCAACTTCGGCAAGCTCCAGGCCGGCAACTTCGACAGCGTTTACGAGGACCTGATCATCGACGCCACCGAAGTCGCCGAGGACGCCGAGATCTCGGATGAGGCCTTCGCCAGCGAGGACAACCAGGTCGCCTACTACAGCCCGGACTGGAACGGCTTCAGCTTCCGCACCCAGGCGCGGATCCAGGGCCGGGACGAAGGCCCTGCCAGCGAGGAGAGCAACGAGGTGGGTCTCTCCCTCGCCGGTGGCTACACCGGGGATAACTGGGGACTTTATGCCGGTTATGACGACCGTGGTGCCGAGACCGGAACCAATGCCGCTGGCAACGATGTCTATGTCAGCGAAAACACTTACGGTATGTCCGGCCTCTACGGCATCGGTCCGCTTGAATTCGGCGCCAAGTACTCAATCCAGGAAAACCTGGAGGGTGACCCGGCCGGTGACGAGACCACCTTCACTGCCCTGCGCGGCACGTTCAGCCAGGGCCGCACCGAGTTCTACGGCGCCGTTCAGCGCGTCTCACCGGATGACGAAACCGTTGTCAGCGAACGTGACGAACTCACCCTGGGCGTCTCGCATCAGCTCTATGAGCCTTTGAGCCTCTGGGCGGAAGCCGGCTGGTACGACAAAGCGAACGATGAAGGCGACAACGTCATGGTTGGCGCCATCTTCAGCTTCTGAGCCCCAGGACTGGCTTTTCCCGCCGGGACCAGCCCCGGCGGGAAGGCTGCCCCGCTCCTGTCACAAAACTGTCATAGAACTCTCATAAACTTTCAATCTGATGAACGAGATGAACAATTGGGGCAACCTTAGGAGTCTCCTGATGCAGAACTGGAAGAAATCCGCCATCGCACTGGCCGCACTCATGACCGCGAGCACCACCTCGCTCGCCCAGGAGCGCGATCAGATCCGGATCGTGGGGTCGAGCACGGTTTACCCGTTTGCCAGCTATGTGACAGAGGAGTTCGGGGCGACGACGGAATATCCCACACCCACCATTGAATCCACTGGCTCCGGCGGCGGCTTCCGGCTGTTCTGCGAAGGGGTCGGCGCAGGCACGCCGGACATCACTAACGCATCACGCCGCATGAAGCCCAGTGAATTCGACCGGTGCCAGGAAAACGGCGTCGAGAAGATCACCGAGGCAATGATCGGCTCCGACGGCATCGTGTTGGCTCAAAGCAGTGATAACAAGGACATCAACCTGTCCCGCGAACAGATCCTGTTAGCCGTAGCCGCCAAAGTGCCCCAGGACGGGGAGTTGGTTGAGAACCCCTACGACAGCTGGAACGATATCGACGCCAGCCTGCCGGATCGCGAGATTGAGATCCTCGGCCCGCCGACCACCTCCGGCACACGCGACGCCTTTGAGGAGCTGGTTATGGCGGATGTCAGCGAAGAAGCCGGCTATCCGGGCGAATACACCGACATCCGCTCCGATGGCGCCTACGTGGATTCCGGCGAGAACGACAACCTGATCATCAAGCGCATCCAGGAGAACAAGGCGGCTTTCGGCATCTTCGGCTACAGCTTCCTTGAGGAAAACCGGGGCAGCGTCAAGGCTGCAAAGGTCGATGGCGTGGCGCCAACAACCGAAAACATTTCCACTGAATCGTACCCGGTGGCGCGCAGCCTCTGGTTCTACATCAAGAAGGCGCATGAAGGGTCGGTGGCGCCCGGTATTGACGGCTACGTCAGCCTCTTCATGGATGACCTCATGATCGGCCCGAACGGACTGCTGGTGGAAGAAGGTCTGATTCCACTGCCCGACAGCACACGTCAGGAGTGGCAAAAGCATGTCGCGAACCGGACCGTACTGAAGCGTAGCGATCTGGAATAATCTCTGGTAGTTTCCCGGCTGCTTCCGCCGCCAGCGGACAGTCGGGTTTTCGTGTGTACAGGAGAGGCAAAAGTGGGCGTAGGTGAAACCACGCTGTTACTGCTCGCGGGACTGATCCCGCTGGGCTACGCCGGATTCCACCTCGGCCGGCGCAAAGCTCTGGCCACTCAGGCCGATGGCACTCGCCTGCATTCCAGGCCCCAACAGTACGGCTGGTATTCCGTCGTCTCCATGGCGATTCCCGCCATTGGCGTCGCCGGTGCCGCCTCCCTGTTGAACCTTCTCGGCTGGCTTGCCCTGCCTTCGGAGCTGGTGCTGGCCATGACGCTGGTCACGGCACTCGCCGGCTTCGCTTTCGGGCTGAAAGCCATCCGACCCAGCCTGCGCGCCCGCAACACGCTGGACCGGGTGGTGCGCTGGCTGTTACTGGGGGCGGCCCTGATCTCCATCATGACCACCATTGCCATTGTGCTGTCGGTCATCTTCGAAGCCATGCGCTTTTTCCGCGAAGTCAGCTTCTGGGAGTTCATCACCGGAACCACATGGGATCCGGGCGACTCTTTCCTTGAAGCGGCAGGGCGCGGTGACGAGGTCAGCGAAGGCGGTGGCGGCATGTTCGGTTCCGTGCCCCTGTTCGCGGGCACCTTCATGGTCACTGGCATTGCCATGGCCGTGGCGCTGCCCATTGGCCTGCTGTCAGCGATCTTCATGTCGGAATACGCCTCGCTGCGGACCCGTGGCATCGTCAAACCCATCCTGGAGATCCTTGCCGGTATTCCCACTGTGGTCTATGGCTTCTTCGCGGCCATCACCGTCACGCCGATCGTGGTCGATATCGCCGGCTTCTTCGGGCTGGATGCGTCCTACAGCAACATCCTCTCTCCCGGCATTGTCATGGGCATCATGATCATCCCCTTCATCTCCTCGCTTTCGGATGACGTAATCAACAGTATTCCCCAGAGCCTGAGGGAAGGCGCTTTCGCCCTGGGCACCACCCGTTCCGAGACCATCCGCAACGTCGTGATTCCAGCGTCTCTGCCCGGGGTCATCTCGGCCTTCCTTCTGGGGGTTTCCCGCGCCCTGGGCGAGACCATGATCGTGGTGATGGCGGCGGGCGTGCGCCCGAACCTGACCTGGAACCCGCTTGAGGACATGACGACGGTCACCGTGAACATCGTCTACTCACTCACCGGGGACCAATCCTTCGACAGCCCACAGACGCTTTCAGCGTTTGCCCTGGGGCTGGTGCTGTTCATTGTGACCCTGACGCTGAACATCATCTCGACGGTGATGGTGCGGCGATTCAAGCAGCAATACGACTGAGCGAACCGAGATGAGCACCCGCAGACTGACCGGCTCCGCCGACAACCCGCGCCTTCGCCGGCGCTATCGCGCGGAAAAGCGCTTCAAGGCCTATTGCATTGGTGCGGTCACCATTGCCTTCGCCATCATCGTGGCGTTTTTCAGTGACATCATCAGCCAGGGCTACACCGCCTTCATGCAGCACCAGGTGAAGGTCACCCTGGAATACAACGACCGCTCGGAACGGCTCGGCCAGTTCGCGCTGCCCAGCGACATGCGGGACATCGCCTCGCGCGGGGCTACCCGGTCAATCCCCAGGGCCATCGACCGCAACCCTGACCTGCTCGGGACCACGGAAGAGAAATGGGTCCCGGTGAAAGCGGAGGTCGACCAGTACCTGAAACACGACCAAAGCATTGCCAGTGACCTGCAGCAGCAGGTCGATGAACTGGTCTCCCAAGGTCGGATCCAGAACGCCTTCAACACACGCTTCTTCACCACCGGGGATTCCAAGCTTCCGGAACTGGCCGGCATTTTCTCGGCCGCCGTGGGCACCCTCTATGTACTGGGTATTACACTGCTGTTCGCGTTCCCCATTGGCGTGATGTCCGCGGTCTATCTGGAGGAGTTCGCCCCGGACAACAAGCTGACCCAGACCATTGAGGTCAACATCAACAACCTGGCAGCCGTACCGTCGATCATCTTCGGTCTTCTGGGGCTGTCGCTGTTCATCAACTTCTTCGGGGTACCGCGCTCCTCCGCCCTGGCCGGGGGACTGACGCTGGGGCTGATGACGCTGCCCATCATCATCATCAGCACCCGGGCCGCGTTGCGCGCCGTACCGGACCCCATCCGCCTGGGCGCCTTCGCCATGGGCTGTTCGCGCTGGCAGGTGGTGCGCGACCACGTGCTGCCATCCTCACTGCCCGGCATCCTCACCGGCACCATCATCGGTCTGGCCCAGGCTATGGGCGAGACGGCACCGCTGATCATCATCGGCATGATCGCCTACATTCCGGATGCACCCTCCGGTATTTTTGAATCCGCCACGGTACTCCCAGCACAGGTTTTCACCTGGGCATCGGAACCCCAGCAGGCGTATGTGGAAAAGACAGCCGCCGGCATCATGGTGCTGCTGGCCGTGCTGCTGTCACTCAACGCCACTGCCGTCTTCCTTCGGCGAAAGTTTGAACGCCGCTGGTAGCGCTCTACGAGGTGCCTTATGTACTCTGAAGCCACAACTGACCCATCCGAGACCATGGAATCAACAACCGCTATGACGGGGCAGACCGACACTGACACCACGGCCCAGAAAACCGAGACCGCCGAGAAGAACGTCAAGGTCCAGGCCGAAAACGTACGCCTCTGGTATGGCGAGGCCCAGGCGCTCCATAACCTCAATCTCAACATCTATGAGCGCGAGGTCACCGCCATGATCGGGCCCTCGGGCTGCGGTAAGAGCTCCTTCCTGAAGTGCCTCAACCGCATGAATGACCTGGTCCCGAATGTCCGGATTGAAGGCAACATCACCCTGGACGGCGAGGATATCTACGCCCCGGATGTCGACGTGGTCCAGCTGCGCAGCAACGTGGGTATGGTCTTCCAGAAGCCCAACCCCTTCCCCAAGAGCATCTACGAAAACATCGCCTATGCCCCCCGGCTGCATGGCATCGTCAACAGCCGCCGCGACCTTGATGACCTGGTCGAGAACTCGCTCAAACGCGCCGGACTCTGGAAAGAAGTCTCTGATCGGCTCCAGACGCCCGGGACCGCCCTTTCGGGGGGCCAACAGCAGCGCCTGTGCATCGCTCGCGCCATTGCCGTGAATCCGGAAGTCATACTGATGGACGAACCGGCTTCCGCCCTGGACCCGCTGGCCACCGCCACGATTGAGGAACTGATCGACGAACTGAAGGATCGCTACACCATCGCCATCGTCACCCACAACCTCCAGCAGGCGGCCCGGGTGGCCAACTACACGGCGTTCTTTCACATGGGCGAGATTGTCGAGTTCAACGACACCGACACCCTGTTCACCAACCCGCGCGAACAGAAAACCGAGGACTACATCACCGGCCGCTACGGCTGAAGGGCCAGACCGGCCCTCAGCCGATCAGCACCGTAGGGTTGCCGACGACCAGCATGCCGCCATGCATGGTGGCGCACCCCTGGGTGGAGGCAGGGCTTCCATTGATGAACACCGTTGGCGAGCCTTCGGCGACGATATCCGGCGGTCCCACGCAGATGGCTGTATCGCCCTGGCGTACTGCCGGTTTCCCCCCAATCAACACATTCGGTGACCCTGCTATCGTAGGGCCTCCCACATGAGGCTTGGGGCCATCAAACATAGGGCAAATGTGGAAATCCCCAAGGGTTGCGGCTGGTCTTCCCATGAACGTCTCCCTGTTCCTTGCTGTAGCATGTCGTAGTGATTTAATCACTGCTCAGAGCGCCGATCAAGCCACGCCCACTCGATGCTACAATACCGGACCATTCAGGAGGACTGCCCGTGGCCGATCTCAACCCCCGCCAACGCGAAGCCGTAAAATACCTGGACGGCCCGCTTCTGGTGCTCGCTGGTGCCGGCAGCGGCAAGACCAGCGTGATCACGCGCAAGATCGCCCACCTGATTGAATACGCCGGCTACCCTGGGCGCCACATCGCCGCCGTCACCTTCACCAACAAGGCCGCGCGGGAGATGAAAGAACGCGTGGGTAAGCTGGTGGACCGCCGCGCGGCCCGTGGGCTCACCGTGGCCACCTTCCACAACCTGGGCCTGACCATCCTGCGCGAGGAGCACGACGCCGTAGGCTACCACCCTGGTTTTTCCATCTTTGACGCCGAGGATGCACGCGCCCTGCTGCGCGACCTCCTGGCCGAACATGCCCCGGACACGGGACTGGAGGTGGGCGACCTGCAGGCGACCATTTCCAACTGGAAGAACGCCATGCTGCTGCCGGACCAGGCCTTGAGCCGGGCCAACGACGCCCGCGAGGAGCGCTTCGCGGTCATCTACCAGCACTACGCGGACTACCTGAGAGCCTACAACGCCCTGGATTTCGACGACCTGATCCTGCTGCCGGTGCTGTTGTTCCGCAACCAGCAGGAGATCCTCCAGAAATGGCAGCGCCGTATCCGCTACCTGCTGGTGGACGAGTACCAGGACACCAACCTGAGCCAGTATGAACTGGTACGCCTGCTGGTGGGCCACCGCCAGGGCCTGACGGTGGTGGGTGACGACGACCAATCCATCTACGCATGGCGCGGCGCGCGGCCGGAAAACCTGGCGCAACTCAAGGAAGATTTTCCGTCGATCAAGATCGTCAAGCTGGAGCAGAACTACCGTTCCATGCGCCGTATCCTGAGCACCGCCAACACCGTCATCGCCAACAACCCGCACGTCTTCGACAAAGCCCTCTGGAGCGATCTGGGCGTAGGCGACCCCATCCGCGTCCTGCGCACCCGGAACGAGGAAGGCGAAGCCGAACGCATTGCCTCCGAGATCCTGGACCAACGGCTCCGCAGCCGGTCGGAATACCGGGACTTCGCGGTACTGTACCGGGGCAACCACCAGTCGAAGCTGCTGGAGATCAAGCTCCAGGCCTACCAGATCCCGTACAAGATCTCAGGGGGCACCTCCTTTTTCGCCCGCAACGAGATCAAGGATGCCATGGCGTACCTGCGCCTGCTGACCAACCCGGACGACGACGTAGCCTTCCTGCGGGTGGTCAACGTGCCCCGGCGCGAGATCGGGCCCCGAACCCTCGAGCAGCTCACCGGCTACGCCCGCCAGCGCCAGATGAGCCTGACCCGGGCGCTGGACGAAGTCGGTGCCGACAGCCATATCCAGGGCCGCGCCCTGGACAAGCTCCGGCGCTTTTCCCACTTCCTCCACGATGTACGCCGGCGTCTGGAGAACGAGGACGACACGCTGGGCGTGATCCGGCGCATGTTCACCGAGGTTGAATACGAAGAATGGCTGTACCAGAACGCCTCCAGCGCCAAGCAGGCCCAGAAGCGCATGGAAAACGTCTGGTACCTTCTGGATTCCATCGAGCAGATGGAACCGGATGAGGACGACGGCGACACTGAACAGACCCTGGAGGATGCCGTCAGCCGCCTGGTCCTGCGGGACCTTCTGGACCGCCAGGAGGAAGAAGACGACAGCGACCGGGTGCAACTGATGACCCTGCACGCCTCCAAGGGACTGGAATTCCCCCACGTGTTCATCATGGGGCTGGAAGAAGAGCTGCTGCCTCACCGCAGCAGTATCGAGACGGAAACCATCGAGGAGGAACGGCGGCTGATGTACGTGGGCATCACCCGCGCCCAGCGCTGCCTGACGCTGACTTACACGGCCCAACGCAAGCAGTACGGCGAGCTCATTGAGCCCATCCCCAGCCGCTTCCTGGACGAAATGCCGGACGAGCACGTGGAGCGCGAGGGCACCACGGACAACGACCCGGAAGCCAACCACCGCCGGGGCCGGGCCACGCTGTCCGCGCTTATGGACGATCTTTCATGAGGTGCCCAGGCCGCGCCGCTGGTTTACGCCAAAGTCCCACGCCCCCTGAGCTCGGATCTTACAGATCCCGGGCCAGGCGAATACCCCCAACGGTGCTGCCAGGGTGTTTTTTATATTTGCGATAGGCTGACAGCATCCTGGCAGGACCAGAGGTTATGGCCCCGCCGCGCAGAACCCGCCTGCAATCCTCATCATCCTTGAGCCAGGCCGAACCATCCGTGGGGGCACCCTTGTAGTTAGGGTGCCAGCAATCCTGAACCCACTCCCAGGCATTGCCGTGCACATCATAAAGTCCGAAGGGGTTGGGCTCGAAAGAGCCCACCGGGGCTGTATCCTGCTCATCCCGGGGGCGATCGTCCCATTGGCTGCCACAACCATCGCAGACTGCACGCCCCTCGCCCCGGCCTGCGTCATTGCCCCACCAATACCAGGTACTCGTTCCAGCCTTGGCGGCGTATTCCCATTCCGCCTCCGTGGGCAGCCGATAGTTGTGGCCCGTCTGCTCGGACAGCCAATCGGCATAGGCTTGGGCCCCATGCCAGCTTACTTCAACCACTGGCCGTTGTTGATTTTGAGGTCCTTCCGCAATCTCATACTCATAATAGTGGGTCAGTCCCCAAAACCCCTCGACTTTTTTTTCGATGAGCTTGTTATGCAAGCCCCACACTTGGTCCGTTACCCATTCATAATTCTCCGGACTCTGCAGGCCTGGTCCCCGGTGGCCCTTGGCATTCAGAAAACGCACGTATTGGGCATTAGTAATCTCATGAGTGCTAAGGGCGAACGGCTGGTCAATGGTGACTTGGTGAGCTGGAACACTCTCCCGGAGGACGAAATCATTCGGGGCCTCGCCCATCATGAAACGTCCGGCGGGGATCACAACCATTTCCGGCCCCCGGCCGCCGTCCTCGAGCCGGTCCTGAAAACGCGTCCCTGGGGTCAGTTCCCGGGCGTTCACTTGCGCTGATTCAGCGCCCCTACCTTTGGACGCATCACAGCCTGGAAGAGCGCTACAAAGCAGGAGCAAGCCAATGGCATTGAGCCGGTTCCGTATAAGGTTGTCCACAGATGAAGGTCCTTCTTTAGCGTGTTCCTTATCAGTAGGGCCAAGCCCCGCCATGCCAGATCACAGATCCCGGGCCAGGCGAATGCCGCCAACGTTGCTGGCTGGGTGTTTTCGATATGTGCGATGAATCGACTGCATATCGATAACGCCGGAGGATATGGCGCCACCTCGCAGGACCCGCCTGCAATCCTGAGCATTGGCTTTGAGCCAAGCCGAGCCATCCGTGGGGGCACCTTCGTAGTTGGGGTGCCAGCAATCCTGGACCCATTCCCAGGCATTGCCGTGCACATCATAAAGTCCGAAGGGGTTGGGCTCGAAAGAGCCCACCGGGGCTGTATCCTGCTCCTCCCGGGGGCGATCGTCCCATTGGCTGCCACAACCACCGCACACAGCGCGCCCTCCGCCCCGGCCGCCCTTGTTGCCCCACCAGTACCAGGTACTCGTTCCCGCCTTGGCGGCGTATTCCCATTCCGCCTCCGTGGGCAGTCGATAATTGTGGTCCGTCTGCTCGGACAGCCAGTCCGCATAGGCTTGAGCCCCATGCCAGTTCACATGGGTGACCGGTCGCTGTTCGTTATGGGCCCCTTCAGCAACCTCATACACAGAGTGGCGGGTCAGTCCCATCCACCCCTGAACGTCACGCTCGACGATCTTGCTATACCGCCCCCATGTTTTACTGAAAACCCAATCATAGTCTTTGGAGTGAGGGCCTAAACGGCCCATAGCGTTCAGGAACTCCACATACTGGGCATTAGTGATCTCATGAGTACTTAGGGCAAACGGCTGGTCAATAGTGACTTCGTGAACAGGAAGGCTTTCCCGGTCAAAATCATGCTTCGGAGCATCTCCCATCATAAAACGCCCAGAGGGGATCACGATCATCTCCGGGCCCTGCCCGCCGCTCTTGAGCTTATCTTGAAAGCGGGTACCAGGAGCCAGCTCCCGGGCCTTCACTTGCGCCGCAGCTTCGGTATCCGTTTCACTGAAGCCATCACAACCTGCCAGCCCGCTACAAAGCAGGATCAAGCCAATGGCAGTGAGTCGGTTCCGTATAGGGTGGTCCACAGCGAAAGATCCCTTTTCAGCTTATCCATATGTGGGCTCTGAAGCGTACGACAATCCACCTTTACTCTCAACCCTCAGCATGTTGTTGCTGCCAAGCCGTTGATGTAGTATCCAAATTGAAGGAATGGAGCCAAAAGGGAATAGGAGAAACGATAATGGCACTCTCATCGAACGACGTGGACATTCAGGTCAGAAACCGCGTCGAACAGTTAATCAGCGACCGCTGGCTGGATGACGTAACCCAAGGTGTCAAAGAAGGCGCTGCCGAATTTATCGAGGCCCGTGAGCACGACCTCAATTACAGCCTGATGGCCTCCACAGCCATGGGTCTGGGCTGGATACTGGCGCCTCACACCATGGCAGCCCGCTCCGTGACCCTCTCGATAATTGGCACAGGCGCAGCTTGGGCCAATCACTTCCGAAGCGAATATAACGACTCCCTCAGGGACCCGGCCAATGCGCCGGGCAACGTCTCGGGTCTGAAAAACCGAATGATCGACCAGCTTCAAAAGCGGCCCTCCGAGTTTGCCCAGAGGGGCGCGGGCAAGTGGCTGATTGAGCCAATCAAGGAGTTCATCCTTCAGGAGGTACAGAGCGGATCAATCACCACAAGCCATGAGATTCATAAGTATGTTCTGGATATCCTCGAGAACCTGGCTGTTAACAACACCCCCAAGTCAAAGGTCATCCCGACTGATCGGAGCCAGTTGATCAAAGCCACCAAAAAAAGCATCAAGGCCGAAGCGCTACGGTGGGAAACACTGTATCAACATTCTCATCACTCGGCGCAGCGTATCGTGACGCCAAAGCCTCATGCAGGCATCAAACGGCACACGACCAGAATAACCCCGAAAATCATCGTGTCGTTGGGAGGACAAGAACACGAAGCGGACCCAGCGGTTCAGGACTGGCTACTGCATAATTCCTGGCGCTTGGAGGTGCTGAACAGGAACTCAGGCTGGGATTGGGGATGGAATGAGTTAAAGGTCCAGCCCGAACTACGTGTAACCCTTGCCCGGGGCGGTCGTACCACCCTGCCCAAGCCCGGCACAAAAGGGCAGTGGGAAATCACAACCGGCTCCGCGGACCTTCCCACCAACCTGAAGGTCACTCAGTCCGACATCCGCCGCGCGCTGAATATGGCGCCAAATGCAGCAGCCTGAGAGCAGATGGCTAACCCGGATTTCTCATGAGCATCCAGAAACCGGACTGCTGGCCGCGTAGCGGGCTGTTGGCTCAGCTCTCAATCCCGAT